>CAVGZD010000009.1:0-44554 GCA_963633805.1 Lachnospiraceae bacterium | reverse complement strand
TCAACACTGTTATAAATAAAGCAAGGGCTGAATGCTCATGCAAGAACATTCAGCCCAATCAGCATCATAGAAGATCACATTTACAGACTTTTATTCACACACTCGCTTTCTCGCACAAATGACAAATGACGAAAACAAATCAGTAAAATGAAAGGGGTAGATACCGCCCCCGGCGCATCCCGTCATGAATGCCTTCCTTATTATATATTGAAAAAGGCCTGATCCTTTTCAGACCAAGCCTTTCCTCCTTTCAAAATCCACATTACCTGCCAAAGCAACGGTTATCCTTCGCAGGCGCAGCATAAAACAGCCGCAGCAGCACCGGCGAGAGCAGCGTCGTCACAATAACCATCAGCACCACAGCCGGGAACAGACTCTCGTGCAGCGCGCCGATCGCCGCGCCCTTTTGTGCCACAATCAGCGCAACCTCGCCACGGGAAACCATGCCGATCCCGATGCGGAGCGCGTCCTGCCCGCGGAAGCCCATGACACGCGCACCCACGCCGCAGCCAATGATTTTCGTCAGGATCGCAACAAGCAGCAGTACCCCGCAAAATGCCGCGATCTGCGAAGTAAATCCGCTCAAATCCGTTTTCAGACCGATGCTCGCGAAGAACACGGGCGAAAACAGCAGATAGGACGTAATATCGATCTTATTGGAGACAGCCTCCTTCGTCCGCTCAATATTGCAAACCATCATGCCCGCAAAATATGCGCCCGTGATGTCCGCGATGCCGAAGAACGTCTCCGTCACATATGCCATCAGCAGCGCAAACGCAAGCAGAAAAATTGCCGTCCGCTTGGAATAGGCTCTTTTCGCGTCTGTATGGCGGAAAAATTTGCCGACAAGCACCGCAACCACCGGCAAAAAGAGCAGATAAATGCCGATCTTCCCAAAGGTCACGGGGATATTCGCCGTAGGGTCTGCAAAGCCGGAGACAATCGTCAGCACCAGAATCCCCAGAATATCATCGATAATCGCCGCGCCCAGAATCGCTGAGCCGACAGGCGTGTTCAGCTTGCCCATCTCGCGCAGGGCTTCCACGGTGATGCTGACAGAGGTTGCCGTCAGCACAACGCCCATGAATACCGCCTCCAGACAAGCCTGATAGGAGCCCATCCCAAAGAAAATGCCATACGCAAGCGCACCGCCGATGAGCGGCAGAATCACGCCGAATGTGGCGATCACAAGGGACGCCTTGCCCGTCTTTTTCAGATCCTCAAGATTCGTGTCTAGACCCGCATGAAACATCAGGAAAATAACGCCAAGCTCCGCGATCTGATCCAGCAGATCCGTCCGCTCAACGATGCCAAAGCCCGCAGGTCCCAGCAGAAGCCCCGCAATCAGCGCCCCGACGATCTGCGGCATTTTTACCCGCTCTGTCGCAAGCCCCAGCAGCTTTGTAGATAGCAAAATAATCGCCAATGCCAATAAATACGTTTTCGGTTCCACACAAATTCCTCCTCACATTCGCAGAAAATCAAGGATTTTCCAGATTTCGCCCCACGCAAAAACGCCGACAGCCTATGTCCAAATCTAACGCTGATTCAGACATATGCACAGCCGTTTGGCTGCCGCTATCGACGCTCTGTTCAGTTGGCGAAATCCATACTGCTTTTTGTTCTCTTTTGTACCATATGCCTCCTTCGCATATCCGCTGCGCTCAATCGCCGCCATGATCGCCGAGATCAGCAGCAGCTGCACCACAATGCCGGGAATAGCATTGAAAAATGCCCCGGCAAAAAACAGCTGCCATGTGAATGCATCACCCTGCGAGGTAAGCAGAACCAGCTCCGCGATCCCCCAGCCGATGCGCCCCAGTATCATCGCAAGCAGCAGAGCGCGGTAGATGTCCGCAATGCCCTTTTGCGGCGCACACTGATAGGCGATACCCGCAACGCCCCCGTATATCGCCATCTCGACAGCCATAGCCGCAGCCACAGGAAACAAGGGCGGCATCCCCAGCGTAACGGAGCGCAACAAGGGCAATATGAAGCCTACGCCCAGACCATATTTCCAGCCGCACAAAAAGCCGCAGAGCAAAACGGGAATATACATCGGTAGCAGCATCCTGCCGATCTGCGGAATCTACCCCGTGAAAAAAGGCAGGAGCATCCCGATCGCAAGAAACATCGCCGACAATACCATTTCTCCTGTTTGTTTTTCCATGCTCTCCCACCTCTGTTACAGCAGACGAGAAGCCTCGCCCGCGTTTACTCAAACACCTCTGCCAAATCCCTCCGTCCGCGCGTGATCCGAATGCTCCGCGGAGAACCCTTCCAGCGCAATCGGCAGTGCACGCAAGTCCTTCTCCCCGCAATTTTACAGCACGCAGGCGATGCAAGTAGCGGCGAAAATCCCTCGAATTTTTCATCCGCATGTTCCGCTTGCCGTCCCCGCGCATGGGGCTGATTTCCCAGTCACAGCCTGTCATAGAAGGGATTTCATTTTGGCTAACTCATCTTATATATTTTTTTCGAAAAAGTCAACAGGACTTTTGCTTTTTCCTGCAATTTTTCCGAAATCCGTCAGCCACCCTCTCGTTCGGATGCTTGCGGTCGGATCAGGGCATTTTGCACTTCTGCAATACGCACATCTGCGCTCCGGTTCATCGCCTTGATCTCCTGCCGCGCAGAGATCGGATATGCTCCCAATCCATTGAATTATTCTATAGATTCGTATGCAAATCACGATGTATTAAATAAATCTATTGTTTTCATATTGTATTTTTTATAGAATATCATTCGAAAATTTGTGATTTTACTGCATTTTTGTTCAATTCTACAAATTTTATATATATTGAATCTTTTGATACTTTTTTATTGACAGGATACAAATTTATTGATATATTTTATAAATAAAAACACGATAAAATGACATATTCAGAAAGGACGGGTGAAGATTTTGATTACATACAACCAAAAAACAAATCTGCTCGAATTGAGAAGATACAAATACAGCTTACAGGATGTAACTGAGCCAAACCTCTATCGGGACAACTACAGCTACGATGAGGTGCCAAAGGTAACCTTCAACTATCGCCTGGTTCCTATGGATATGCCGGATGATATCTGGATCACGGATACCACCTTCCGCGATGGGCAGCAGTCCCGTGCGCCCTACACGGTGGAACAGATTCGTACATTATATGAAATGCTGCATCGGCTCGGCGGACCGAAGGGGAAAATCCGCCAGTGCGAATTTTTCCTCTACAGCAAGAATGACCGCAAAGCGATTGAAGCCTGCCGCGAGATGGGCTTTGAGTTCCCAGAGATCACGGGCTGGATTCGCGCCACGAAGGAGGATTTCAAGCTGGTAAAGGAAATGGGTCTGAAGGAATGCGGCATTCTGGTCAGCTGCTCCGATTATCACATCTTCCACAAGCTGCACAAAACCAGAAAAGAGGCGATTCAGGGCTATCTGGATATCATCGAGGCTGCGCTGGACATGGGGATCACGCCCCGCTGCCATTTCGAGGATGTAACCCGCGCGGACTACTACGGCTGCGTTGTTCCTTTTGCGACCGAGTTGCGCAAACTGATGGACAAATATCAGATTCCTGTGAAGATTCGTTTCTGCGATACAATGGGCTACGGCGTGCCCTACCCCGGCGCGACTCTACCGCGCTCCGTCGGCGGTATCATCTATGGCGTCAACCACTTTGCGCAGATCCCGTCCTCCCTGCTGGAATGGCACGGGCATAATGATTTTTACAAAGCTGTCGTAAATGCGTCCACCGCATGGCTCTATGGCTGCTCCGCGGTCAACTGCTCTCTGCTGGGCATCGGCGAACGCACGGGCAATACGCCGCTGGAGGCGATGGTCATGGAATATGCCTCTCTGCGCGGCACGCTGGACGGCATGGACACGACTGTCATCACGGAGATCGCCGAATATTACGAAAAAGAGCTTCATTATAAGGTGCCGCCCCGCACACCTTATGTCGGCAGAGACTTCAACGTGACCCGCGCCGGCATCCACGCGGACGGCATCGCAAAGGATGAAGAGATCTACAATATTTTCAACACCGCAAAGCTGCTCAATCGCCCGCTGAGCGTTGAGGTCAATAAAAATTCCGGTCTGGCTGGCGTTGCCTACTGGCTGAATCAGAGCATCGACCTCGGCGGCAGAGTCATCCATAAAAATGACCCCGAAGTTGCCGTTTTGAAGGATTGGGTAGACCATCAGTATGACAACGGCCGCATGACCTTCATCAGTGAGGAAGAGATGGAGGACGCAGTGCGCATGCTCCTGCCGCAGTGGGCTGATAAATTGAAATCCTGATCGATATATTTTTTACATATTGTGATGTTTTAGGAGGAATGAACTATGGGAATGAATATCACAGAAAAACTCATCAAAAGCCATCTGGTCAGCGGCGAAATGATCGCAGGAAAGGAAATCGCGATCAAGATCGACCAAACGCTGACGCAGGATTCCACGGGCACCATGGCTTATTTGCAATTTGAAGCCATCGGCATTCCGCGCGTCAAAACGGAAAAATCCGTGGCTTATATCGACCACAATACGCTCCAGACAGGCTTCGAGAACGCAGACGACCACAAATACATACAAACCGTGACATCCAAGCACGGCATTTTCTTCTCCAAGCCCGGCAACGGCATCTGCCATCAGGTGCATCTGGAACGCTTCGGCAAGCCCGGCAAAACCCTGCTCGGCTCCGATAGCCATACCCCCACGGGCGGCGGCATCGGCATGCTTGCCATCGGCGCGGGCGGTCTGGATGTTGCAGTTGCGATGGGCGGCGGCGCGTATTATCTGGCTATGCCGAAGGTTTGTCGGGTCAATCTGACGGGCAAGCTCTCCCCTTGGGTGACGGCGAAGGACGTGATCTTGGAGATTCTCAAGCGCCTTTCCGTAAAGGGCGGCGTCGGCAAGGTCATGGAATATGCGGGCGAGGGCGTGAAGACCCTCTCCGTGCCCCAGCGCGCGACCATCACCAACATGGGCGCAGAGCTTGGCGCAACGACCTCCGTTTTCCCCTCCGATGAGGTGACGAAAGCGTTCCTGAAGGCGCAGGATCGCGAAGAGGACTGGATCGAGCTGTCCGCAGATGCAAATGCGACCTATGATGAAGAGATCACCGTTGCGCTGGATGAGATCGTTCCGCTGGTTGCCTGCCCGCACTCCCCCGATAACATCAAAAATGTCAAGGATATTCAGGGTTTGAAGGTGGATCAGATCGCCATCGGCTCCTGCACAAATTCCTCTTATACCGATATGATGACGGTTGCCGCGCTGCTCAAGGGCAAGTCCATACATCCCGATGTCAGCCTGGTAATCGCGCCCGGCTCCAAGCAGGTAATGACCATGCTGGCGGAAAACGGTGCTCTGGCAGACATCATCTCTGCAGGTGCGCGTATTCTGGAATGCGGCTGCGGTCCCTGCATCGGCATGGGTCAGGCTCCCGCGACGAATGCCGTTTCCCTGCGCACCATCAACCGCAATTTCGAGGGCAGAAGCGGCACGAAATCCGCTCAGGTGTACATCGTCAGCCCCGAAACGGCTGTTGCTTCCGCGCTTGCCGGCGTTGTGACCGATCCGCATGATCTGGGCAATGCCCCGTTGGTTTCCATGCCGGAGCATTTCATGATCAATGACAATCTGATCATTCCTCCCGCACCCGAGGGCGAGGCAGTGAAGGTTGTCAGAGGGCCGAATATCCAGCCCTTCCCCAAGAATACGAAGGTGCCCAAGGAGATCACAGGCGGTGCGCTGATCAAGGTGGAGGATAATATTACAACAGATCATATTATGCCCTCCAACGCGAAGCTCCTGCCCTTCCGCTCCAATGTGCCGTATTTGGCGGATTTCTGCCTGACCCCCTGCGACCCGGAATTTCCCGCCAGAGCGAAAAAGGCAGGCGGCGGCTTCATCATCGCAGGTCAGAATTACGGACAAGGCTCCAGCCGCGAGCATGCAGCACTTGCGCCCCTGCAACTGGGCATTAAGGCGGTTATCGCAAAATCCTTCGCCCGCATCCATATGGCGAACCTCATCAATAATGGCATTCTGCCGCTGGTTTTTGTCAATGAGTGGGATTATGACAACATCAAGCTGGGCGATGAATTTGTCATCAAATATGCTGCCGATCAGATCCGTGATGCGGTGGAAGGCGAAGAAGTGATGGTAACGCTGCTGCGCACGGGCGAGGAAATCCCCACAAAGCTCAATATCTCCGAGAGACAGCGAGATATTCTGCTTGCCGGCGGCCTGCTGAATTATACAAAGGAAGGGAAATAAGTACCCGCAAGAAAGGATGTTGTATTATGTCATATAAAGTAACATTGATCCCCGGCGATGGCAGCGGCCCCGAAGTCGTTGCGGCGGCGAAACGGGTGGTAGAAGCAACGGGCGTTGCGATCGAATGGGATGAGATGGAAGCCGGCGCGGCGATGATCGAAAAATATGGCACGCCCCTGCCCGATCATGTCATCGAATCTATCCGCAAGAACGGCGTAGCTCTGAAAGGCCCCATCACGACTCCTGTTGGTACGGGCTTTCGCAGCGTGAATGTCGCTCTGCGCAAAACCTTCGATCTATATGCGAATGTACGCCCCGCAAAGACGTATCCCGGCGTGATTACACGCTACGAGAACATTGATTTAGTCATTGTTCGTGAAAATACCGAGGACTTGTACGCGGGGATCGAGCATATGGTTGGCGAGGATGCCGCCGAAAGCATCAAACTGATTACCAGAAAGGGCTGTGAGCGCATCTGCCGCTACGCCTTTGACTACGCTGTGAGAGAGGGCAGAAAAAAGGTGACCGCCGTACATAAGGCGAATATCATGAAATGTACGGACGGGCTGTTCTTGGATGTTGCGCGCCAGATTGCCAAGGAATATCCGCAGATCGAGTTCAACGACAGCATTGTGGATGCGATGTGCATGCGTCTGGTGATGCATCCGGAGGATTATGACGTGTTGGTTTGCCCTAATCTGTATGGCGACATCGTTTCCGACCTCTGCGCAGGGCTGGTTGGCGGACTTGGGCTGACACCCAGCGCGAATATCGGTGTCGGCGGTGCGATTTTTGAGCCGATCCACGGCTCTGCGCCCGATATTGCAGGGCAACATAAGATCAACCCGACCGCCTGCATTCTTTCTGCGAGCCTGATGCTGGCGCATTTGGGCGAAGCAAAGGCTGCCGCTGCGATCGAAAAGGCGGTATCCGAGGTCATTGCTGAAGGGAAGACGCTCACGCAGGACATGGGCGGCACGGCTTCCACCGAGGAATTTGCCGATGCCGTGATTGCGAAGCTGTAAACCTAAGACCGTGGGGCTTTATCTTAAGACCGTGGGGCTCTGCCCCACCACCCCGGCAGGGGGTCACCCCCTGCACCCGGTTATGCAGGAGCGATTCTCGCTCCTGTGGGGGGAAACAGAATATATTGAAAAAAGACCGCTTGCGAGAACGGAATTATATCTTCCAACTCACAAGCGGTTTTCCTATTTTATTCCAAATCTACATCCGCAAACGCATGCATATGCGTTTGCCTATTGGGTTCCAAGGGAGGAACTCCCTTGGCGGGGTATTGGGGCAGCGCCCCAAGGTCTTTATGCCCCTTGCAGGGTGTGGGACAGAGTCCCACGGTTTTCAGGGTTTGGGGCAGCGCCCCAAGGTCTTGGCGGGGTTTGGGGCAGCACCCCAAGGTTTTATGCCCCCTCAAAACAACGTCAGCTGATTCGTCTCCGGGATGCCGTCTAAAACGCCGTTGTCCTTGAGCAAATCGATCAACGAACGCCCCAGCGAGGTACGCTCCCGCAATTCCTCAATCGTGCAGAACTCCCCTGCCACCCGTCCATCCACAACGCTCTGCGCAGCTGTTGCGCCAAAGCCCTGTAAGGAACTGAACGGCGGCAGCAAGCCCTCCGGCGTGATCTTGAATTTCTTTGCATCCGATTCATAAAGGTTAATCGGCACAAAGCGAAAGCCCCTCGCGTAAAATTCCACAATGATCTCCAGCACAGTCTGCTTGTTCTTGTCCTTCGCCGTTGCCTCCTGCCCCTTCGCGTGGATCTCGCGAATCGCCTCCTTCGCCGCATCGATCCCCTTGCACATACAAGAATAATCGAAATCGTCGCAGGCTCTGACCGTAAAATACGAAGCGTAGTACGCCTCGGGATAATGGATCTTGAAATACGCAATGCGGAATGCCATCATGACATACGCCGCTGCGTGCGCCTTAGGGAACATATATTTGATCTTCTGGCAGGATTCAATATACCAATCCGGTACGTTCGCCGCCTTCATATCGACAATATCCTCCTCCGTCAAGCCCTTGCCCTTTCTGACTTTTTCCATGATTTTGAAGGATTTCTTCTTCTCCACGCCCTTATTGATGAGATAGATCATGATGCTGTCACGAGTGGAGATCGTCTCCTTCAGCGTAATTGTGCCGTTTTCGATCAAGGTCTGTGCGTTGCCGAGCCAAACATCTGTTCCGTGCGACAAGCCCGAAATTCGCAGCAGATCGGCAAAGGTTTTCGGCTTGGTATCCAGCAGCATTCCGCGCACGAACTTCGTCCCAAATTCCGGGATACCGAGTGTCCCCGTTTTGCAGTCGATTTCCTCCGCCGTCACGCCGAGTGCCTGCGGCGATTCAAAGAGCGACATCGTTTCCGGGTCGCCCAGCGGGACGGACTGCGGGTTCACGCCCGTCAAATCATAGAGCATACGAATGACCGTTGGATCATCGTGCCCCAGCAGGTCCAGCTTGAGCAGGCGTCCGCTGATGGAATGATAATCGAAATGCGTCGTCGTGACCGTCGAATTGACGTCGTTCGCGGGACGCTGGATCGGGCAGAATTCATAGATATTATGATCGCTGGGCACGACCATCAGCCCGCCGGGATGCTGCCCCGTCGTGCGCTTAATGCCCGTACAGCCTTCCACAAGGCGATTGATCTCGGCATTATGCGGCGTAATTTCCCGCGCGTCAAAATATTTTTTGACAAAGCCATAGGCGGTCTTCTCCGCCAGCGTGCCGATCGTCCCCGCCTTGAAGACGTGTCCCGTGCCGAACAGCTCCTCCGTATAGGCATGCGCCTGCTGCTGATATTCGCCTGAAAAATTCAGGTCGATATCGGGTTCCTTGTCCCCCTCAAAGCCGAGGAAGGTCTGGAAGGGGATGTCATGCCCGTCCTTATGCAGCATTTCCCCGCAAACCGGGCATTTTTTATCCGGCATATCGCAGCCGCTGGCTTCCTCCATGGCAAATTTTTTGACCGTCTCCGATTCAAAATCGGAATATTTGCAGTTCGGACAGATATAGTGCGGCGGGAGAGAATTAACCTCTGTAATACCCGCCATATTCGCCGCGAAGGACGAGCCGACCGACCCACGTGAGCCGACCAGATAGCCATCCGAAACCGATTTCCAAACCAGCTTCTGCGCGATGATATACAGCACCGCATAGCCATTGCTGATGATGGAATTTAGCTCCGTCTCCAGCCGATCGCGCACGATTTCCGGCAGAGGGTCGCCATAGATGGAGATTGCCTTGTCCATACAGATCTGCCGCAATTCCTCGTCCGCGCCATCGATCTTAGGTGGGAATGTCTCATCGGGGATCGGCTTGATTTTTTCGATCAGATCGGCAATTTTATTCGTATTTGTAATGACGATCTCCCGTGCCTTTTCCTCACCGAGATAGGCAAATTCCTTGAGCATTTCCTTCGTCGTGCGGAAATAAAGCGGGGCCTGCTGGTCAGCATCGGCGAAGCCCTCCGCCGCCATGATGATGCGCCGAAAAGCCGCATCCTGCGGATCGATGAAATGCACATCGCAGGTTGCCACAACGGGCTTATCATGCTCCTCACCCAGCGCGATAATTTTTTTATTGATACGCTGAATGTCCTCCATGGAATGCACATTCTCCACCTTCGGCGATGCAATCATGAAGGCATTGTTCCCCAGCGGCTGAATTTCGAGATAATCGTAAAAATTGACGATCTCGTCGATCACCTGCTTGGGCTTCTCATCCAGCAGTGCGCGATACAGTTCCCCCGCTTCGCAGGCGCTGCCCAGGATCAACCCCTCCCGCAGCTGCATCAGCTTGCTCTTTGGGATGCGCGGGCGGCGATGAAAATATTCGATATGCGAGAGCGACACCAGCTCATACAAATTCCGTAGCCCGACCGCATTTTTCACCAGAATGATAGCATGATATGACTTCAGCTTTTTATAATTGACCGTCTGGCTGGCGAACACGTTGATCTCGTCCAGACAGAAAATCTTTTTCTCCACCAGCATGTCCACAAAACGCAGAAAGACCTCCGCCGTAGCCTCCGCATCATTGACCGCTCGATGATGCCCCTCCAGACTCACGCCCAGATGGTCGCAAATCAGGTTCAGCTTATGCTTGCTCAGCTCCGACAGCAGGCTGCGCGAAAGCTCCAGCGTATCCAGCACGGTATTTTTGACCTCCACGCCGCATTTTCGCTCCGCATTGACGCGAATAAAGCCCATATCGAAGCTCGCATTATGCGCGACCAGCACGGCATCTCCGCAAAATTCCAGAAATTGCGGCAGAATTTCCTCGATCGGCGGCGCATCGGCAACCATTTCATCCGTAATGCCCGTCAGCTTCGTGATCTCGGCTGGGATCGGCTTCTGCGGATCGACAAAGGTACTGAAACGGTCGATGATCTTGCCCTCGCAGACCTTCACTGCGCCGATTTCCGTAATCCGCTCCGTCTCTCTGGAAAGCCCGGTCGTCTCGATATCGAATACAACAAAGGTATCGTCGAGCGACTGTCCGCGCGGCATGGTGACCACGTTGCCCAAATCGTCAATCAGATATGCCTCGACGCCATAGATCACCTTCAGGTCGGATTTCCCAATGGCATTCATCGCATCCGGAAATGCCTGCACCACGCCATGGTCAGTGATCGCGATAGCCTTATGCCCCCATGCGATCGCACGTTCGATGTATTTTTTCACAGGCGTTACGCCATCCATGCTGCTCATCTGCGTATGCAGGTGCAGCTCCACGCGCTTTTCCTCCGCATCGTCCATACGGGGCGCAGGTGCATCAGCAAGCGTGATGTTTTTCGCCATAATATCAATTTCCTTGGTGTATTTATCAAACTGCACCTCACCCTGTACGCGCAGATACGTGCCCTTTTTGATGCGCGAAGCCAGTTCCTGCTCGTAGACGCTCTTTTTGACAAAAAACTTCACCGTCGTCGAATCGCTCAAATCCGTAATATCAAAGGATACAATATACTTTTCGCCCCGGATCTCCCGTGGCTCGATGTTGTAAATGCTGCCCTCGATGATGACATTTTCGCCAACGATCTTCGTATCAATGATTTTCTGATTGCTGCCGCTGATTTCCTTGCCGAACAGAATGCCCTTCGTCAGCGAAGACGATACCGCCGCAACCTCTGCATCCGCCCGCTCGCGGCTGACCTCTGCCTGTGCAGTCGTGATCCGCTGGCTGATCTCCTGCATTTTTTTTTGCTGCTCCTGCGCGAAGGCTTCCCGCTCCTCTGCTGTCTGACGCACGTTTTTGAATTGGATCGTCAAGCGCCGTCCCGTCTCCCGCTCGATCATCTGCATCAGCTGGTCGTCCAGATGCTTCTGCGCCAGATAATACGCCATGTTGTGCTTCACAAAAATCTGCATTTTGCCATCCACAATCTGCCAATCGGCATCGGAGATCACCCCCGCGCAGACCTTGCTTCGCCTGCTGATGAAACTGCGGATGCTCTCCCAATAGCCCTGCGCCAGGCTCTGCAGGGAGGTCTCCGGCATGTCGTATGTCGTCTCCAGCTCCACCTCGCGTATGCCGGGCAGCGTCTGCAAAAGCTCCGCCTTCAGATCCTCCCGTTTTTGCAGGGGGATCAGCCGCGCCGCCGTGATCGCGATATGGATACTGCGTTCCTTCCTTTGGATGCGCAGCTTGTTTACGATCGTTCCGCCGAACGCCTCCCGCACACCCGGCGATAAAGAAATTTTCTGAAACACGGCTTCAAATGCTTGCGCTGTCATTACGCTCCCCCTCTCTGCAAAAACAGGATGCTATATCCGCTCAATTTCCTCCATCAGCGCGGCGATCAGTTCGCCTTCGTCCACCCTGCGGATGATCTTGCCCTTTCGGAACACCAGCCCGACGCCCTTGCCGCCCGCAATGCCGAGGTCTGCCTCGCGCGCCTCGCCCGGCCCATTGACCACGCAGCCCATCACGGCAACCTTGATGTCCTTATCCAGATGCATGCATCTTTTTTCCACCTCATTTGCAATGGAGATCAGGTCGATTTCCGTTCTGCCGCAGGTCGGGCAGGAAATGAAGGTGATGCCAAATTTGCGCAAGCTAAGGCATTTCAGGATTTCCTTTGCCGCCCGAACCTCCTCCACGGGGTCGCCCGTCAGGGAAACGCGGATGGTATCGCCGATGCCCATTGCCAGAATCGTGCCGATGCCGACGGCGGACTTGATCGTTCCCGCGTAGGGCATGCCCGCCTCGGTGATGCCGACATGAATCGGATACGGGATCGCCTCGGACAGCAGGCGGTATGCCTCGATGGAAAACGGCACATCGGATGCCTTGATGGATACTACAATATCGTAAAATTCATATTTCTCCAAAATGCGAACGTGCTTGAGCGCGCTTTCCACCAAGCCCTGCGGGGTCACGCCGCCGTATTTTTCGACCAATTCCTTCTCCAGAGAGCCGCTGTTTACACCGATACGAATGGGAATGCGCTTTGCCTTCGCCATCTCGACCACCTCTCGGATGCGCTGCTCATCCCCGATATTTCCGGGATTGATGCGCACCTTGTCGATCCCCAGCTCCATCACCCGCAGCGCCAGCCGATAATCGAAATGAATATCCGCAACCAGCGGGATATGAATGCGCTTTTTGATCTCGCCGACCGCATTCGCCGCCGTCATGTCCGGTATCGCTACGCGCACCATCTCGCAGCCCGCCTCCTCCAATGCCAGAATCTGCGCCACCGTCGCGTCCACATTGCGCGTATCCGTGTTGCACATGGACTGAATGATGATCGGATTGCTACCGCCCAGCTTCAAGTCGCCGATCGTCAGCTCCCTTGTATTTTTCCGCTCCATTTTCTCACCTTTTTCCAAAATTTCAAAAAACGCCTGTCTGCATCCCGGCGGAGCGAAGAAAGGCGTTTTTCATACCTATATGATATATTTTACTACGTCACCCCAGAGGATGTAGACCATCAGCCCCATGATAAAGACAAAGCCCAGAAACAGCAGCTTTCCCTCCAGCTCCGCATTCATCGGTCTGCGGCGCACGGCTTCAATGAGCAAAAACAGAATCCTGCCGCCATCCAGCCCCGGGATCGGGAACAGATTCAGCACACCGAGGTTCGCGCTCAGCACCGCCCCGATGTATACAACATTCTGTATCGCCGCCTGCACGCTATATGCCAGACCCGCCTGATAGCTGTCGCCAACAGCGTGATAAATGGCAATGGGTCCGCCGTATTCATCCTGCGAAGCCGTGAAGGTGAACACCCGCGCCAAGCCCTGCGCCGTCATTTTGACATAATTCAGCATTGCGTAATAGCTGTACCGTGCGGTATCCAATACAGACATCTCATCGTACCCATCGACCGACTGCGCCAAAAGCCCTGTTTTCACTACCGGCGTAAAACCGATCAGGTATCTGCCCTGCTCCTCATCCAATCTCGGCTGCAGCGCATACACATGCCGCTGTCCATCCGCGCGCGTGACCTCCACCTGAATCGACTCCCCGCCGTTTTGCTGCAAAATATATTGCAGTTCATCATAGATATGAATGCGCTTGCCGTTGATGCGCCGGATCACATCGCCCGCCTGCAAGCCCGTTTCCGATGCCGCAGAGTCCGCAAGGATCTCCCGAATTTCAGGCGTTGCGGTATAGCTGGTACAGGTCAGTCCAAAAATCAGCAAAAATGCCAGCAGAAAATTCATAAACGGCCCCGCCGCCATCACCGCCAGCCTTGCGCCGACAGATTTTGCCAAAAACGAGCGTTCGCTGATTTCGCCGTCCTCCGAGCCGCCCTCCATGCGACAAAAGCCGCCCAGCGGGATCGCGCGAATGCTGTATTCTGTATCCCCCTTCATGCGGGAGATGATCTTCGGCCCCATGCCGACCGCAAATTCCTGTACCCATATGCCGCATTTCTTCGCAACGATGAAATGGCCAAATTCATGCGCCATCACCAATACGCCGATCAGCAAAATCGTAATGATCAAGGAAGAAATATCCTCCACCTCCAAATCAGGCTTTACTCCCGTCAGCGGAACGAAATTCCCCGCGCAAACGTCCTTGCCCATGCATCCGCTTCCAGCAAATCCTCTAATGTATATTCATATTTGACAGTATATGCATCCATCGTCCGTTCTATCAATGCAGGAATTTCCAAAAAGGAAAGCCCCCCCTGCAAAAACCGCTCCACAGCAATTTCATTCGCGCCATTGAGCACCGCAGGCAACGTCCCGCCCGTGTGCAGCGCGCGATATGCCAGCGCCAGACAGCGGAAGGTCTCCGTGTCAGGCTGCTCGAAGGTCAGCGTACTTCTCTGCGTGAAATCGATCCTTGGGAAGGGATTTTTGACGCGCTTGGGATAGGTCAGCGCATATTGGATCGGCACGCGCATATCCGGTTCGCCCAGCTGTGCGATGATCGCGCCGTCCTCATATTCCACCGCAGAATGCACGATGCTCTGCGGATGGATCAGCACCTCGATCTGCTCCACCTCGACCCCGAACAGCCATTTCGCCTCCATCACTTCCAGCCCCTTATTCATGAGCGTTGCAGAATCGATGGTGATTTTCCGTCCCATGCTCCAATTCGGGTGCTTGAGGGCGTCCGCAGCAGTGATATGCTGTAATTCCTCTCGCTTTTTTCCGCGGAAAGGTCCGCCCGATGCCGTCAGCAGTATCCGCGCAATCGCGTTGCCCTCATTACCCTGCAAAGATTGAAAAATCGCCGAATGCTCGCTGTCCACAGGATAAATTTTGCTGCCATGCCGCCTTGCCGCATCCATCACCAGCTGCCCCGCAGAAACCAGCGTTTCCTTATTGGCAAGCGCAATATTTTTTCCGGCTTCGATGGCGGCAAAGGTCGGCTTCAACCCGATATTCCCCACAACCGAGGTCACAACGGTATCCACGCCATCGCAGGTCGCCGCCGCAAGCAAGCCCTCCATGCCGCAAAGCACACGAACGTCCGTATCCGCCAGCCTGCCGCGCAGCGTCTCCGCCTTGCCCTCCTGCATCACGGCAACAAATTCCGGTCGGAATTTTCTCGCCTGCCGCTCCAACAAATCTATATTCTGATTTCCCGTCAGCGCCGCCACCTGAAAATCGCCCAGATTTTCCACGACCTCCAGCGTCTGTGTGCCGATGGAGCCGGTCGAGCCCAATATCGAAATCCTTCTCATTCCTACACCTCTTTTACATGTGGATCAAAAACAGCATGATGTAGTAAAGCACGGGCGCAGTCAGCAGTACGCTGTCGAAGCGATCCAGCACGCCGCCGTGCCCGGGCATCAGCTTGCCGTAATCCTTGATGCCCGTCTGCCGCTTGAAGGAGGAAGCCGCCAAATCACCCACCTGCGCCAGCAGCGAGCCGAAAAAGCCCGTCAGTCCGCAGAGCAGCAGGATATTCGCGCCCTCCAGCGGATAAGCAGACTCCACCCAAAGCCCATAGACCAGCGAGAGCACCGTTGCCGTAACGATGCCGCCGATCGAGCCTTCTATCGTCTTTTTCGGGCTGAGCATCGGGCAGAGCTTATGCTTGCCGAAGCGCACCCCCGCGAAATATGCCCCCGTGTCGCATCCGAAGGCGGCAAGGAACACCAGCCAGACCAGCAGCTTCCCATGCGTATATTCCCGCACCAGATAGATGTGCGAGAGCAGGAAACAGGCATAGAAAAAGCCAAAAAACGCCGTCAGTATCTCCGACGCATTCGTTTTATGATAGCAGAACACGCTATAAATCAGCAGTGCGATCAGAAAAACAGAAACGAACACGCTGAACAAGGCGCTCCCATAAATCAGACTGTCGATAAAAATCAAATACACGCAGCCGAAAAAATAGCCGATCACCTCTGCGCCGTTCGTCTTTTTGAAAAACGCCTTATAAAATTCGCGCATCCCGACCAGCCCCAGAACGCCTGCCGCGATCCGAAGCCACCAGCCCCCCTGCACCACGATGAAAACCAGCAGGGGCAACCCGATCAAAGCGGAAATGATTCTCGTTTTCACGACTGCTCACCTCACTTCAGCCTGCCGCCAAAGCGACGCTCTCTGTTCTGATAATAGTAAATCGCCTTCTCCAGCTCAGCCTTGTTGAAATCCGGCCAGAGTGTATCGCAGAAATAAAATTCCGAATAGGCGATCTGCCACAGCAGGAAATTGCTGATACGCTCCTCCCCGCTGGTGCGGATGAGCAGCTCCGGATCGGGCGTGCCCGCTGTATCCAGCGCAGCCGAAATCGTTTCCTCCGTAATATCCGCAGGAGAAAGTGCGCCCTCTGCGACCTGTCCCGCGATTTTCGCCACCGCACGGCGCAGCTCGTCCCGCCCGCCGTAATTGAGCGCGATATGCACGAACAGCCCCGTTTTCTGCTTAGACAATTCCTCGATTTCCAGAATGCTCTCCTGAATATCCCGATCCAGCCGCGTAATATCCCCAATCACATTCATGCGGACATTATCCTCGGCAAATTTTTTGAAATAATTTTTCAGATAGGCGCGCAGCAGATCCATAATCGCGCCGACCTCCTCTTGGGAACGTTTCCAATTTTCCGTAGAAAATGCGTACACCGTCAGGTGTTTGATCCCCAAGTCTCTTGCAGCATAAATGATTTTTTCCAGAGCCTCCGCACCCGCCTTATGCCCTGCTTTTCGCGGCAAAGCGCGCTTGGTCGCCCATCTGCCGTTCCCATCCATGATGATGGCGATATGCTGCGGCATTTTTTCGGGATCACATTCATATGCGCCGCTTTCTTTTCCAAAAAACATAAATGCCTCCTGTAACAAAACCCCTCGCACAAGCCGCGTCCGGATGAAAAAACGAAATACCCGCAGATCTGACGCGGGAAATCTCCCTGCAGCCGCAGTCCTTCGCTTTCTTCCATTTTTTCCCAAGACGCATTTATGAGGGAGGGGTGTCGTCTTTCGAATGATTTTTCAAATTATACGGTAAGGATGTCCTTGCTCTTTTCCTCGGATTTTTTATCGATCTCTGCGATAAATTTATCCGTCAGCTTCTGTGTATCCTCCTCCAGATCCTTCAGCTGATCCTCCGTCAGTTCCTTTGCCTTTTCCATTTTTTTGAATACATCCATCGCGTCGCGTCTGATATTTCTGATGGCAACCTTGGATGCCTCAGCCTTTTTCTTGACGTCCTTCGTCAATTCCTTACGTCTTTCCTCCGTCAATTCCGGGAAAACCAGACGGATCACCTTGCCGTCGTTATTGGGATGGATGCCCAGCTCAGAGGTATTGATTGCCTTTTCAATGGGCTTGAGCAGGGAGGAATCCCAAGGCTGAATCTGCAGCAGACGCGGCTCGGGAACGGAAATATTGCCGACCTGATTCAAGGGTGTCGGCGTACCGTAGTATTCTACCGTAATTTTGTCCAAGACATGAGGATTGGCACGCCCCGCACGAATCGTGCTGTAATCACTTTCCAGTGCCGCGATGGTTTTTTTCATTTTTTCTTCATAAGGTTTTGTCAATTCAGATGCCATATTTTTTCCTCCTATGATTTGTAATCAGGATACGGTTACAATCGTGCCGATCTTTTCCCCGCCGACCGCGCGGATGATGCTGTTTTCCTCGTTCAAACCGAAAATAATCACGGGAATTTTCCGCTCGAAGCAGAGGTTTGCAGCCGCCATATCGATCACCTTCAGGTTATTTTTTACGATGTCCTCGGACTTGATGCTGTCGATCTTCTTCGCATTCGGATTGGTCGCAGGGTCGTCATCGTACACCCCATCGATATTCTTTGCGAAGAACAGACCGTCCACATCCAACTCCGCACCTCTCAGTGCTGTGATCGTATCTGTAGAGAAGAAGGGATGCCCCAGACCTGCGGCAAAAATCACGATTTCGCCCTTTTCCAGATGGGCGATCGCGCTCTCCTTGGAGAATTGCTCCGTCATCGTGCCAAAAATGATGGGCGTCTGCACCGTCGCTTTGATCCCGTTCTGGCGGAATGCGTCAGCCAGATAGATCGCATTCATGACCGTCGCCAGCATGCCGATCTGATCCGCCTTCGTACGATCCATTTTGGAATCCGCGCTTCTGCCGCGCCAGAAATTGCCGCCGCCAACGACCAGACACACCTGCGTCCCCTTCTGCATCACGGTTTTGATCTGCGCGATCAAGCCCCAAATGACAGAATCATCAAAGGAAACGCCGTCCTTATCGCCTGCCAATGCCTCCCCGCTCAGCTTCAGCACAATCCTCTTATACATTTTCACAGCCTCCTCACCCTTTTAATGTAACACAAAACAAAAAAAATTTCCACCTTATTTTTCAATTCGACCATTCTCCGGCTCGAAAAAAAGGAAACGCTTACAAAGGCGTTTACCGACCGAAGGCCTTGTCCGAAGCTGCCTTCCTTTTTGATCGGGACACGCCGATAGCGTTTCCTTTTTATGTTGCACGAATTAGTTCATTGCCTTTGCAACTTCCTCAGCGAAGTTTTCTTCCTTCTTTGCCATGCCTTCGCCTGTCTCAAAGCGTGTAAATCTTGTGATTTCGATGGGTGCGCCAACCTCTTTTGCCACAGAATCGATATATTTCTGTACGGTCAGGTCGCCATCCTTAACATAAGGCTGCTCTACCAGGCAGAACTCCTTCAGTTCCTTTTTCAGTCTGCCTTCGATCATCTTTGCGATGATGTTGTCGGGCTTGCTTGCATTCTTGGGGTCGTTCTTTGCCTGTAGGGTCAGGATTTCTGTTTCCTTTGCGATGAAATCAGCGGGAACGTCCTTCTCTGCGATAAACTTGGGATTCAGCGCAGCGATCTGCATTGCGATGTTCTTGCCCAGCTCAACCAGCTCATCTGCTTCCTTTTCGCAAGCCAGCTCGATCAGAACGCCGATTCTGCCGCCGCCATGGATATAGGAAACCAGCTTGCCGCTCTGTGCCTTTTCATATTTCTCAAAACGTCTGATGTTCAGGTTCTCGCCGATTACAGCTACCTGCTGGCTCAGCGCTTCCTTTACAGTGAAGTTGTTGTCCAGCGCCCATTTTTCCTCGAAGAATGCATCGATATCCTTTGCTGTTGTTTCAGCTGCCTGCTTTGCCACTGCCGCAACATAATCTCTGAATACCTGATTCTTTGCAACAAAGTCTGTCTCGGAGTTTACCTCAACGATCGCGCCAACCTTGTTGTCATCGCTCAGATATACCTCAACCATACCCTCGGATGCGATACGACCAGCCTTCTTTGCGGATGCAGCCAGACCCTTTTCTCTGAGCAGTTCCACTGCCTTTTCCATATCGCCGTTTGCCTCAGTCAGCACCTTTTTGCAGTCCATCATGCCTGCGCCTGTCATTTCTCTCAGTTCTTTTACCATTGCTGCTGTAATTGCCATATTCCGTTCCCTCCTAATTCATCCGTCCGCCAATAAAAAGAGCTCCAGCCCGTTTTTAGGCTGAAGCTCGGGCAAATGCCTTGTTCCTATTATTCAGCTTCTACTGCTTCTGCTGTTTCCTCCGCCTCCTGCTCGCCCTGCTTGGATTCCAGAACTGCGTCTGCAACCTTGGATGCGATCAGTCTTACCGCGCGGATCGCGTCATCGTTGCCGGGGATTACATGATCGATCTCATCGGGATCGCAGTTTGTATCTACGATCGCAACGATGGGGATGCCCAGTGTATGCGCCTCCTGCACAGCGATTCTCTCTTTTCTTGTATCAACAACGAACATCATATCGGGAACTCTCTTCATTTCCTTGATGCCGCCAACGTTCTTCTGCAGCTTTTCCATCTCATGCATCAGCTTGGCAACTTCCTTCTTGGGCAGAACGTCGAATGTGCCGTCTTCCTGCATTTTTTCCAGCTCTTTGAGTCTTGCGATTCTTGTTTTGATCGTGCTGAAGTTTGTCAGCATGCCGCCCAGCCATCTCTGGTTTACATAGTACATGCCGCATCTTTCTGCCTCTTCTCTGATGCATTCCTGTGCCTGCTTCTTTGTGCCGACAAAAAGAATCTCGCCGCCATCAGCGATGCATTTGCAGATTTCTGCATAAGCCTCGTCAACCTTCTTTACAGTCTTCTGCAGATCGATGATATAGATGCCGTTTCTTTCTGCGAAGATGTATTCTGCCATTTTGGGGTTCCATCTTCTTGTCTGGTGACCGAAATGTACACCGGCCTCCAATAACTGCTTCATTGAAATTACGCTCATAGCGCACCTCCTGTTGGTTTGTCCTCCGCATTTTTTCGGCAGGAATCACCGACGACCGCCGGCACCAATCCGCTCTGTCAAAATGCGTGTGTTCTAAAAGTTACCTATGGGATTATAGCACAGGAAAAGCAAAAAAACAAGCACTTTTCCACATTTTTTCTCGCAATTATTCGTCCTCGTCCTCATTTTCCGCAGGCTTTTCCTTGACGAAGCCGCATTTTTCGTTCGAGCAGACGATTTTGGGATTTTTCCGCCCCTTTTCCTCCAGAAAACTGCCGCAGATCGGGCATTTCTCGCCCGTCGGCTTGTTCCAGCTCATGAAATTGCATTCGTCCGGGTTATGCTCACAGCCGTAATAAATGCGCCCCTTCTTCGTCTTTTTGATGAGAACGCGCCCGCCGCATTCGGGACAGCTTACGCCCGCTTCCTCAAAATAGGGCTTCGCATTCTGGCATTCCGGAAAGCCGGGACATGCCAGAAACTTGCCGTATCTACCGTATTTGATGACCATGTTTCTGCCGCATTTCTCGCAGATCACATCGCTGACCTCATCCTTGATCTCGATCTTTTCCAGCTTTTCCGCCGCATTGTCCACGCTTTTCTTGAAATCGGGGTAAAAATCGCGGATGATCTGCTTCCATTCCTCTTTCCCCATTTCCACATCGTCCAGCCGTTCCTCCATGTTCGCCGTGAAATCCACATCCACGATCTCCGGGAAATAGCCCTTCATGATCTCATTCACCAGCTCGCCCAGCTCCGTCGGGAAGAGGTTTTTCGCCTCCTTCGTCACATAATGACGGGATTGAATGATCGTCAGCGTCGGCGCATAGGTGGAGGGGCGTCCAACGCCGATCTCCTCCAGCGTTTTGATGAGAGAAGCGTCCGTATATCTCGCGGGGGGCTGCGTAAAATGCTGCTCGGGCAGAAGTGCCGCCGCCGTCAGCGTTTCTCCCTCCGTTAGCTTAGGGATGACTCTATCATCCTCTTCTTCGCCTTTGCTGTAGACCTCCAGAAAGCCACTGAAGCGCAGTCTCGAACCGGATGCACGGAAGGCATATTCACCCGCCGTCAGCTTGACGGACAGCGTATCATATGCCGCAGGGCTCATCTGGCTTGCCACAAAACGCTCCCAGATCAGCCGATACAGGCGATACTGATCCTTCGAGAGCGATTCCTTGATGCTATCCGGTGTACGGTTTACGTTCGTGGGGCGGATCGCCTCGTGCGCATCCTGCGTTTTCCCCTTGGATTTGTACACGATCCTCTCCGGATTGACGTATTCCTTGCCATACGTCTCGCCGATGTAGGCAACCGCCGCATCGTAGGCTTCATCGGAAATGCGGAAGGAGTCCGTTCTGATGTAGGAAACCAGACCGACCGTGCCTTCTCCCTTGATATTCACGCCCTCGTAAAGCTGCTGCGCGATCATCATGGTCTTCTGGCTTGCCATATTCAGATGCTTGCTGGCCTCCTGCTGCAGGGTGCTCGTCGTAAAGGGCGCGACGGGCTTTTTCTGTCTGCTGCCCGTTTTGACCTCCTGTACCAAAAAGGGCTGCTCCCGCAGACCGTCCAGCACCTCCTTGCAGTCCGCTTCCTTTTTCATCTCCAGCTTTTTATCGCCCTTGCCATAGAATTTCGCATCGAACTGCTTTCCGGCGGCATCGGTCAGCCTTGCGCCCAGCGTCCAGTATTCCTCCGGGATAAAATCGCGAATTTCTTCTTCGCGGTCGCAGACCAGCCGCAGCGCAACCGACTGCACACGCCCGCCGCTCAGCCCCCGCTTCACCTTTTTCCACAAAAGGTCGCTGATGGTATAGCCCACGATGCGATCCAGCACACGCCTTGCCTGCTGTGCGTCCACCAGATCCATATCGATATCTCTTGCTTCTGTGATGGATTTTTTGACCGCTGTTTTCGTAATTTCATTGAATGTGATGCGGCTGATGTCCTTTTCCTCCCCCAGATTCAGGGCATGGAGCAGATGCCAGCTGATTGCCTCTCCTTCGCGGTCAGGGTCAGTTGCCAGATAGACCTTATCGGCATTTTTTGCATCCTTGCGCAGCTTGCTCAGCAATTCACCCTTGCCGCGAATGGTGATGTATTTCGGCTCAAAATCATGCTCAAAATCAATGCCCATCTGGCTTTTCGGCATATCCCGAATATGCCCCATGGATGCTTCGATCTTATAATGGCTGCCCAGAAATTTCCCGATCGTTGCAGCCTTTGCAGGGGACTCCACGATCACCAGATATTTCTTGCTGTTTTTTGTAGATCTTTTCCCCGTTTTTTTCTTTTCTGCTGTGGCGGCTGTTTTTGCCATTTTTTCACCTCAAATTCAGCTTTCCCTGATATATCCTGCCTGCGGCAGTCTCCGGATATGCCCGGACAATTCCAAAAGAGAAAGCATATACTGTATATCCTGTATATCCTTATGCAAGGCTCTGCATAAGGTTTCCGCCGTGACCGGCACATTTTCTTCCATAAGATCGTAGATCTGTCTTTCCTCCGGGCTGAGCTTTTCCGCTCTTTTTTTGCAGAACGCAGCCTTTTCCTCCTCCCGCATGGCAATGCCAAGCTCGAATAGGATGTCGTTGCCCTCCGTGATGACGGGACAGCCCTGCTTGATGAGATCGTTCGTCCCCTGACTGAGCGGGCTTGTCACATTTCCGGGAACAACAAAGACCTCCCTGCCGTTTTCCAGCGCATAATCCGCCGTGATAAGCGTGCCGCTTTTGATGCCTGCCTCCACGACCACCACCAGCTTGCTCAGCCCCGCGATGATGCGGTTTCTTCTGGGAAAATGCTTCCCCAAGGGCGGCGTTCCGGGCGGAAATTCGGAGATAACGCAGCCATTTTCGATGATGCGCTCCATCAGCCTATTGTTTTCCTCCGGATAGCAAATATCCACGCCGCAGCCCAGAACCGCGATTGTTTTGCCGCCGTTATCCAGAATGCCGCGATGCCCCTCGCTGTCGATGCCGCGCGCCATGCCGCTGACAATGATGATATTCGATTTCGCCAGATCCCGCGCGATCTGATAGGCGACCGTTGCGCCATATCTGCTGCAGCGCCTAGCGCCGATGATGGCGACCGTATCGATCTCCTCATCCGGCAGCATCCCCCGCACATAAATGCCGACGGGCGGCTGGTCGATCTCCTTCAAAAGTCTGGGATAGGCAGGATGCCAGTAGGAATAAAAGGAAATGTCCTTTTCCTCCAGTTCGATAATCCAATCATTTAGCGTATCCTCATCTCTGGAGGAAAGCAAAAGCTCGCAGAGCTTCTCGCCCAGACCATAGACCTGCCGCAGTGCGCCCGGCTCTGCCCGCCAGACGGCTTCTGCGCTACCGAAGTGCTCCAGGAGCAAATTGACCCGTCTGAAGCCCAGCCCGTCCAAGCGGGATAACCACATCAAATAGTACTCCTCCATGCGAACACTCCTTCCCATTTCTTTGTCACGTTCTCTACTATAAAGCCTTTCTTTTGAAAATTCAATACCTATTTTATACAATCGATAAAATTTTAGGCAAGCCCGGATGGATTCCACCGCACAATGCGCCGGGCGATATTTTTACCAAATCTCACAAAACCACAGGGAATATCTAAAGGAATTTTCAAGGATCGCGGGAAAAATGCTGCAGCAAAAAAGAAGCCGCCGTTCTGTATGCCGACGGATCATTCAAAGGCTCCCAAAGACCTGAAAAAGTACTATCTCCCCGTTCTTTCTCGGAATGTTTCCGAAAAACATTCTTTGCAGGAAATGCTTTTGTTCTACGCTTTTGGAAAATTTCATTACTTACAATTTTTGTGAAAAATTACTAAAATTTCCACAACTTCCTCCGCACGAAAGAATCCCTTGCAGATTTTTGGAAATGCATTGTACTTCCCGAAAAAACTTGATATGATAATGGGACGAAAACTATTTGTAGAAATGAGGCGAAAAAATGCTTTCTATTATAAGAAGCGCCGCTATATTAGGCATAAATAGCTATCCCGTGGCAGTGGAGGTCGATCTGAGCAACGGGCTGCCCGCCTTCGATCTGGTCGGCTTGCCGGACTCTGCCGTGAAGGAATCCCGTGAGCGCGTGCGCACCGCCATCCGCAATTCGGGCTTTTCCTTTCCCGTCAAGCGCATCACGGTCAATCTCGCCCCCGCGGATACCAAAAAGGAGGGCGCAGCCTTCGATTTGCCGATCGCACTGGGAATCCTCGCCGCCGGCGATTTTTTTAGTGCAGTGGCTGCGGAGGACAGCGTCATCACCGGCGAGCTTTCTCTGGATGGCTCTGTACGCCCCGTCAATGGCGTTCTGCCCATGATCTACGACGCATGGCAAGATGGCGTGAAAAAATGCTTCGTCCCTGCGGAAAATGCGGAAGAGGCTGCTCTCGTCAAGGGTATGACGGTCTATCCCGTACATAGCCTGCAGGAGATCGTACAACATTTTTCCGGCAAGAAGCAGATTGCTCCCTTCCAGAGAGATGCCGCCCTACAAGCGCAGGCTGAAGCCGCGCCGAATGCGGAGGTTCTGGATTTTTGCCATGTCAAGGGGCAGGAAAATGCCAAGCGCGCCATGGAGATCGCCGCCGCCGGCGGGCACAATATTCTGCTAATCGGTCCTCCCGGTTCGGGCAAAACCATGCTGGCGAAGCGTCTGCCTACCATTCTGCCGAATCTGAGCTTCGAGGAAAGCATCGAGATCACGAAAATCTACAGCGTGGCAGGGCTTTTGCGCGAGAAAAATGCCCTCGTGCGGACGCGCCCCTTCCGCTCCCCGCACCATACCATTTCCGCCTCCGCGCTGACGGGTGGCGGACGCATCCCCAAGCCGGGCGAAATTTCTCTGGCGCATCATGGCGTGCTGTTTCTGGATGAGCTGCCGGAATTTCAGCGCAGTGTGCTGGAGGTCATGCGGCAACCCTTGGAGGACGGCAAGGTTACGATCGCCCGTGTCAATGGCACGCTGACCTTCCCCTCCGATTTCATGCTTGCCGCCGCGATGAACCCCTGTCCCTGCGGCTATCTGGGCAACAGCGAGAAATGCCATTGCTCCGCGAACGAGATCATGCGCTATCATCGCAAAATCAGCGGTCCTCTGCTGGATCGTATCGACCTGATGGTGGAGATGCCGCCCGTTTCCTATGAGGATCTGGACGCAGTCGGCGAAGCGGAAACCTCCGCATCCATACAAAAACGGGTCGTACGGGCGCATCAGATGCAGCTGGAACGCTTCAAGGATGAGAGGATTTATTTCAATGCGCAGATGAACGCCGCGCAGATCGAAAAATATTGCGTTCTCTCTCCCGAGGATAAAGCGATCTTACGTTCGGCATTTGAGCGACTGGAACTCAGCGCAAGGGGCTATCATAAAATATTGAAGGTTGCCCGCACTGTCGCCGATCTGGATGGCTCGGAGCAAATCCAGCTGCGGCATCTGCTTGAGGTTCTGCAATATCGCTCGCTGGATCGCAAGTATCTGCTTTCGTAGGGGGTGTTGCCATGTCTGAAATCAAACAGCAAATGTCCGATTCCTTCCGCATTGCGGCGCTGCTTGCCATCACGGGCGGTTTTCTGGATTCCTATACCTATGTGGTCCGCGGCGGTGTGTTCGCCAATGCGCAAACAGGCAATATCGTTCTGTTCGGTCTGCATCTGGTCAGCGGCGAATGGCTCTCCGCCTTCTCCTATTTTATCCCGATCATGGCGTTCATGCTGGGGATTTTTGTGGAGGAATGGATCAAAAAAATCGTGCTGCCCCTGCCAAAAATCCATTGGCGGCAAATCGTACTTTTGTTCGAGATTGTCGTACTGGTGATCGTCTCCTTTCTCCCGCTCGGCAGAAAGGCCGATTTGATCGCAAATACGCTCGTCTCCTTCATCTGTTCCATGCAGGTGCAGAGCTTCCGCAAGGTGCACGGTCTGCCCTACGCGACTACGATGTGTACCGGCAACCTGCGTAGCGGCACAGAGCTTTTGACGCGCTATCTGGAGACAAAAGACAGCGCGTTGGGACGGCAAAGCCTACATTATTATGGGGTGATTTTGTTCTTCATTCTCGGCGCGGGCATCGGCGCACTGCTCACAAAATCACAGGGCAGCATGGCTATCCTCTGTTGCATCGCGCCCCTGCTGCTTGCCTGCGCGATCCTCGCCATCCGCAAAGAATAATTCAAAACGAAAGTCCTCCGCATTAGGTGTGTCCTGATAAGAAAACATACAAGAGCTGAAATAGCGGAAAGACTACGGATACAAGGAAATCTCCCGTAGGCATCCTTTGACTTAGGCTGTCAAGGGAGATTGACGCGGTAGCCGTAGCTTTCAGCATTTCAGAATTTATGTTTTCTTATTCGGGCGCACCTTTAGCAAAGGACTTTTTCTATGCCTTGATTTGAACCGTGCTGCCCGTCGCAGCCCTTTTGACGATGATTTGCTTCTCGATCCGCTCTTTCAGCTCGGAAACGTGTGAAATAATACCGATCATGCGTTCCCCATAAGAAAGCCCCTGTAGCATCTCTACCGCCTGCTCTCTGGACTGCTCATCCAGTGAGCCAAAACCCTCGTCGATAAACATGGTGTCCACACGAACGCCGCCCGCATGCGCCTGAATGACATCGGAAAGACCAAGCGCAAGGCAAAGCGACGCCTTAAAAGCCTCCCCACCGGAAAGCGAACGCACAGAACGTATTTTCCCCGTATAATGATCCAAAACCTCTACTTCAAGCCCCGTTTGACTCTTGCGATTCGCCGCCTTCTCGGCATGCAGCAGCAGGAATCGCCCCTCGGTCATCTCCCTGAGGCGCAAATTCGCCGCATGCAGTATTTTCCTGAAATAGAAGCCCTGCACGAACTGTTCAAATGCGATTTTTTCCTTGCCGACAAGCTCGCCGTTCGCCGTTTTAGAAAGCTCCAATACCGGCAAATAGGCTCGCTCTGCCTCCTGCCGTTGTTTGCATTCACACTTCGCATGCGTCAACAAATTTTTCAGAATTGCAGTTTCTTCGCGCAATTTATGCAACATTTGTTCGTCTCGTTCCCTCTCCGCTGCAAGTGTTTGAAGGATAAATTCGATTTCAGACAGACTCATTTGTTCGTATCCATTTTGCGTTAATGCAACCTCAGACTGTTCCAGTAAGCCAGAAATACGTTCCCGTTTATTTTGCAATTCCTGCAAGTGATCCACAAAAATGCGTTCTTGTTCCTCGGCATGCGTAAGCTCCTGTTCGAGCGTCAGACAGGTTCTTCTCACCTCTTCGATCGTGAGCTGTTCCAAATGCTCCTGCAGAAGAGAATACTCTGCCTGCAGCCTTTCCTCTTGCAGTGCAGCCTCCCGTTCCTGTGCATCATTCTCCTTTTGCGCAGCAATTGCTTTTTCGAACGTACGTTCCATAAACTGCATATCCTTTTGCAGCCGTTCCAGTCCCTTCTGTTTGTTCTCTAAATCAGAAAGTTTGTTCTGTTCTGTACAAATTCTATGTTCAGCCCCCTGTTTTTCGTCTAGAATACGCGTTTCATCTATGCATAATCGTTCGCATCCCGCCAGAAAATCCTCTTGCAAAAGGTGCATACGTTCCCGTTCCACCTTGCCGCGTTCGCTAATTTCCTGCAAATGCTGTATTGCAGTCTCCCAAGCAGCCTTTTTCGCCTTCCATTCAGCTTCCGTCGGCATATCTTCCATCACAACAGCCTTTTGCGGATGATGCAACGAGCCGCAAACTGGGCATGCTGCGCCCTCCTGTAGCCCCTCTGCCAAAAATCCTGCCTGTCCTCGCAGGAATAAATGTTCGGCACAATCTGCGGCTTCCTTCATCGCCACGCGCTCCTTCTCCGCCCCGCGATACTCCGCGATGGTTTTCCGCAAAGCCCGATCGACCTCCTGCAAAGCGCTTTGCTTCTCCAAAAGCAAGCGAACATCGTGCAAACATTCTTTTGCTTTTTCCACCATTTTCTTCTGCAAATCAATTTTTGCCGTGAGCGCAGATTTCTCTGCCAATGCCGCTCTGCTGTCCTCTATCTGCTGCTTCAATGCGTCTGCCTTCTCCTGCAAAGTCTGTGCTTTCTGCGCAAAATTCTGCCTTTTTTGCGAAAGTTCGTTTTGTTCCTTTTCCAAAGCATCTCGCCGCAGATAGCACGGCTCGTCTTCGCGCAGTTTCCGCAAACGGTTTCGCTTCCCCTCGAACAAAGGCCTATCCGCCTCAAATCTAGCTCTTCTTTCCCCCGCCGCACGCTGCTCTTCTGCAATTTGCGCCAACTGTTCGCGAAAACGTTCGGCGTTCATTTGTTCCTTTTTTATAGATTCCAAACGTACGATTTTTCGCTCAATCTCCTGCAACTTTCTTTCCGCATCTTCAAATTCCGTTTGCCACTGTTCGCATTGGTCCTCCTGTTCCTGCAAGCGTTCCTCCGCGCGGAACAATTCCTCCCTCTGCAAATGCAACCCCATCTGCTCAAAATATTGCAGTAGTCTCTTCTCGCTGTCCTCCAGTCGCGTACGTTTCTCTCGTTCCAGATCCTTCAGTCGGTACTGAAAATTTGCATACAAATCCGTATGAAAAATTTTACGCAGGATATTCCCCCTCTCTGCGCTGTCCGCATAGAGCAATTTGAGAAATTCTCCCTGCGCAATCATGGAAATCTGCTTAAATTGCTTGGCATCCAAGCCCAAAAGCGACTCTATCTCCTGCCGAACTGCCGAAAATCCGGTCGCGATCGTCTCTCGCCCCTCCGCATTCATGCGATACAGCGCTGCCTCCGCAGACTCCGTTGTCAGACCTTCGCCGCGCTGCTTTGGACGTTGATATGCCGGATTGCGCAGTACACAATAATTTTGTCCTTTGTGGGAAAACAAAAGTTCCACATGCGTTTTCGTTTTCGCATCCGCAAAATCGCTGCGAATCCCGCCAATTTCCCGATGCGAACCGCTGACCTCGCCGAACAGTGCAAAGCAGATCGCATCAAACAGCGTCGTTTTTCCCGCGCCTGTATCGCCGCTGATCAAAAAAATTCCCTGTTCCCCAAGTGCAGAAAAAGGAACATCCGTTCTGTTTGAAAAGGGACCAAAAGCGGATAGTGTCAAATGCAATGGCTTCATTCCGCTCCCCCCAATCCGCGCCAGATTTCCTCCAAAATTTCCCGCTGCATCTCCTGCAATTCCTTTCCGTTCTGCTTTTGGAAAAATTGCGCAAACAGCGCATCCGGGGCGATTTCCTCTGTATCGAAGAAAAACTCCTCCGACTGCACTTCTTGTTTTTCAAATTCCAGCGTCATTAGATTCGGATAAAATTGCCGCAGCCTGCCAAGCGGATCGAACAAAATTTCCCTATCAGTCAAAATACAGCGAACATAATCCTCAGATACGCCCTCCTGTTCGGCGGCAGCCAAAACCGCCTGCAATGGTCCACGAAGCTCTCGGAAGGCGCGCCGCGTCTCCAAAGGCAGGAAATCCAAAAGCACACGCCCCTTTTCGCGCAGCTCCACGACCGTGATCCCCTTTTTCTGTCGAATTTCCGAAAAAGAATACGGCATCGGCGAACCGGCGTAGCGCACGGTATCCCGCCCCATCCTCTGCGGACTATGCAGATGCCCCAGGGCGACATAATCAAACGCAGAAAACAGCCCTGCATCAATTTCTTCCACGCCGCCCACGGACATGGTTTCGGAATCGCTGCGCTGCGCTTCTCCACGCCATGTGACAAACTGGTGCGCTAAAATGACGTTTCGTGCCGCAGGATCAGGCTGGATTCGCTCCAAAAGCAGCTGCGCCGCCTCAGCATAGCTTTCAACCGCCGCATCAAACAAGCCATCGACATGCGCCAGCTTGAAAAAGGGCAGCAAATAAATATCAACCGCCCCATATGCGTCCGTCTCCTGAAAACGCGCAACTGTCTCACTGATCGTTCCGCAGAAATATACACCACTCTGCGCAAGCAATTCCCTTCCAAATTCCAAGCGTTGCGCGGAATCATGATTGCCTGCGATCAGATAGGTATGTACGCCAAGGGAAGACACCTCTGTCAAAAAATCGTTCAGCAGCTGCACAGCCTCCACCGGCGGCACGGGCTTATCATACACATCTCCCGCAATTAACAGCACATTCGGTCGTTCCTCCTTAATTTTAGCGACCACCTGTTCGAGCAATTTCCTTTGCTCCTCCAGCATAGAAAATTCGTAAACCCGCTTGCCCAAATGCAAATCGGCGATATGAAACAGCTTCATTCCGCTCTGCTCCTTCATGTTTCGTAAGGCGTGATGATCCATTTGACCACGCCATCCAGCTTATTTTCAAATATGCGATAGCCCTCCATGACCTCATTCAGCGGACGTTTGTGCGTAATCAGGCAGCTTGTGTCCAGCTTCCCGCAGGCGATCAGCTTCATGATATCCTCGCAGGCATTGGCATCCACGCCGCCCGTCTTGAAGGTCAGATTCTTGCCATACATCAGGTGCAGAGGGATCGGCTGCGCCTCCGGATAGAGCGCAACGACCACCACGATCGCGTTCGGTCTGGCGATTTTCCATGCCGTCTGGAAGGTTTCATTCGTCCCGGCGACCTCAAAAACGCGGTCAGCCCCTCTGCCTTCCGTCAAGCGAAGGATCTCCTGCTCCACATCTACCTCACCGACACGAAGCGTGACATCCGCAAGTCCCTGCTCCTTCGCCAGAGCAAGCCGCTCCGCGCTCACATCCACCGCGATCACCTTCGCCGGGCTATAGAGACGCGCACTCATCATGGTACAAAGCCCCGTCGGACCAGCGCCCAGCACGACCACCGTATCTGCAGGCTTCAGCTCCGCGATGGAAGCCGCCCAGTAGCCTGTCGCCAGAATGTCCCCTTGGAACAGCGCTGCTTCGTCCGTCACATCGTCCGGAATTTTGGTCAAGCCCTGATCCGCCATCGGAATGCGGGCATACTCAGCCTGCCCGCCATCGATGCGGCAACCCATCTCCCAGCCGCCATGCACGCAGTTGTTCACAAAGCCGCGCTTACAAAAATAGCATTCGCCGCAGAAAGTCTCGACATTTACAGCCACGCGGTCACCCACAGTAAATTTCTTCACGCCGCTGCCGATTTCCGTCACGATGCCAACAAATTCATGCCCCAGAACGGTATTCTCCCGCGCTCTGGGCACCGTCCCATGCTTGATATGCAGATCGCTGGAGCAGATTGAGGACAGCGTGACCTTGACAATCACATCCGTTGCCTCCTGAATGACGGGCATGGCGCGATCCTCCAGCGCGACCTCCCCGTGTCCCTTATATACGACCGCCTTCATTGTTTTCCGATCCATTCTCGCACCCCCTTAAAATTTCTGCGCAACTGCGGACGCTTCTGCCTTCGCTTGCGTCAGCAGCTCCTCCGCGGACGCGATGCCCATATCCAGCCCCTCCGCGGCGATGCAGTCATAGCGGTCAATGCCGAAGAAAACGCACATTTTTTCTAGGTAAGCCGAGCCCATTTCCATATCAGAGCCTTTGTAAATGCCGCCCCGCGTTGTCAGATAAACCAGATGATCTGCCTTGCAAAGCCCCTGCAAGCCCTCTGCGCCGCTATGGAAGGTAATCCCGTCCACGCAGAGATTCTCGATATAGACCTTGAGCAGCGCCGGAAAGCTCAGATCCCAGAAGGGTGCGGCAATAACGATTTTATCCGCTGCGGCAAATTGATGCGCATAACGAAAGCGCGGATGCTGTAAATTGCCCGCTTCCAGCAGCACTTCTCTCTGCCGGAAAAAGCCATCCGAAAAATGGCTCAAATTTTCATCCATCAGACAGAGCGTTTCCAGCTCATATTCCCCCGTTTTCTCCAGCTCGGAGAGAAAATGCGCCGCCAGCTCCTTCGAGCGCGATTCCTCCCTGCGTATGCAGCAATCCACAAATAAAACCTTCTTCATTTCGATTCCTCCTCCGCTGATTCTGTTTTCAATTTATCCCGCCATGCGATGCCCGCAACAATCAGGAATATCCCTATGATCTTGTAAATGCTGAATTCTCCGTAAAATATGTAGTCCAGAACCGCCGCCATGCTCAGCTGCCCGATCAGCATCAGCACCGTGGAGAACATTGCCCCCGTTTTCGGCGTCCCCACTACAATCAGAATCATCGCAACCAAGCCGCAGATCGCCCCCATGTAGAACACGAGCGGCACTTCCTTGATATGAGAAAGCTGCAGCTCCGCGCCATTTCCCATCAGATAGATCAGAATGAAGGAAATTACGGTTGCTTCCAGATAATTGATCAATGTACCGTTGGTCGTTCCCAGACATTCCTTCGCTTTTACATTTGTCATACGGTTGATGGTGTTCATAAAGCCGTTGACAACCGCCGTCAGATAGAAAATCATATGCTCTTCCTCCTCATCCATTCACGACAACCAATACCCCCGCCAGCACCAGCAGATAGCCCGGGAGCTGCTTGAGATGAAATGGCTTTTTCTCCACGCCGAACCAGCCGTAATGATCCACCAGCGCAGAGGAAATCATCTGACCGATTACAGAAAGACTCAGCATTGCCGTTGCCCCGATGCGCAGCGTGACCCAGCTGCTGCTCGCCACGATGCCGATCCCCATAAAGCCGACAAGATAGACATACCAAGGCGCGCCGCGAAAGGAAAACCTGTTTCTCTCCACGCCCTTCAGATAGATAACCAACAGCACGGCGGCAATCATATGTACAAAAAAACAGATGCCGAACAGACTGTAGTAATTCCCCAACTGCGCATTCAGGGAGGTCATGCAGCCCTGCAGGATGCCCGCCATCACCAGAAAAAAGATATACATTCCCATCCTCCTACTCAAATTTTCACCAAAAATGCCTTTGCTTTCAAGGAATTATATCACACTCTCACCCTTTCTTCAAATTTTTCCGAAATCTGTCCACAAAAATGCGCAACAAATCCAAATAACCTCAAATTCCGTATGCCTCATACCTTTATCAAAAACCGTTCCCTTAAGTGGAACTGCGAGCGACGATCCAAATAAAAAACAGACATTTAGGTGTGTCCCGATAAGAAAACATATAAGAGCTGAAATAGCGGAAAGGCTGCGGATACAAGGCAATCTCCCGTAGGCATCCTTTGACTTAGGCTGTCAAGGGAGATTGACGCAGTAGCCATACCTTTCAGCATTTCAGAATTTATGTTTTCTTGTTTGGACGCGCCTTATGATGCATCGTCCCGAAAAAAATCGACAAGAGCCAAAGCCCTCGCCGATTTTTCACAAAAATTTCGCTTTCTAACGCGCTACTCCGCGTCATGCGCCGAAATTCAGCAGTATCTTAAATAGGTGCTGTTCCGTTAACATCTTTTTGACCATAGACCCGCCGACAGGGCTGTTCACATAAATTGCCACTCCTGCCTTGATTCTATTGGGATCGTACCTACTCCGCAAAATACGCTTCATTCTGCAAAACCGCCGCATCGCCCGGTCTATGCAGCGCTGCCATGCGATTATACATCCGCGCCATCCCGCGCTCTCCCAGCCTGTCATAGCAAACGCAAAGCTGGATGCAGGGATAATAGCCATAGCATTCCTCCCGCACAAATGCGCCCTCCTTTGTGCGTTTTTCGGCGCGGAGCGCACTCTCGTACCAGAAAATCGCCTGTTTCCAATCCTGCTTTCGGAAAAAAGCCGTGCCGATCTCACAGCATAATTCCCCCGTTGGCGGCGCGAGCAGCAGACCATGCAAAAGCAGCTCCATCGCCTTTTCCTCTTCACCTAACGCAAAATAACAGCGCGCACAGCAGCGACATGCCTCCAATTTGTTTTCCAGCCAGCCCTCCCTGCGATGCAAAAATTGCTGCAATTCCTCCGCCGCCTGCGCATAGCGTTCCTGCTCATACAACTCCCGCGCGTAATAGAATTGCTCCCGCGGATTCAGCGTCAGCCCCTCCGCAAGCATTTTCTCATAAATCCGCAGATTTCTGTCCGAGCAGGACGGCGCTTCCTTGCGATGCTGGATATGCACCTCCCCATGCAAAATCTTCCCGAAGGGGACAACGACCTCATGCACCCTGCCCTGCCAGCGTGCCAAAGGGCAATTTCGCAGTAGCCGTTCCCGATCATAGGAAAAGGTCGGCTTGCCCGCTTCATCGAATGCAGCATCATAGGGCAGCATCACGGTGTCATATTGCCCCAGCGCAAGCGATTCCTTGAGCTGCAGCAGCCCTTCCCGCTCCCCATCCGGCAGAATATCATCGGCATCCAGCCACATCAAATATGCCCCCGTTCCCTTAGAAAACGCGAAATTCCGCGCCGCCGAAAAATCGTCGCACCACGGAAAATCGTAGATTCGATCCGTAAATTTCGTAGCAATCTCCTTCGTGCGATCGGTCGAGCCGGTATCCACGATCACAATTTCATCCACGACCCCCGCAACGCTTTGCAGACAACGCTCCAGCACAGCCTCCTCATCCCGTACGATCATACATAAGCTGATTTTCACAAAACCGCCCCCACTCCCCTCCGTTCCTTCCAATGTATGCGGGTGGGGTGCATCCGTGCCTATTGGTCGGCATAAAAAATCGGCCGAAGCGCAGAGAAACTCCACACATTCGACCGATCGAAACTACATTATAAATTAAGATACGATGTCGCCATCATCGAAAATATCCCCGCATTCCGGGCAGAACTTCGGGGGCTGCGCACCCGGTTCAGGCTCCCAGCCGCACTTATCGCACCTATACTGAGGCACACCCGCAGGCTTCTTCTGTCCGCATTCGGAGCAGAATTTCCCCTTATTCACTGCGCCGCAGCTGCAAGTCCAGCCATCAGCTGCCACAGGCTTCGGCTGACCGCATTCCATGCAGAACTTGCCCGTATTGCCCGTCGCGCCGCAGGAACAGGTCCATGCGTTTGCCGCAGGTGCTGCTGCGGGTGCTGCCGCCGCCTGATGCTGCTGCTGACCCATCTGGAAGAGGGACTGCGCGTTCATGCCGCCTGCGCCCTGCGCCATATTCATGCCCATAAATGCCATCGCAGAACCTGCTCCCTGATTGGATGCGGCTGCCTGCATCGCGGATGCCTGTGCGCCAACCAGATGTGCCGCCGCTCTTGTAGGATCCATGAATGCCGCATTGCGCTGCAGCTCCTTGATCATCTGCTCGTCTTCCTCGTTTGCCTTTACGGAGGAAACGCCGACCGCCGCAATTTCGATACCGCGGTTATCATGCCACTTGGAGGTCAAGATCTCCTTCAGCGCATTCGCCAGCTCCTCTGTGTGACCGGGCAGAGCGGAATAACGGATACCCATCTCGCTGATTTTTGCGAAAGCAGGCTGCAATGCCGTCAAAAGCTCGCTTTTCAGCTGACCATCGATCTGCTCACGCTTAAATTCATCGGAAACATTGCCGCAGACATTGGTGTAGAAGATAACGGGGTCAGCCAGACGATAGCTGTATTCCCCGAAACAGCGGATATTGATATCAATATCGATGCCTGCTCTCTCATCCACCACGCGGAAGGGTACAGGGCTTGCCGTGCCGTATTTATTGCCGATGATTTCCTTCGTATTGAAATAGTATACTCTCTGATCCTTCGCCGTATCGCCGCCGAAGGTAAAACGCTTGCCGATCGTCTTGAAGGAATCCAGAATGCCGGAACCCAGACCGCCATAGAAAATGGAAGGCTCTGTAGAGGTATCATATGTATATTCGCCCGGCTCTGCGCAAACCTCAACGACCTTGCCCTGCTCTACGATCATCATGCACTGCCCATTGGCAACCGCAATGATCGAGCCATTGGAAATGATATTTTCCTCCCCATGCTTATTGCTGGAACGCTTGGAGGTACGCTTTTTGCCCTTCAGCATCAATACATCCGCAGGAATGGCCTCGCAATAAAAATACTCTCTCCATTGATCTGCCATCACGCCGCCGGCAGCACCGGCTAACGCCTTCATCAAACCCATATGCCTTTACTCCTCTCTTTTCCATCCGATAACCACCACGGTTATCCTATCACCACAACAGATCGTTTAGAATCTTTTTCTTGTCAGGAAATCCGGAATCTTGATCTCGGATTCAAAATCATCCAAATCAGCGAATCTTCTTCTGCCGCCCGTCTGTGCGCTCTGCTCTTCGGCAGGCTTCTCCGCTTCTTCGGCAGGTGCTGCGCCCTGCTTCTCTGCAGACTTTGCCGCCTCAGCCTGAACCGCCGCCCGTCTCGCCGTAGGCGCGGGCGCATCATCATCCTCAAGACCTGTCGCGATAACCGTAACCACGACAGCATCCTCCAGATCCTCGTTCAGCGTCGTACCGAAGATGATTTCTGCCTCCGGATCGATCGCCTCGCGGATCAGCTCAGCCGCCTCCTCAGTTTCCATCAAGCCCAGATTCATATCGCCGCTGAAATTGATCAGAACGCTCTTTGCGCCCTCAATCGTGGTTTCCAGCAGAGGGCTTTGAATCGCAGCCTTCGCAGCAACCTCAGCCTTATTCTCCCCTGTTGCGCGGCCAATACCCATATGTGCGATGCCCTTGTTCGCCATAATGGTACGCACATCAGCAAAGTCCAAATTGATCACGCCGGGCTTGGAGATCAGATCCGCAATGCCCTGCACGCCCTGCAGCAAAATCTCATCCGCCTTGCGGAAGGCCTCTACCATCGTCGTCTTTTTATCAATGATGCTGAGCAATCTCTGGTTCGGAATGATAACCAGCGTATCCACGTTCTTTTTCAGTTCCATGATGCCCTTTTCGGCATTGCCCATTCTTCTTTTGCCCTCAAAATTGAAGGGCTTTGTCACAACGCCTACGGTCAGGATGCCAAGCTCCTTGGAAATTGCCGCAATTCTGGGCGCTGCGCCGGTACCCGTGCCGCCGCCCATACCTGCCGTGATAAACACCATATCCGAACCACGCAGAGCCTGCGCGATTTCATCCTGCGTCTCATCGACGGATTTCTGCCCGATCTCCGGGTTGCCGCCTGCCCCCAGACCCTTCGTCAGCTTCTCGCCGATCTGAATCTTCGTTGCAGATTTCGATTTCGCCAATGCCTGTCCATCTGTATTCACGGAAATAAATTCCACACCATCCAAGCCATCTTCAATCATTCTGTCCACAGCGTTGTTGCCGCCGCCGCCAACGCCGATCACCTTAATCTGTGCCATACTGCTCATAGGAATATCGAATTCAAGCACAATAATCTCCTCCTAAGTACCTTTTCCAAATTGTCAACCTATATTATACATGAAAAATCGCCTGATTACCATAGCAAAAAATAGTTTTCCGGTTTTTTTCTTCATTTTTTTCGCCTATTTTTTCACTCTGTCTCTATCATAGTCTTTTTTTGCGCTTTATTCAATAAAAATCTGCGAATTGCGCTGAAATTATTAAACATGCGCGAGCCATAGACCACGACCGCCGCGATCGAAAGATCGATGCTGAGCCGATTGCCCAGCCAGATCAGAGCCATTGCGAGGATGGCATTGGCAAAAAAGCCCGTTGCAAAGATCGTCCCATCGAAATTTTTCTGCATTCTGGCATAAATGCCGCCCAGAACGGAATCCAGACAAGCCAATATCCCGATGGCAACATAGGCGGAATAGCCCGCCGGAAAAACCATGCCGCTATGAATTCCCAAGAAGATCCCTATGAATAATCCGATTACCGATATGAGCATGTTGGCTTTCCTCCCTTACGGTATGTAGCGTTCCAGAATATATCTTACTTTGCCGTTCTCCAGCGCGATTTCGCACAGTCTTTCCCACAGAGGATGGTTTTCATCCACCGTCTGCGCCATCGTGCTCAGTGGAACGGGCAGCCCATCGCCATCATTGATCTGCACCTCGCAGTTCTCATCCAGAGGCATTTTGTATTGATGCTGCATATTCAGTACAAAATAGCCGTTATCCGTATAGCCGCCGGTTTCCTCCACCCAAAGCATACGTTCGAAGCTCAGGCGCGCATCCTCGCCCTCGCCTGTCCAGCCGATGATCTTGCCATTGGCAAAGCGATTGCCTGCATCGCCATATTTCGGCAGATACCATTCCATCGGGCGTTCCTCCGTCTGTCCGTTTTCCTCCGTCAGCGCAACGAGAGTCGTACTGTCGATCTGAATGCCGTCCTCCGTCGCCTCCGCTTGCACGCGCATGGGGAATGCCAGCGTATGTTCCTCGCCCTCCTGCAGGGGCTCTGCGGGGTTCTCGCCCGCGATTAGGTCGCGATAAACCAGCGACACATCAAAATCCAGCGCATACGAAGCAAGCCCTTCCTCATCCCGCAAGGAAAGCGTCTCCGGCTTGGCGGAAATATCCGTGGATACAAAACGCGCCGTATCCTGGAAGCTCTCCTCAAGCAGCGCCTGAATCGCATCCCTTCCAAGGCTTTCCAGCTCCTTGGCGTTTTCGTCCGCTTCTATGCCTGTATCCTCCCCCGCCTGATTTGCCGCATCCACAGGCGTATCCTGCGCATTGTTCCCGCAGGCTGTGATGCCAAGTGTCAGCATTGCCGCAAAAATCAGTGCAAATATTCTTTTCATCTCTCTTCCTCCTTAAAAAATATGACGTTACGACTGATACAGTGCCGACTGCGTATAGGCCGCAACCTCCACTGCTGTCTCCTTGCGGATCGTGATCTCGATCCCCCAAGGCGCGAGGTTATCCACGACCCCGCCGGGGAATTTCAGTGCCGCCTGCAATACCTCCGCATCGCCCACCGCCAGTATCGTAAACGGGGCGGCAACGCGCACACCGTTTACCATCACGATCGACCCCGCGCAGGTGATCGCACTCCGTCCGACGATCCGCTGCCCATTGATGGAAACCGCCTCCGCGCCCGCGCCGTTCAGCTCATTGACGACAGAGAGCAAGTCTTCCGCGTGTACCAGATAGGCATTGCGATCCCCGCCGTTCGTGCTGCTGCTGTCGTTGACGGTCACGGTCACGCCCGGCCCGGAAACGGCGGTCAGCCCGGCAAAACTGCGCAGCTGCTCCAGCTCCTGCGTGTCATTGATGCCCTCCTGCTGATATTGCTGGATCGTCTCCTCCAATTTTTGGTTTTGCTCCTTCAGTGCATCCCGCTCGGTCTGCGCCTGATTCAGCGCCGTTGTGATCTCGGAAAGACGCTGATTCTCCGTCGTCAACCGCTGCTGCTTGACGGTGTTGAACTGCACCCCGATGATCACGCCCAAAAGCGTGCAGATCAGCGTCAGTGCGATCGAAAAATGATGCTTCCCCATAGCTGCCCCCTTATTTTCCCTTTTATGTCAGATATTGAAAGACCACCGATCCCGTCGGCTTGTCCAGCTCGCTCAGATCCAGCATCCCCCGATCCTCCTCCGGGATCTCCTTCATGATCTCCGCCATATAGCGTATCTTGGTGTCCCCATTTTTCATATTGCCCAGATGGATCTGCACCTGATTGACATAGGCATAAATATCATCCGGTGCAGACACATCGATCTCCACCACCAGATCCAGCAGCTCATACTTCTCCATCAGCTGGGAAATGCGCAGCACACTGTCGAGCGCCCCCGGATTCTGTACGGGGATGACCTCGCCCTTTGTGAAGCTGTCAAAAAGCAGCCCCTTGACCAGCGGTAGCGCCTCATGGCATGCCTCCTGCACATCCAGCACGCGCCCCTCATCGTCTATGTAAAGGTAGGCACCCATATAGGGTACATACCCGCGCACCTTTCGCTCCTGCACGCAGATCACCATCGTATCCGGGAATTCCAGCCGAATGTCTGCATCCGCGATATAGGGGTCTTGCTTCAGCAGCTTGCACGCCTTGCTCCGATTGAACAGCAGCATATGATCCCCCGCAGACAGACCGATCTTTTCCGAAAGTGCCGAAGTCGTGAAATAGGAATTGCCCTCCGCGCGAATCTCCTTGACCACAAAAAGCGGCGAAAACAAAACCGCCGCCGCCAGCAGCAAAAGCGTCAGCCCCGCCGCAATGCGCAGGCTGAGCGAGGGCTTTCTCGTCTCCCTGCCGTAATAGTCCAGATCCTCCAGCTCATCCATCAGATCATAATCCGCGATCTGCTTTTTCTGCTGTTTTTTCCTTCTTCTCATTTTTTTGCTCCCCTTCCTCCGACAAGCGAATCCTGCCGCCCAAAAAAGAAAAAGCCTCCTCTATTTTCTCATAGCCCCGCTCGACAAATTCCGAGCCATGCACTCTGCTTTCTCCTTCGGCTGCAAGGGCTGCCATCAAAAGTGCCGCGCCGCAGCGCAGATCCTTGGCAAAAACCTCCGCACCGTGCAGCTGCCGCACGCCATAAACCGCCGCCTCCCGACCGGAAATACGAATATCCGCCCCCATGCGGCAAAGTTCCCGCGCCTGCGAGAAGCGCGCCTCGAAAACCGTTTCACTAATCATACAAGTTCCTTCTGCCAATGTCAATAGAGTCATGAACAGGGGCTGCAAATCGGTCGGAAAGGCAGGGAAGGGACCCGTAACGATGGAAAAATCCGATCGCAGGCGCTTTGGCGGGCGCATCCAGAGCAAATCGCTTTTCTCCCACAAAAAACGACAACCCGCCTCCTGCAGCACGCTGAGCGCAATACCCATCTGCTCCCGTTCCAGCCCTTTGAGCCGTAGCGTGCCGCCCGTCATGGCGCAGGCGCAAAGGAATGTGCCGCCCTCAATGCGATCTCCGGGGATGGTGTAGACCGCGCCATGCAGCCGCCTGACCCCTTCGATGATGATGCAGGGCGTTCCCTCGCCATAAATTTCCGCCCCCATCGCCCGCAGGAAACGCGCCAGCGCGACCACCTCCGGCTCTCGCGCCGCATGATGGATGACGGTCACGCCCTCCGCCCGCGCCGCAAGCAGCAGGATATTTTCCGTTGCACCCACGCTGGGGAAATCCAGATAAATATGGTATCCCAATATGTGCGCCGCCTCGCAGTCCAGCACTTCGCCCTGCTCGCGGATCGTCACCCCCATCTTCTCGAATGCCGATAGATGCAGGTCGATCGGGCGTTTGCCGATGGCACAGCCGCCGGGATAAGCCAGCGTCGCCCGCTTGCATCTGCCCAGCAGCGCACCCAGAAAGAGTATGGAGGAACGCATGGTGCGGACGGTCTTGCTGTCGATCTCCGTTTTGCATAGACCACGGCTACTGATGGTCAGCGTCCTCGTCCCATCCGCAAGCGCGACCTGACAGCCCAGCTCCCGCAGAATCTCGATCGTTTGCAGTACATCCCGAATCATCGGGCAATTTTCCAGCACGATTTCCTCCTCCGTCAATAGCGTCGCCGCCAAAATCGGGAGCGCGGCATTTTTGCTCCCTCGGACACAAAATTCTCCTTCCAGCTTCCTCCCACCCTGCACGATATAGACTCCCATGCCCTTCCCTCCAAAAAACGAAATCTTACTTTTATCATATCGGCGGACAAAATTCTTGGTGCTTTTCCTTTTTGTTTACAAATGCGCACGGGTAACGTAAAATAAAGATCAGAGGAAGAAAAATCGAAAAAACAGGGGGAATTTGCAATGGATTTGAAACGAAATATTTTGGATATCCCGGGGATTAAGGTCGGTCAGGCGGAGGATGCCACCGCAAAGACGGGCGTGACCGTTGTTCTGGCGGAGCGGGGCGCGGTCTGCGGCGTGGATGTGCGCGGGGCTGCCCCCGGTACGCGCGAAACCGACCTGCTCAACCCCATCAATGCCATGGAGCGGGTGCATGCAGTCGTACTCTCTGGCGGCTCTGCCTTTGGGCTGGATGCCGCGAGCGGCGTGATGGCGTATCTGGAGGAAAAGGGCATCGGCTTTGATGTCGGCGTGACGCGCGTGCCGATCGTTCCTGCCGCCGTGCTGTTCGACCTTGGCTACGGAAATGCTTTTGTGCGCCCCGATCAGGCTATGGGGCGGTGCGCCTGTAAAGCTGCATCCGACAGCATTCTCTTAGAGGGGGATCACGGCGCGGGCTGCGGCGCAACCATCGGCAAGCTGCGTGGGATGGAGCATTGCAGCAACAGCGGCATCGGCTCATGGTCGGAGGTCACGGAGAACGGCATCCGCGTGGCTGCGTTGATCGCGGTCAATGCCTTCGGAGATGTGTATGAAAATGGGAACATCCTCGCCGGGACAAAGGACGATAACGGCAATTTCATCTCCACGGAGGATGGCGTGGTGCAGGCTGCCGCGTCGCTCTCCTTCAGCGGGCAGAATACCACCATCGGCGTAATCGCAACGAATGTAAAACTGACGAAGGCGCAGGCAACAAAGGTCGCAGGGATGGCGCATGACGGGCTTGCGCGCTGCATCCGCCCCATCCACACCACCATGGATGGCGATACGCTGTTCTGCCTTTCTACCGAAGAATTGGAACTGCCGACTGCGCCCGTGGATGTTGTGGGGATACTGGCGGCAAGGGCGGTGGAACAGGCAGTCCTGCGGGCGGTAAAGGCAGCAAAATAAGCGCAAAAATCTTCCTCGTCGTATGACTGCGCATATGTGTTCGACAAAAAAGCGGTTTGGCTGTAAATACAGTCAAATCGCTCCTTTTCATTCTTAATTGGAATTATAGCCGAACTTTGCATTCCTCGACAGCATGACTTCCTTCCAAAAGCTCTCCCGCAGGATAATATCATCATCTGCCGTAAACATCGGATGGATCTCCAATAGCGTAAATTTGAAATTTTTCTCTATGTACGCAATGCCCTTTTGTTCGACCAGCTTGCTCAATTCCTTGTTCCCGCCATGCCCATTCGCACAATATTGCGACCAGCGCGACCAAATGCCGTTGTCACCATAAGCCGAACCGATGTATCTCTTTCCCGTCTGCGTATCCGTCAGCATGTAGACACCTTTGATATTGACGAGTGCGCTTTTCCAGTCCAGCGGCTGGCTGTCCAGAATGTCTTTCATCTGCATGAAAGAAAAATCAATGTTCTCATAGCCGGGAAACACATGGCTTTCATAGGATTTCTCCAAAATTTCAACAACCTCGATGTCATCATAATAACGCTCAAAATAAAACGCACTCCCGCGCGGCGTATGAATATTTCGCACCTTCAAGCGCCCGATAAACTCTTGAAATTCCTCGCACAGACGGATGTCATAATGGTCCGAATAGGTGCGTAAGATCTCGAAGACGCCGCCGAATAAAAACGTCCCCTTTTGCGGATAAAAATCCAGAAAAGACACGACATAACGCCTTGTAAAGCGATTGACCTGCTCACTCCTCCAGCTATTCCAAGCCACCCAGTAATCAAAATTGTCGATAAAATCATCCAGCGGATTTGTGTTCCCATTGTATTTTGCGATATGGATCTTATACTCCGATGGCGTCTGAATGGGCATGATCTGCTTCAGCTTGATCATTCTGCGATCTCCTCCCTTTCGGCTATTCATCGTTTGCTGCGCATTCCCCGTGCATATTCCGATATGCCTGATCATTCGCGTTCCTTATCTGTATACAAAAAACAGGCATAACGCCTGTTGATCATTCTATGGGCGGAGAAGGATTCGAACCTTCGAAGCTATCGCAACAGATTTACAGTCTGCCCCCTTTGGCCGCTCGGGAATCCACCCACATATTCTCTTCTCGGAGGTACGCCCCCGCACTCATAAAAAAAATGCAGAAGCCCAAAAACTCTCAAAATAGAATAGCGTGTAAAACTACAACCTTGCGTCGAAAATGTCTGCGAAAAGCCATTCGTATCACTTCGTGACACAAAAGCTTTTATTCAGCTTTTCTCCGCTTTTCTCCATAGAAAGGAGGTGATCCAGCCGCACCTTCCGATACGGCTACCTTGTTACGACTTCACCCCAGTCACTGGCTTCACCTTCGGCGGCTCCCTCCTTACGGTCAGGTCACCGACTTCGGGTGCTTCCAACTCCCATGGTGTGACGGGCGGTGTGTACAAGGCCCGGGAACGTATTCACCGCGACATTCTGATTCGCGATTACTAGCGATTCCAGCTTCATGTAGTCGAGTTGCAGACTACAATCCGAACTGAGACTGGGTTTTTGTGTTTTGCTTAACGTCACCGTCTCGCTTCACTCTGTTACCAGCCATTGTAGCACGTGTGTAGCCCAAGACATAAGGGGCATGATGATTTGACGTCATCCCCACCTTCCTCCGTGTTATCCACGGCAGTCTCTCCAGAGTGCCCAACTCAATGATGGCTACTGAAGATAAGGGTTGCGCTCGTTGCGGGACTTAACCCAACATCTCACGACACGAGCT
>CAVGZD010000008.1:0-45353 GCA_963633805.1 Lachnospiraceae bacterium | reverse complement strand
TTCATCAGCGGATGTTATAATACCACCTCTACACTCTCCTGTCAATCCCTTTTTTTCAATTTTTTTTCCAAATTTTCTGTTTTCTATCAAAAACCGAACAAAAAACATCGCTCTCCCACCTAGGCAGCCCCAAAAAGTGCCTTTTCCGTCCCTGCCGCACCCGCTCTCGTCCCTTCTTTTTATGCACATTCCGGATGGTTTTCTTTTTCCCGGCAACCGCCTTTTTCCCGCTCGCCGTCTGCCCTCTGCGTCCGTTCGCCGCCTTAGCGATCTCTGCATCCCGCCGCGCCTGTGCCGGGCGGATCAGGCAATGCGGACCAAAACCGATCAGATCCTCCCTATGCGCCTGCTTCAGCGCCTCGGCGACGAGTTCATAATTCCGCGGCAGGCGATATTGCATCAGCGCGCTGCATCGCCTTTTCATGCGGCATTTTCGGCACATAGACCCGCTCCATCGTTCGCGGGTCCAGCCCCGTGTAATACATCGCTGTGGAAAACGTCCCCGGCGCGGGATAAAAATCCTGCACCTTCTCCGAAACATACTCCGGTGCGACCTTCAGCTGTCCGCTCACATGGTATTTGCACAGCTCCTTGAAAAACGTTTCATCCTTATCATAAATCAGATAATCATAGCGAATGCCCGAACGAATAAAGACCTTTTTCACCTTTGGAATTTCAGATTGGCGCATTTCGTCGAGAAGAGGCATTGCTTGTCCTTGCAAACGCCCTGCGTTTCCTGCTTTTTGCAGGCAGGACCACGAAAGTTCGCCGTGGGACCGCCCAACATCGTGAATATATCCCTTGAAATCCGGTTCCCAAATGATTTTTTCCGCCTCTGCGACCAAGGAATTGTGGCTTCTCGCGGTCACCGCCCGCCCCCGATGAAGCGCCAGTGCGCAGAAATTACAGTTGCCGAAGCAGCCCCGATTGCTCACAAGACTGAACTTGACCTCCTCAATCGCGGGAATGCCGCCCTTTTCCTCGTACATCGGGTGATACCTCCGCTCGTAGTTGAGCGCGTACACGCGGTCCAATTCCTGCATTTTCAGCGGCTGCGAGGGTGGATTCTGCCCCACGATCCACTCATCATATTCCTCCACCAGCGTTTTCGCCGTGATCGCATCCTTATTTTCATATTGGATCATAAGGCTCTCGGCATATGCCCGCTTGTCCCGCTGCATTTCCTTGAATTTCGGCAGAATGATAGGGTCATAGGCGCGGGAGATATCCTTCGTTTTGTAGACCGCCCCCCGCAGAAACGTCAGCTCCGCGATCGGCAGACCGCTCTCCAGCGCCTCCGCCATCTCCACGATCTGGTATTCCCCCATGCCGTAGAGCAGCAGGTCTGCGCCGCTGTCCAGCAGGATCGAACGGCGCCCCCTGTTGTCCCAGTAGTCATAATGCCCCAGCCGCCGCAGGCTCGCTTCGATCCCGCCAATGATGATCGGCGTTCTCTTGTAGACCTCCCGCAGCTTGTCGCAGTATACGATCGTAGCCCGGTCGGGGCAAAGCCCCATCTCGCCGCCCGGCGAATAGGTAAGGGCGCATCCCAGTGTCTCTTTCCCTACATATTACTGTAAGCGCCGCCTTTTTTCAATAGAAACCTCCGCCGCTTACCGCAGCAGCTCCCCCGCCGTATACGGTGCCAGCTCCAGGCGGATGAAATAGCCCCGATCGTGGTCGCAGACAGGGCATTTTTGCGGTGCCTCCTTCCCGCGGAACACGAAGCCGCAGTTCAGGCACATCCAGCCGCATTCCACATCGGAAATAAAAAGCTGATTCTTCTCCAGCAAATCCGCCAGCATCCCGAAGCGCTCGCCATGAATTTTTTCGATCCCCGCAATTTTATGAAAGGATGCCGCCACCTTCGGGAAGCCCTCCTCCAGCGCCTTGTCCCCGAATGCCTTGTAAACCGGATCAAATTCCTCAAATTCGTTATGCTCTGCGGCGCGCAGCAGCTCCAGAATCGAATCCGAAATGTCCACGGGATAGCCGCCGTCAACGTGTATCGTTTCCCCCGCCAGCTCCTTCAAATGCTGATAGAAAACCTCCGCATGCGCCTTTTCCTGATTTGCCGTAAAGGTAAAAATCATCTCCAATGCCTGCAATTTCTGCTCCCTTGCCTGCTCTGCCGCGAAGGTATAGCGGTTTCTCGCCTGACTTTCCCCCGCAAACGCCCGCATCAGATTGCCCTTTGTTTCGCTCTGCCTAAAATCCATATCGATCCCTCCTTGATCATTTCAAAAAATTCCATAATTTGCATACAGTATCCCAGCCATCTGCATAATCGTCCTTTTCCCCTTGCCCGAAAGCATTTTTGCCTGATCCCCTGCAATGCTCCCGCACACAATATCCTAATAATCCGCATCCATATGCCGCGCATCCTTCCGCAAGCCATACCCTCACCCCCTTCCATCAACTGACCGCATCTTCTGCGATGCACAGCGGCTTTGCTTCACGCCCCTTTTGTACACCGCTTTATCCCAAAATTCCCGTCTGTCTTTTCTTGACTAAGCTCTTTCTCATTTTGTATACCGTATACCGTGTCCGCTTTCTCTATCGCAGCCACGGAATCCCCAGCAAGCAAGCGCCCCCTGTATTCTTTATACTGTATCCTTCAGGCTTACAAACAGCACCGTCAAAATCCTGCCGCCCTTTTTGCGACACCCATTCCGTATACTGTGTCCTTCAACCTTGCCAAAACCGCCGCCATCGCCAACACCGCGTCCTTCGCCCTCTGCGATCCCCCTACAGCAGCGGATGCTCCGCCCTTGCCCGCAGCGCGTCCCATCTCCGGTCCGTCTCCCACTGGATTTTCGCCAGAATCTCCCGATATTTCTCTTGCGTCAGATGCTTCGTGCGTCCCATCATGGCGAACCAATCCCCCATTGGGATTTTCCGCCCCTTCGGATCGTAGCTGATCGTCGTGATGCCCCGCTCCACCTCATACAGCGGAAAATAGCAGGCATCCACCGCCGCCGCGATCACCTGCCGCTCGGTATTCGGCGCATCGCCCCAGTTCAGCGGACAGGCAGACAATGCCTTGAGGTACGCCGTGCCGTATTCCGCTGCATATGCCTTCGCCTTCGTCGCCTTGCGGATGAAATCCAACGGCTGTGATTCCGCGACCGTCGCCACATAAGGAATGCCCGTCGCCGCCATCATCTGCGGCATATCCTTCTGGAAAAAGCTCTTGCCGTACTGCGCCTTGCCCACATGCGAGGTCGCGCTTTTCGCCCCCTTCGGCGTGGAATAGGAAAGCTGGTAGCCCGTGTTCATATAGCCGCCGTTGTCGTATTCAAAGAGGATCAGCCGATGGTTGCGGATGGCTGTCCCCAGAGCCGCGCCCATGCCGATGTCCATGCCGCCGTCCCCGCTGACCATCACGAAGGTAATCTCCCCTGCAGGATATTCGCCCCTTCTCTGCCGCTCACGGAACATCTCCGCCAGACCGGAAAGCGTTGCCGCGCCGTTCTGAAAGAGATTATGCAAATATGGCACGCGAAACGCCGTCTTGGGATAACCCGTCGTCACCACCATCCCGCAGCCCGTCTGGAACAGCAGCACCACATTCCCCTCGATGCCCTTCAGCAGCAGATTCACATTGATCGGTATCCCGCAGCCGGGGCACGCGCCGTGTCCGGGCGCAAGTCTCTGCGGCATGGCGGTCGTCTCGCTCAGCCTGCCGCCCTCGACCCGCATCTTCCCATCCTCAAAGAAGCATTTTGTCAGCCCGGGAGAAGCCTCCTCCTCCGTGATCGGCGCAAAATATTGCTGCTCCCGCAGCTCCGCATCCCCCGGATATTTCCCCAGATAGTCGAAGCACTCCGCCTGCTCGGCATAGCAGTCCAACAGCATTTCCTCCGCATCCCGCTCGTAAAAATCCTTGCCGCCCAAGCCGTAAATGCGCGTCAGCACCTTAGTCTGCGTGCCCTTTTCCTGCAGCATTGCCTTCAGCTCCAAGGAGAGATTGCCGCCGCGCGCGCCGTAGCTGTCCTGCCTGTCGCCCACAAGGATCACCCGCGCATTTTTGCAAAGCGCATACAATTCCTCCGCAGGGTATGGTCGCAGTACATTCGTCGTAAATGCCCCGACCTTTTTCCCCTGCTCCCGCAGCTGATCCACAGCCACCTTCGCCGTATGATAGGCTGAGCCGAGCAGATGCAGCAAAACCTCCGCATCCTCCGTCCGGTAGCCCTCTGCGGCGGCGTATTCCCTGCCCGAAAGCGCCGCATATTCCGCAAAAATCTCCGGAATTTCCCGCGCCGCCTGCTCCATCGCCTGATGCAGCTGATATTTATTGTTGAGAATATCCGGTTCATTCATATAAGAGCCGATGGAAACGGGATGCTCCAAATCCAGCGCGGAATATTCCGCCCGATATTGCCCGATGAAATCCTGCACCGCCCGCTCCTCCGCAAAAACCATGCAGCGCCGCTTCTGATGGCTGGTAAAAAATCCGTCAAATGCCACGATCACAGGCAGCTTCACCCGCTCCGCCAGCTTCAGCGCACAGAGGTTCATGTCGTAAACCGCCTGCGGCGTATTCGCAAAGAGGATGATCCAGCCCGTATTCAAGGTATACATAATATCGCTGTGATCACCCTTGATGCACAGCGGTCCGGAAACCGTGCGACAAGCCACGTTCATCACCATCGGAAACCGCGTCCCCGCCTGTACAGGAAGCTGCTCCAGCGCGTACAGCAGCCCGTTTGCGCTCGTCGCATTGAAAACCCTTCCCCCGCCCGTAGACGCGCCGTAGCAGATGCCAGCCGCGCTGTGCTCGCCCTCTGCGGGTATCATGCAGATCTCGTGCTGCCCGTCCGCCTTCATCTGGTCGAGAAATTCCGCGATTTGGGTCGAAGGCGTGATAGGATAATAGCCCATCACATGGTAATTGATTTGCTTCGCCGCATATGCCGCGACCTCGTTGCCGCTCTCGAATAAAATTTTCTGCTGTTCCATCAAACCACGCCTCCGTCCACCCGTTTTTCATTCAAAAAGGAATCGCTCGTCACCCAGCCGTTCGGTCCCACGTCCTCATATTCCAGTCGATCCACGATCAGATCCTTGTTCCGCACCGCCCATTGCGGATACGGATGCTCCCGCTCCAAGCCGCGCACCAGCGCATTGGTCGGACAAACCTCCACGCAGCGCAGACAACCCTTGCAGTGGTGGTAATCCAGGCCACGATTCACCATCGCCGGCTTGCCCTTGTATTCGCCCTTTTCAAAGCGGAATACCATGTCGGGGCAGGCTGTGTCGCAAAGCCCGCAGTTGATGCATTTCTCCTGCAAAAACAGCGGCAGATAGCCCGCCCGCGATGCCGAAAGGTCATTCGATACCGTACTGCCGAAGCGCGGATTTGTGCCGCCGATGGGCGCGTTTGCATAACCCCATCTGTTTTTCTCCTCGCGGTAGGGGATAAAATCGAACGTGCCGTCCTCCGCAAAATATTGGGACTGCACCTCCGCGTAGCCGCGCCGCACGCCCTCCAGATTTGCCGCCAGCAGATGGGGGTACTTTTTGCCGATCGTTTCCCCAGCAATCTCCTCCGCGCTCTCCAAGAGGATGAAGCCGCTCGCCCGCACGATTGCCCCCAGCATGACCATGTTGATCCTCGTCTTGACCTCCATGGCAATTTTCAGCGCATCGATGCAGAAGATTTCGCCGCCGCAAAGCTGCAACCGCCGCCGCATTTCCTCCGGCGATGCATCCGTGTTGACGACGACCTTCGTCTGCTCGCCCGCCCCCGCCGTCACAGGCAGCTTCCCGATCAGCGCCTCATGAAACAAAGCCAGAAGCTGCGGCTCTTCCACCGGGCTGTTGATGCCGATCTCGCGCTCTGCCGCCGCCCAGCGGATATAGCCCTTCACAGGCGAGCCGCTTTTTTCCGAGCCGTAGCTGGAAAAGCTGGCGGCATTGAAGCCCAGCTTCACCGCGCCCAGCTCCCCCAGCATTTTCCCGCAGAGGTTCGCCCCCAAGCCGCCGATGCTTTCCAGCCGCATTTCGTAATATCCGTTTGCATTTGTCGTAGGTAAGTCCATTTTCATCCTCCCTTTTTTGGGGATTATTCTGCGCGTAATGGGCGATTTTATGCATAAAACGGTAATTTGCGGCAGTTTCGTCCTGTTTTTGGGAACATTTTTTCCTGCGATTTCGTCCCACAGGCAACAACATGATTTCGGGAGGGATTCTAAATGAAAAAAGGGCGGGTCTTGCTTTGCGCGATGCTCTGTGCGATGCAACTCGCAGGCTGTGCAAACACGCCGACGGCACAAACCGAAGAAACAGAGGAAAAATGGGCATTGATCCCGATGGTAATGGTCGATGGGGAGCTTTATCTGGACACGGGCTATACCAGCGATGTTGCGCGCTGTGGCGTAATGGACGGGGAAATTACATCGAGCGTAGACGTAAGCGAGAAGCCGGCAGAGGATAACCAGTCGAATTTCGGCTCTGGCTATGGCTATCAATACGGCTTCACGGATGGCACGATTGAGCTTTACATAGATGATGCGTGGCGCATTTTTGCGACAGAGGATGTGCGGCAGGAGATGCAATTCGGGGAATAAAGAAAACTGCAAGACCTTGAGGCGCCGCCTCAAACTCCGCCAAGACCGCGGGGCGCTGCCCCACTCCCCCGGCGGGGGACTCATCCCCTGCACCCCATTATCGCAAACGCACTACATGCGTTTGCGGGAACAAGGATAGTGTATGAAGCCAAAAACGATAATATTTCATAACTGTCGGCTGTAGGTGTCCCACTATTCCGACAAGCGCTTCTCACACCTTTGCAAAAAGAAAACAAAAAGAAAAAATAAAATTAGTACAAAGATTAAAAAAGAAAACCGCTTGTGAACCGGCTTCAAAAGCCAAAATCCACAAGCGGTTTTATATTTTACATTATGTATCTCTCCGCAGGAGCGCATACTCCTGCCTGCGAGATGCAAGGGATACTTTGCACCCTTGGTGGGACATCCTGCTACTGTCAGACAGCCACAGGGCAACGCCCCAAAATCTCAAAAATTACAGATTCTTAGCGTATTCGTAGCCCAATTCAAACGCCTTTTTGTTGTCGGGGATGAATTTAGCCTTGCCGCCCTCGAATACATGTGCGAATGTCTCGTCCATGCCGTCAACCTTTACGCAGCCTGTTGCATATACAACAGCGCCCAGCATAACCAGGTTAGCCAGCTTGAAGCCGCCAAAGTTTTCAGCTGCGATCTTGTTTGCGGGAATTGCGTATACCTTCACGCCTTCCTTCACATCGTCGATCTTGCAAAGGTCAGAATTGATTACGATAGAGCCGCCAACCTTAACAACAGGTGCGAACTTATCCAAAGAGGGCTGGTTCAGTGCTACGATGCAGTCTGCATCCTTTGTAACAACGGGAGAACCAACTGTCTCATCAGAAATAATTACGTTTACGTTTGCTGTACCGCCACGCATTTCGGGACCGTAAGAAGGACACCAGGATACTTCCTTGCCTTCCAGCATACCTGCATAAGCCATGATCTTACCCATCAGCAGAGAGCCCTGACCACCGAAACCTGCAATGATAGAAGAAAAGTTACTCATATTATTTGCCCTCCTCTGCTGTAACATCTTTGAACACGCCCAAAGGATAGTAAGGGATCATTTTTTCTCTTACAAATTCCATAGCCTTCACAGGTGTCAAGCCCCAGTTTGTAGGGCAAGAAGCTACTACTTCAACGAATGTGAAGCCTGCGCCCTGCTTCTGCAGCTCGAATGCCTTCTTGATTGCCTTCTTTGCGCCTGCAATCTGAGCGGGTGTAGAAACAGATACTCTTTCGATGTAAGCGGGGCCTGTCAAAGAGCTCAGCAGCTCGGATACGCGCAGAGGGTTACCGTTTACCTTGGGATCGCGGCCCTTCTGAGCTGTTGTAGCCTTCATGCCGGGCAGTGTTGTGGGAGCCATCTGACCGCCTGTCATACCATAGATACCGTTGTTGATGAAGATTGTTGTAATCTTCTCGCCGCGTGCTGCTGCGTGAACGATTTCGCAAGTACCGATGGAAGCCAAGTCGCCATCGCCCTGATATGTGAATACCAGCTTGTCGGGATGTACTCTCTTAATGCCTGTTGCTGTTGCGGGAGCACGACCGTGTGCGCACTGAATTGCGTCAACATTGAAGTAGTTATTTGCAAATACCGCACAGCCTACGGGTACGCAGCCGATTGTATCGTCCAGTGCTTCCATCTCTTCCAGAACTTCTGCTACCAGTCTATGTACGATACCGTGCGCACAACCGGGACAATAATGCAATTTCGCGTCTGTTAAACCTTTTGTTTTCTCAAATACAACTGCCATTATTTGTCACCTCCCATAACTTTTTTACCGAATTCAACGATTTCATCAACAGAAGGCACGTTACCACCTGTTCTGCCATAGAATTCTACCATGTTCTTGTCGTTGCAAGCGTATGCAACATCGGGCAGCATCTGACCCATGGACATTTCTACGTCCAGATATTTCTTGATCTTGCCGTCAAATTTATCGAATGCTTTCTGAGGGAAGGGCCACAGTGTTTTCGGTCTGATCATACCAACCTTATAGCCTGCCTCTCTCAGGTAGCCGATTGCTGTTCTTACAACTCTGGAAGCTGTACCGTAGGATACGAATGCATATTCTGCATCATCCATCTTGAATTCTTCCCAAGCCTGCTCATTAGCAACGATCTTGTCGTATACCTTGAAGTGATCATGGTTCCAAGCTTCGCAGTCATCGGGATCGATAACCAGGTTCTTGATATTATGTCTTTCGCCGCCGTTCTTACCTGTCAGCGCCCATGTCTTTGCAGGGATGCCTTCTCTGGGAACATAGTTGAATTCAACGGGCTCCATCATCTGACCGATCAGACCGTCTGCCAGGATGATAACGGGTGTGCCGTAAATATCAGCGATATCGAATGCTTCCATAACCATGTTAACAGCCTCCTGAACGGATGCGGGAGCCAGTACCACGTCATGATAGTCGCCGTTGGAACCGCCCTTAACTGCCATGTTATAGTCAGCCTGACCGGGCTGAATCGTGCCCAGACCCGGGCCGCCTCTCATCATGTTGATGATAACTGCGGGCAGGGATGCGTTGGAGATGTAACCAATACCCTCCTGCTTCAGAGCAATACCGGGGGAAGAAGAGCTTGTCAGAACTCTTGCGCCTGCTGCTGCTGCGCCGTATACCATGTTGATCGCTGCAACCTCGGATTCAGCCTGTACGAATGTACCGCCTACCTCGGGGAGTGCATTGGATAAATATTCAGGTACTTCGGACTGAGGAGTGATCGGGTAGCCAAAGAAATATCTGCAGCCCGCCTCAATAGCCGCTTTACCAACTGCTTCGTTGCCTTTCATTAAAACCTTTGCCATTGAAATTTCCTCCTCTCTGATTAGTCCAGCTTCTCTACTACGATTGCGCAGTCAGGACACATTTTTGCACAGCTTGTGCATGCGATGCAGTCCTCGCTGATCATTTCTGCGGGATTGTAGCCTGCAGGGTTGATCTTTGTGGTAGACAATGCGAGAACATGCTTAGGACAAACAGAAACGCAAAGCCCGCAACCCTTACAGATTACTTCGTTGATAGTTACTTTACCTTTTGCCATTCAAAATACACCTCCATAAATATTTGAATTTACATCCAGGTTTTCCTCATATTAAACTCCATCGGGAAGAGCTCCCCGGCGAGTCCCTCCGGTACGCCCTCAGTCAAAAGCTCCTTGACGTAGGTAACGTACTTCACAGGTACACCTGTGCGTTTTGTAACTTCCTTCAATACCTCATCCCCGTAAGCAAGGCAATCAGCCGTTGTCTCCCTTACCAGATTCGTATTATTGATAAAGCCCGTCACTTTGAGCCCCGCCGCATATTCCAGATTTTCCATCTGCTCTATGATGCCCTCAGGTGTAGAGGTATTGGGACGATATACATTGACTACCATAAAGAAATCCGTCTCCGCATGGTCGATAATGGGCTTGATTCTGCCCAGAACCAGCGTGCCGACGTCATTGCCGCCAAGGTCGATCACATACTGATAGTCCTTATTGACAACGGGCATCGTCATCGCGCCGGAAACCGCGGGAACATCGGCATTGGCGCCCTCGATATTCGAGGCGATCACCTGAATGCCCAGCTGTTCAAGCTCATCCTTTTTTTCGCGGGAACGAAAATAAACATTTACGATATCCAAATCGGCGATGGCAACCTTTCCTTCCACGCTGCGTCTCAATGCTTTCACATAGTTGACGGCAAACTCGGTTTTGCCACTGCCGTAGTGACCTGTGATGATTCTGATTCTCTTGTCATCGGTAACCATACTCACTCGCCTCCATTGTGCTGCTCGAAGCCGCCCTGCGGCGAATCTTCAAACAAAATTCACAAGAATTTATATAAAATTATGCTGTTTTTCAGAATCTTTCGCAATTTTTTATGTATTTTCCATCATGTGCCGTTCTCATCCTTACACATTATAGCGCAATACTTCCGAATTTGCAAGAAATTTAACAGTCTTTTTGTCTGGTATTGAAAAAAGAACAAAAAACCTGACAACAAAAACGTGCAAAATGTGATTTTTCTCGAAAAAATCTTTGTATGAAATGGACATTTTTTCCGAAAATCGACAAATCATGCATTTCACGCCCCTTTCTTGTCTTACAAGCCCGCTTGCATGTATGCTTCACAAAGTCCGGCTTGTACATTCTATGCGCCCCTGTCTGCGATATGCCCACAATCTCAGGAAAAATGTACTGTCCCCGTAAACTTTTCCGTCTCAAACGAAAGTATTCTGTACGCAGAAAGCAGTTTCATTTCTCCCGATGCATCCTGCGACAGTGCAAAAAATACAGCCAAAAGAAAAGACCCGTCCTCTTCCCATCGGAAGAAGAACAGGTCCTTCTCTCTTGTCATACAATACCGGCGACTCTCCCTCGCCGCATTCCTTCCTTATTATTGAAGCTCAATCCCTCAAAACCGAACAAGGAATCCTTTTTCGCAGCCTTGCATCGAAAAGACCATTCGTATCACTGCGCGATGCTCATGTGTTCGCTCCGCATTAAATGTTATACAGCAGCTCGCCATAGGTCGGGAAGGGCCATGCCGCCTCATCCACCAGCATCTCCAGCCGGTCCGCAGGCTCGCGCAAATCGCGCATCGCCGCAAATACATAATCCCGATAGAAGATCGCCTGAGATTTGCTGTCTCCCTTGAGCAGTCCCGCCTGCTCCGTGATCTCGATGAGCATCTTCAGCCGCTCATGCAGCAAACGGAGATTTTCCTTCAGCTCGCGGAGCAGGTCTTCTTCTACGAATGCCTCCAGCCCCGTCGCCTGCACCGCAGCCACGGTCTGCGCCACCTCGCCGATGTATTTTACGACAGCGGGTCTGATCTGTCTGGATGCAATATCGATCATGGTTTTCGCTTCAATATTGATCTGCTTTACATAATTTTCGTAGCGGATTTCCGCTCTGGACTGCAGCTCGATCTTGCTCAGTACGCCATGCTTGCCGAACAGCTCCACCACCTTCTCGTCCAAAAATGCCTCAACCGCATCCACGGAATTGGTAATGTCGGGCAGCCCTCTGCGCTTTGCCTCCTGCCGCCATTCGTCGGAATAGCCGTTGCCGTCAAAGAGGATGCGCTTGTGCTCCACATAGGTTCTGCGCACCAGCTCATGCACCGCCGCATTGAAATCCTCCGCCTGCTCCAGCTCATCCGCAAATTTCCGCAGCTCCTCCGCAACGATGGTATTCAATGCAAAATTCGGCCCGGAGATCGAACCGGAGGACGGCGGCATACGGAACTCGAATTTATTGCCCGTAAAGGCGAAGGGCGAGGTACGGTTTCGGTCGGTCGCATCCTTTTTCAGCGCAGGCAGCGTGTTTACGCCGACGCGCATCCGCCCGCCCTGCAAGGAACTGGTCGCCTCGCCGTGCTCGATCTGATCGAAAATATCGATCAGCTGATCGCCAAGGAAAATCGAAACGATCGCCGGGGGCGCTTCCTGCGAGCCCAAGCGGTGGTCATTGCCCGGATTGGATGCCGACAGCCGCAGCAGCTCCGGGTACTCGTCCACGCCCTTGATGATCGCGCTGAGGAATACCAAAAACTGTGCGTTTTCGTGCGGCGTTTTGCCGGGATCGAGCAGATTCTGCCCGTCGTCCGTGCTCAAGGACCAGTTGTTGTGCTTGCCGCTGCCGTTTACCCCCGCAAAGGGCTTCTCATGCAGCAGACATGCCAGCCCATGATGGTCGGCAATTCGCTTCATCGCCTCCATGATAAGCTGATTGTGGTCTGTCGCCTGATTGCAATCCTCGAAAATGGGCGCAAGCTCATGCTGCGCGGGCGCAACCTCGTTATGCTGCGTTTTCGCGGGCACGCCCAGCTTCCAAAGCTCCATATTCAGCTCATGCATAAAGCAGGCAATGCGCTCCTTGATGCTCCCGAAATAATGGTCGTCCATCTCCTGCCCCTTGGGGGGAGCCGCGCCGAAGAGGGTGCGCCCCGTGAAGATCAGATCCTTCCGCTGGCGATACAGCTCCTTGTCAATCAAGAAATATTCCTGCTCCGCGCCGCAGCTGACAATGACCTTCTTCGCATTCTGATTGCCGAACAGGCGCACGATGCGCAGTGCCTGCCGATTGACCGCCTCGCAGGAGCGCAGCAGGGGTGTTTTTTTGTCCAGCGCTTCACCCGTGTAGGAATAGAAGGCGGTCGGGATATACAGCGTCACGCCGCCGGCATCCTCCCGCAGAAAGGCGGGGGAGGTGCAGTCCCAAGCGGTATAGCCCCGCGCCTCGAATGTCGCGCGCAGCCCGCCGGAGGGGAAGGAGGACGCATCCGATTCGCCCTTAATCAGCTCCTTTCCGGAAAATTCCATGATGACTCTGCCGTTTGCGGGCGGCGTCAGGAAGGAATCGTGCTTTTCCGCGGTGATGCCCGTCATGGGCTGGAACCAATGCGTATAATGCGTCGCGCCGCGTTCGATCGCCCAATCCTTCATCGCGTTTGCGATGATGTCCGCGATCTCGGAATTCAGCATTGCCCCCTGCTCGATGGTATTTTTCAATTCCTCGTATACCTTCTTCGGGAGATGCTCCCGCATCATCGCGTCATTGAATACGTTCATGCCGAATAGTTCGGGCACGGAAATCTTTTCTTTCATTGGCTATCCCTTCCCTCTCGCTTCTGTATTTCCTCGGCGCACCATTGTTCGCCGCAAGTATCACCGTTCCATTATACGCCCCACAAATAGCCTTTGCAACGCTTTTGCCCCTTTCGATCTGTAGAAATCTGCCGTTCTTTCCCGATTTTTTTATGCCATTTGCCGAAAAGGAGGAAGACCATAAAACCGTGGGACGCCGTCCCACACCCTGTAAAGACCTTGGGGCTCCGCCCCAACACCCCGCAAGGGGCATTCTGCCCCTTGACCCCGTTATGCAGGAGCTTTCGCTCCTGCGGAGAGCAGAAATAAAATATCTTGAAAAAAATTACCGCTTGTGGCAGGGAGAAAAATTGCGCATCCCAACTCACAAGCGGTTTTTCTGCTCTATTCCATATCTGCACCCGCAAACGCACGCATGTGCGTTTGCTCTAACGGGTTCCAAGGGAGGAGCTCCCTTGGTGGGAGTTTGAGGGTGAAACCCTCAAGGTCTTCCGGGGCAGTGGGGCAAAGCCCCACGGTCTTGCAGGGTGCGGGACAGCGTCCCGCGGTTTTCCGTTTCTCACAAAATAATGCAAATCAGCCCGCCGCTGCCCTCGTTGACGATTTTTTGCAGCGTCTCCTGCAATTTCATCTGCGCATCCTCCGGCATACGGTAAATCTTGTTCTGCATCCCGTCGCTGACCATCGAACTGAGCGTGCGCCCGAAAATGTTCAAATCCCAAATCTTTTCCGGCTCCTGCTCGTAATCCGCAATCAGATGGTCGATAAACTCGCGGGACTGCTCCTCGTTGCCGATAATCGGCGAAACCTCCGTTTCCACATCCGCCTTGATCAGATGGATGGATTCCCCCTTGGCTTTCAGCTTGATGCCGTAGCGGCTGCCCTGCTTGAATACCTCAGGCTTCTCCAGCGTGATCTCCTCAAAAACAGGCGTCACCACGCCGTAGCCCTTGCGCTTGACGTCATTGAGCGCCGCAGCGATCTTGTCGTATTCCTGCTTGGTCTCCGAGAGCATCCGAATGGTGGAAATCAGGGCGTAATCGTTGTCGATGGGCAGATTGACCGTCTCGCTCAAAATGCGATAGAACAGCCCGTCATCGAAATTCAGCGCAATATCCGCCGCGCCCTCGCCCGGCAGAATGTGGTCAGTGTACGCTTTTTTCAGGAAATCCTGCTCCGTCAGCTCTGCGATCGCATCCGCAACATCCGCCAGCTTATCCGCCTTCTGCATCACCGTATTGAGTGCGACGATCAGCGCCTGCTTGAGCCAATGCCCCTGCTCCAGCGTCTCCACCCAGCCGGGGAAGAAGAAGCGCAGCTCCCGGATCGGGAATTGATAGAGCATCTGCTCCAGAATTTTGCGGATATCCTCTGCCTTCAGCTGCGCCGCATTGACCGCCACGACCGGCACCTGATATTTCTCCTCCAATTCCCCGCGCAGGCTCTGCGTGCCCTCGCTGTAGGGCGTTGCCGTGTTCAGCAGGATGAGGAAGGGCTTGCCCAGCTCCTGCAGCTCCTCCACCACGCGCTCCTCTGCCTCTATGTAATTCTCGCGCGGCAGCTCCGTCACAGAGCCATCCGTCGTCACCACCATGCCGATGGTCGAATGATCCGTGATGACCTTTTTCGTCCCCATCTCCGCAGCTTCCACAAACGGCATCGGCTCCTCCGACCACGGCGTATGCACCATCCGCGGCGTATCGCCGTCCATATGCCCCTCCGCATCGGGCACGAGATAGCCCACGCAGTCGATCATTCGCACCCGGACGTCCGCATCTCCCAGCGAGATCTCCACCGCTTCATTCGGCACGAATTTCGGCTCAGTCGTCATGATGATCTTGCCCGAGGCCGATTGCGGCAGTTCGTCCTTCGCGCGTTCGCGGGTGTAGGTATTCGTGATATTCGGCAATACAAGCAAATCCATAAAGCGCTTGATAAATGTGGATTTCCCCGTTCGCACAGGCCCGACCACGCCGATGTAAATATCGCCGCCCGTCCGCTCCGCAATGTCCTTGTAAATATCAAATTTTTCCATATTTTCTCCCCCGTTTCTCCTGCATTTCGATACACAATGTATCCATACAATGCAACTCTATGCAAAAGAAACGGGAATATGCGAAAAATCCTATTCGTAGAGCGGGATCACGCGGATCACCCGATTCAGCCGCGCCAGCTCCCGTTCATCCAGATAAGCGGAAACGTAGATCGCAATGTCCATGCCATCATAATGCGTCATCATGTAGTAGAGCAGGTTTTGCCGTTCCTCCGCCCAAGGACCATCATCGTTATTGAGCATCTTCTGCCCCGTCAGCGGATGCGTCCTGCACATCTCCCGGATGGAATCCGCATATCTGCTGCCATCCTGCGCCTCGACCCAATTCGTCAGCTTCCATTCCCCGTTTTCCTTCACAAAATCCATGCGACCGGGGTCTGCCGCACCGCCGCATTCCACAAAAGCATAGCCCTGCTTTGTACGAATCAAGGCATAGTCCTGCACTGCGGCAGTCAGATACACCTGCATCTGATCGCCCTGCTCCGCGATTTGATGAATCTCCGGTGCATAAATCCGTACAACCCGCGACCCACTGCCATATTTTTGCTCATATCTCTGCTGCATCGCGTCATAGACCGCCCTTATGCGTGCATCCGTATTTGCCGCCATAATGCTCCAATCCGCTACATCCGGCAAGCCGCTGCCCATGACGTATTTCTTCTGCAATGCCTCCGTATCGATTTCCTCGCCTATGGTAAAGGGCGCAAGCATCAGGGAATCCAAAGCGATATACGTCTGATACCATTCCTGCGGCGTGCCGTCCGTGCGTTCCTCGCCCAGAATATCCTGGCAGGCATACTTGATGATATAGCTATACAGGTCATCTCCGATATATCCCTGCGCAAATTCCGACAGAAATCTCATCAGTGCCGGCTCTCCGATCGCCACAAGCTGCTCGTATTCCGCGCAATCCATATAATCCAGCGGGTTGGAGGAGGTTAAGGGCTGCGCCGTGATCTCCTCCAACAGCCTGCTTGCTTCGAGCATCTGATAAAGCAGGGTTTCCCCCGTAATGCCCGCGTCTGCCGCGGAGCTTTCCTCCGCCAGCAGTGCGTCCATCCGCTCCTGCGCGTCGAGTGCATCCGCATTTTCATAAAAATAGCGATTGATCGCCCGCACATACGCACGGAAGGTGTCCGCATCGGCGGCAAATTCCCGCACATCCTTCTCCCCGAAATAAATCTGCAAAGCCTCCCTGTCCATCCGCACAGAAGCCATCGCATTCTCATCGCGGCGGGTATATTCCAGAAAATCCGCGTTATCCACCAATGCCAGAAAGATCATGGCATGGATCGGGAACCAACCATCATCGTTCGCCTGCGTAAAATCATTGAAATAAACCCGCACGCCGTAGGGCTCGCCCTCGGTGGTGAAAAGCTCCATGCCCTCGCTGCTTCCCGTCACGCCGGTCGGGCAGGGCAGCAGCTCCAAAATACTGCCGACCCCCGATGCATCGCCGATATAATCCAGCTTCGCGGCATAAAGCTGCTGCACGATATCCTCCGTATACGCCCCATAGACCACAGCCGATGCGCTTTCCTCCTGCGTCTGCTCCGCCGCGCAGCCGATGAAGACCATCCCGCAGTCCAGCATCAGCAGCACCGCCAGAAATGCCGCCACGCCGCGCTTTTTCGCCGAGGTATCGAAAATATTTTCAATCCGCGCCTTCAGCCCCTCCTTGCCGCCGGAAAATGCCGTGCTCATCCGCATGGGCTTACGCTTGCTCTGGCGGATCGTCTCCAAAATCGTCATGCTGTAGCGCTCCCGCTCCTGCAAATCGCAGTCCTTCATCACCGCCAGAGCGCAGGACGATTGGCAATATTCATCTCGCGGCACAAACCGTAATACACATCCAGCGCCGCCGCGTCCAGCACCCTTTGGCGATTCCGCCGCAGATACCGCTGAAACGCAGCATACTTCCAGCCCTGCCACAGCCAAAACAGCCCTACGCCCAAGCCCCAGAGCCATTCCGGGTAAGCGAGGAAAAATGCCAAGGGATTTTGCTCGCTACTGTTTGCATCCACATTGACCGCCTCCGCCGGCATATCGGTCGGCACAATCGTTTGCTGCTCTGTCGGCACGGGAATCGGCTCTGCGATAGTCTGCATCGGCAATGCCGTCTGCTCCTGCAAAAGCTGCCTCGTTTCCGCGCGCACAGAGGGCAGCTCCACCCGCATCCCCGTCGTCTGCGGCACGGACGGCAAAAGCTGCACCGGTAGGCAGAGCCGAATCGCCAGCACAATCCAGAGCACATAGCGCCAATGCGCCCCGTATCGCCGCCCCAATCTGCCGGAAAACGCCGCCAGCAGCAGGATCACGGGAATCGCAAACCGGCTCAGCTCCCATATTCTGTCAAAAAACGTTCCCAAATCATACACCCCCCGTTTTTGAGCGGATAAACGCCGCCAGCTCATCCAGATCCGCATCGGAAATGGAATGGCTTTCGTAGAGACTCGCCACCAGCTTCGTCACAGAGCGGTCGTTCACCTTCTCCAGAAAAGATTTGTTCTCCATCGCTACATAATCCGCCTTCGCCACCTGCGCCGTATAAAAACGATTCTTCCCGTCCTTGTAGCTGGAGAGAAAGCCGCGCTCGATCAGCCGATTGAGCAGGGTTTGCAGCGCAGAAATGTTCCACGGTCGATTCTGCTCCAGAATCGCCTTGATCTCCGATGTGGAAAGCGTTTGATCCGCCTCCCAGATCGCCTTCATGATTTCCAGCTCCGTATCCGGCAATCGCATTGTCTGTTTCATTCGCATCATCTCCTACAGTTGTATGTCATATGGATAGCATACAACTGTAGGAAATACATGTCAAGCAAAAATTTTTTTGGCGCCATGCAAGACAATCGCGGGGCGGGACGCGTGCAGATCGTGAGAATGCCTTTTCAGAAATGCTCTTAAAAAGGTAATGTCGGCAAATTTTACAAAACGCTTCCTCTTCGGCAGGGAATGGACAGGCATTTGCATCCCACAAGGGCGTGAAATGCCTGATTTTCCCTGTGAAAACGAGCCAAATTTGTGCCAAATGCCGAAAATCTTTCTTCACTTGACAAATTTCGCTTCTATGCTATCCTATATTGTATGAAAAAATATTTATGAAGTGAGGGTTGGCTATGAGTAAAACATATATCCCTGCGGACTATCAGTCTGCTCTGACCTTGTATGAAACACAAAACGCGATCGGCGTTATCCACCATGCCTTTGAGGACTATCTGGGGCAAGCGCTCAATCTCAAGCGGGTATCCGCACCCTTGTTCGTTGATCCCGCAACGGGTCTGAATGATAATCTGAACGGCGTGGAACGCCCCGTCAGCTTTGAAATTCCCGCAACCGGCACGATTGCCGAGGTTGTACATTCTCTGGCGAAGTGGAAGCGCATGGCGCTCTATCGCTATGATTTCCGCCCCGGCAAGGGCTTATATACCAACATGAACGCCATCCGCCGCGATGAAACGCTGGATAACCTGCATTCCATCTATGTTGACCAGTGGGACTGGGAGCGGGTCATCACGCCGGAGAAGCGCAACATTCAGGAATTGAAATTCACCGTACAGGGCATCGTGCTTGCCATCTGCGATACGCTGGATGTTGTCAAGAAAAAATACCCCCGCATCACGACAGATCTCTGCCGCGAGGTCACCTTCATCACCTCTCAGGAGCTGGAGGACAAATATCCCGATCTGACCCCCAAGGAGCGGGAGAATGTGATCGTCAAGGAGCACAAGACGGTGTTCATCATGCAGATCGGCGACAAACTGCGCTCCGGCCAACCGCATGACGGCAGAGCGCCCGACTATGACGATTGGCAGCTCAACGGCGATCTGCTGTTCTACAACCCCGTGCTGGACGGTGCGCTGGAGATCTCGTCCATGGGCATCCGCGTTGACCCCTATTCTCTGGATCAGCAGCTGAGAAAGGCGCATTGCGATGACCGCCGCAGCCTGACCTATCACAAGATGCTGCTAGAGGGCAAGCTGCCTGCGACGATCGGCGGCGGCATCGGGCAATCCCGTCTATGCATGCTGCTTCTGGGCAAGGCGCATATTGGCGAGGTACAGTCCTCCATCTGGGACGACGAGACGATCGAGGTCTGCAAGGCAGCGAACGTTGCGCTGCTGTAAGAAGACCGTGAAGACCGTGGAGCTTTGCCCCACACCCCACAAGGGGATTTCATCCCCTTGACCCCGTTATGGCAAACGCATATACATGCGTTTGCAGGTGCAAATACGAAATAATACAGAAAAACCGCTTGTGAGTTGGGATACACAATTTCTCCCCCTGCCACAAGCGGTAATTTTTTTCAAGACATTTTATTTTTGTTCTCCGCAGGAGCGTATGCTCCTGCGCAAATGGGTTCCAAGGGATGAAATCCCTTGGCGGGGTATTGGGGCAGCGCCCCAAGGTCTTTGCAGGGGTATTGGGGCAGCGCCCCAAGGTCTTTGCAGGGGTATCGGTGACAGAGTCCCCGAGATCTTAGGGGGTTGGCAGCACCCCAAGTTCTTTCCCCGCCCCCTCCCGCATAGACTGTTCTGAAAAAAACTCCGAGGGAGCGACCTTATGCAAAATCCCCATGTGAAATATCTCAAAACAAAAAAAGGCTATCTCTGCCTTTTTTACTACGAACACGGCAATATCCTCTTCCGCAGCTATGCCGCCGACGGCTGGACCAATCCCAAAAAAGTCGCCGAGCATACCGCGCCCGTCTTTTCTCTCTGCCAGTATGAGGATACCGTCCATCTGCTCTATACTGACCCGGAGGGGCAGCTTTCCCTGCTTTCCTCCCGCGATCTCGTCGAGTGGGAACGGCATCCCATGCCGGAGAGCGTCCCCGCCGCAGAGCGCACGAAGTTCTTTCTCCTGCCGACCGAGGACGCCTTCCATATGATCTATAATCGCCCGACGGAATCGACCGGCATCGACTTTCTCGCCTACACCGCCTATCGTGGCGGGCAATGGGAGAAGCCCTACCGCATCGACCGCTTCATGCCGCTGGGGAAAACGCCGTTTTTCGCCCGCAGGCTGAGCCGTGAGCATATCATCCTGTATTACCGCACGGGGCGAAACATCCTCAGCGCACGGGAAATGCTGCTCGAACCGTACACGATGGGCAGCGTTACGCCGCTCATTCAAACACCCTCGCCCTGCGTAGATTTTTCCATCGTCAATGACAGCGAGAAGATCCATATGCTGTATATCGTGCGTGGGATGTTCCGCACGCAGGTCGTCTATCAATACAAGCATACCGCCGCCATCAGCACGCCGCGCGTCCTCTGGGAGGATACGAACTGCGACAACTGCCTGATCTGGATCGAAGGCGGGCGATTGATGCTGATGTGGACGGCGAATGGGCAGCCTTTCCGCTGCACGTCGGACAACGGCGGCAGCAGCTTCGGCGCAGTCGAGCGATACACGGAGAAATTCCCGCCGCGCTGCATCAAGGCGGAGCTTTTGGGCGCGGAGGATGAGGTCTGGAACAGCGCGGAGGTCTATGCCGATGCGGACTATCTGCCCTGCGTCCTGCCGAATGATATTTTACCCGCCGCCAAGCCGGAGCAGCCCAAGCCTGCCACGCCCGCGCCGGATTTTGCCAAGGCGTACAACGCCCTGCAGGAGACGCACAAGCAGCAGCTGGAGGAGCTTTCGCTTCTTTTGGCGCAGCGCAGCGATGAGATCAGCGCGGTCAATGCGCGATGGAAGGCGCAGACGGCAAAGCTGGAGGCTGAGCTAAGCGCCCTACGCGACGAAAACGAGCGGTTGAAGCGCGGGAAAGACCTTGAATCCCAAAAAGAGTAAGACCTCGGGGACTCTGTCCCCGATACCCCGGAAAGACCTTGGGGCTTTGCCCCAAACCCTAGCAGGGGACTCGTCCCCTGCACCCCATTATTGCAAACGCATATATATGCGTTTGCAGGTGCAGATCGAAATAAAATACAAATACCGTTTGTGAGTCGGGAAACACGATCCCTCTTCCACAAGCGGTAATTTTTTGCCAAAATAGATGGTTTTCCTTCTCCGCAGGAGCGTATGCTCCTGCGCAAACGGGTTCCAAGGGGGTGACCCCCTTGGTGGGGCTTGGGGCAAAGCCCCAAGGTTTTAAGGTTTTAGGTCTTTCACCCCTTCTCGTACCGCACGATCGCCTCCAGCGCAAGTAAAATCTCGTTCCGCTCGCCGACCATCGCCAGATCCTCCCCGCCTGCGTAGCTGCCGATGCTCTCCGCCGTGTCCCCGTCATAGGGCACAACATTGTTCAGAATCGATGCTGTTTTCACGCCACGCAGCCGCCCGATGGTAAAGAGCGCCGCTGTCTCCATATCCGAGCCAAGCACACCCTGCTTCGCCCAATAGGCGTAAATCTCGTCCTCCGCGCCGGTGTAAAAGCTGTCGTGACTTCTGGCAAGACCGATGTGGTAGGGAAAACCCTGCTCCTTCGCGGCAGCCACGCAGCAAAACAGCAGCTCCGTATCGGGCACGGCGGGATAAATCCCCTCGATATACGCCTTCGACGCCCCGTCATCGCGCACCGCGCCATTGACCAGAATCAAATCACCAACCTTCACCTCCGGCTGCAACGTGCCGCAGCTGCCGATGCGGATCATCGCCTCAATGCCGATGTTGTGCAGCTCCTCAACGGCAATGCCCGTCGACGCGCCGCCCATGCCGGTGGACATCGCCAGCACGCGGATGCCCTTATATTCGCCCACCAGGGAGCGATACTCCCGATTGAAGCCCAGCTCCTGCACATTCTCCAGATACGGCGCGATGCGATCCAGCCGTGCAGGATCGCCGGGCAGCAGCGCATATTTCGCACGAATGCTCTCGTCCAGCCGAATATGAGCCTGTAGATTTCCCATCAAAATTCCCCCTCTTTGCGATACGCAGTCTCTTGTGATACTACAACTCTACCCAATTTCCCGTGAAAATGCAAGGATGAAACGCCGCAGCCGCAAAAAATGCCCTTTTTGCGATACATGAGAATAGAATGATTGTCCAATGCGAAAGAATATGGTAAAATGCCTTGGAGAAGATCGGCGTTTTTCGCCCGATCTCCCCGGCTATCGCAAAAACTACATCGATAATAAATTATTGAAATCGCAAAAACTACATCGATAATAAATTATTGAAATACAGAGGAATAGCTGCAAAAAAGTACGAAAGGATGAAGTCAGTGGATTGGAAAGCAATGTTTGACGGAAAAATTTTAACAGCGGATGAGGCTGTCAGCCAAATCAAGTCCGGAGATGTGATCTCTGTTGCGACCGGCAGCGGCGAGCCTTGTGCGCTCACGGACGCTTTGGGGCGCAACGCAAAAAATTACAAAAAAATAGAAATATTTGATCTGCTTTCTCTGCGCGAGGAAGTCCCTTTTTTGCAGCCCGGCATGGAGGAAAATTTCCACTTTACGGGATTTTTCCTGAGCGGCAAAACGCGAGACTGCGTGCGGGATGGGCGCGGGGACTATATGCCCGGCTTCTTCCATCAATATCCCGCTCTGCTGCAATCGCGCGGCGGTCTGGATGCCGTTTTGATCACCATATCCGAGCCGGACGAGCACGGCTGGTGCTCCATGGGCACTTGCATCGACCATCTGCCTTGGGCGACGGAAAATGCCAAGCTGGTGCTGGCGCAGCTCAATCGCAAAATGCCCCGCATCATGGGTGATTCCTTCATCCATCTGCGGGATATCGATATCATCGTGGAGGAGGATCGCGAAATTCCCATTCTGCCCCCTCCAACCATCACGGAAATCGAGGAAAAAATCGGCGCACACTGCGCTTCCCTCGTCCGGGATGGGGACACGCTGCAGCTTGGCATCGGCGCGATCCCCGATGCAGTTGTGACCTTCCTGAAGGACAAAAAGGATCTCGGCTTGCATACGGAAATGGCGGCGGACGGCATTGTAGACCTCGTCAAGACCGGCGTGATCAACAACAAGAAGAAAAAGCTGCATCGCGGCAAATGCATCGCGACCTTCGCGGTCGGCACAAAAAAGCTCTATGATTATCTGGACAACAACCCCTGCTTCGAATTTCATCCGGTGAATTATGTCAACGACCCCAACGTGATCGCGCAAAATGACAACGTGGTTTCCATCAATTCCGCCATTCAGGTCGATCTGATGGGGCAGATCAATGCGGAGGTCGTCAAGGGGATGCAGTTCAGCGGGGTCGGCGGTCAGGTGGACTTCATCCGCGGGGCGAGGATGTCCAAGGGCGGGCGTTCCATCATCGCGCTGCCCTCCACGGCGGCAGGCGGCAAGATCTCCAAGATTGTCCCCTTCATCGACCACGGCGCATGCATCACCACCCCCAGGACCGAGGTGGATTACATCGTGACGGAATACGGCATCGCCCATCTGTGGGGCAAAACCCTGCGCGAGCGGGCAAAGGCGCTGATCACCATCGCGCACCCCGATTTCCGCGAGGAGCTTGCCGCAGAATATGAGAAGCGTTTTTTTGAAAAATGGAACTGATTTGCAGAAAGGAAATTCACAATTTATTTCCGGCGTGATAAAATAGAAAAAATTGCCAAAGGAGGGAGCTATATGAAGGTATCTCGTCTTGTAGTCAGCGCGGTTTCTCTGGCGGTATCCGCAGCATTGCTGACGCTGAGCATCATCGACCTGATCCGCGGGGATACGTATTAAGGCTGAAAAAAGCGGCAGATGCCCCGCAAAAACAGTCCGCATAAAAGCTGCATTTTTGCGAACAATATGCGCAAAGCCGAAAGGTGCGCCCGAATAAGAAAACATAAATTCTGAAATGCTGAAAGGTGCGGCTACTACGTTAATCTCCCTTGACAGCCCGGTAGCGGACTTTCCTTCCGTTCATGACGAGCGAAAGCTTGACCGAAGGTCGAGTCCGCAATGCACGCCGAAGATAGACGGCGATGCCGCAGGCGGCTTTGCGGAGCAAAGTGCTGAAAGGAAATGGAAGGAAAGTGTGAGCGGTTTTCGAGTGTTAACGAGAAAAACCTTCACTTTTCAAAGGATGCCTGCGGGAGATTGCCTTGTATCCGCAACCTTTCCGCTATTTCATCTCTTATATGTTTTCTTATCGGGACACACCTAAAGAATCGGGCGTTTGTGCAAACGCCTTGGGCTGACGCAGGGGCAGAGCGAATCGCCCCTCGTCAGACCTTCTTTTTTGCGGAAATATGAAAATTTTTCTATTTTTTTGTTGTAGAAAATAAATTTTGTGGTATACTATCTGAAACAGGTTTTTAGGACATTTTTGAAATGCACGGACGCAATTTGTCCCACGCGACAGAGGGATGCCGTCGCATCCAAAAAATGACAGCTATTTCCCCACTTCCGGGATGGGTAGAATATAAAAATGATAATTTTAGGAGGAATGCAACATGGCAAAAATAGGTATTAACGGCTTTGGTCGTATCGGCAGATTGTTCTTCCGTGCGGCTCTCGAACGCGGCGATATGGAGATCGTTGCGGTGAACGACCCCTTCATCGATGTGGATTATATGATCTATATGCTCAAGTACGACTCCGCGCACGGGCGTTTCCGCGGGCAGCTGGAGGATCGCAACGGCAAGCTGGTCGCAGATGGCTGCGAGGTAACGGTTTTCAATATCTCCGACCCCAAGGAGATCCCTTGGAGCGAGGTTGGCGTGGATTATGTGCTGGAATCCACAGGTCTGTTTACCACGGTTGAGAAGGCATCCCAGCATTTTGTGGGCGGCGCAAAGAAGGTAGTCATTTCCGCGCCCTCCGCAGACGCACCCATGTTCGTTATGGGCGTAAATCACGAAACGTATACAAAGGATATGAAAATCGTATCCAATGCATCCTGCACGACAAACTGCCTTGCGCCTCTGGCAAAGGTTATCAATGACAATTTCGGCATCGTGGAAGGTCTGATGACGACCGTTCACTCCATCACGGCGACACAGAAAACCGTTGATGGTCCCTCCAAGAAGGACTGGAGAGGCGGTCGTGCGGCAGCAACCAACATCATCCCTTCCAGCACAGGCGCGGCAAAGGCGGTCGGCAAGGTTATCCCTTCGCTCAATGGCAAGCTGACGGGCATGTCCTTCCGCGTGCCTACGGTCGATGTATCCGTAGTCGACCTGACCTGCCGTCTGGAAAAGCCCGCGACCTATGAGGAAATCAAGGCTGCGGTAAAGAAGGCGTGCGAAAACGAAATGAAGGGCATCATGGACTACACGGAGGATGATGTAGTATCCACCGACTTCCTGACCGATTCCCATACCTCCATTTTCGACGCCAAGGCAGGTATCGCCCTGAATGACCACTTCGTAAAGCTGGTTTGCTGGTACGATAATGAGTGGGGCTATTCCAATAAGGTGCTTGATCTGATCAACCATATGGAAAAAGTTGACGGACTGGAATAAAGACGCAAACGGCTGTAAATCCTTGCATTGCAAAGGTTTACAGCCGTTTTATGCTTTTCTATCGTTCGATTTGTCCTTCATCCGCAAACACGGGACAGCCACGGCGACCATCCGGCAGAATGTAGTAGCCATCCTGAATTTCAGCAAAGCCGCCGCCGAAAGACCAGCCCTGAGATTCGATGAATGCAATGAAAATGTCATAAAATTCATCCGCCGTCAGCTCCGGAGGAACCTCCACACAGCCGTTGATTTCAAATTCCTTTCTCATATCCATTCAGCTCCTGCCCAAATCGCCCGCAAAAATATTCGTCCTCACACATCCCGCTCAAACAGCCGATACTCCGTCCAGCCCGTATCCTCGTAAAACATCTCCCGCGCCGCCACGAACACAAAGCCGCAGCTGCGATACAGCCGTTCCGCCGCTTCACATGCCGCCAGCACATCCACCCGAACAGATTTTCTGCCCTCCGACTTGGCAATCTGCAGGATATTTTCCACAACGACCTTGCCGACGCCCCTGCCCTGCATCCGCGGATGCACCGCCAGCGCATGCTGGATCAGGATTTCATACGACGCGCAGTCCACGCTCCATGCGCAGCCGTGATACCCCTCGTTGCATTCCTGATTCAGAATGACACAGGCAAGCAAAACGCTGTTTTCCATGAGCATATAAAGCTCCCCTTTGGCAATGCTACTTTGTATAAAATCATCTGATGGGTAGACCCCGCGCTCCCAGCCGAGATTTTCATGATTCGTGTTGTTTTTGTGGATATCATCGATCACATCCCAATAAAAACTCTAAATTTTGCTAAAATCCTTTTCCTTCGCCATCCGAAAGTCCAACGTTCTGCACCTCAATCCGCAATATCCATCCGCTCGATCTTAAAAATAACGGGTCTTGTGCCGTCATTGCAGCAGGCGATCATCACTCGATCGTCCCGCATCCAGCCATGCATAATCGCCCCGCCCTGCAGCGCGGAATAAATGTAGCGGCTGATGGCATCCCATGCTTCGGAGCAGAACGGGACGTCCTCCGTCCCACAGTGCATCGTCCCCGGGGAAAGCAGCACGCCCTCGTCCGGTCGACCGCTTTTCACCAGCGTTCCCGCGCCCATATGCCAATAATCGTCCCTCTCGTCATTTCGGCAAAAGAGAAATTCGTCCCCTACGTTATAGCAGGGACATTTCCCGCTCTCCGGCACGGCGCAGTACGCCGCCTGCAATTCCGGGAACAGCTTTTTATCCAGTACCATCACCTTGACTCTATGCTCCATCGCGTCTCACTCCCTCTGCTGATCGTCCAATTTATCACAAAACGAAACACCCGCAGGCGATTCCTCCCGCTGAAAAATCAGGGAGATCGTTTCAAGCTCACCTGCTCCCCTCGTTTCCATCGGCAGATAGCCCACAAATGTCCAGCCCGACTCCATCCGTTCTTTCACGATTTCCTCTGCCTTTTCAAAGCGATTCCTCGCGCCCTTGCCAAGCCCAAAGCCGCAAAGCTCGGACTTCACCCGTACAAATTCCACCTTCTTCACGCCTGCACCTCCGCTTTTCATTCGCTCGGCAGTATGATCGTGGAAATTTCATCCTCAGCGCGTTCGATCTGCTCCGCCTGCATCTCGCGGGCGATCGTTTCCTGCTCCTGCTGCGCCAGCTCGCGCTTCTCCCGCGCATTGCGAAAAAGCAAAAGCAGCACCAGCACCCAGCAAATGATCCCGATCGTGCGCACGATCCTCTTTCTTTTATCCATCACAATTCCCCCTTATTTGTGGTACGGTTCGTTCCGTCTGATCCGCTCCGCGCGATAAATCTGCTCCAGCAGCACCACGCGCATCATCTGGTGCGGGAAGGTCATCCGCGAGAAGCTCAGGGCAAAATCCGCGCGGCGCATCACCTCCGCGGACAGCCCCAGCGAGCCGCCGATCACGAAAACCATATGGCTCACCCCGCCGACCTCCTTTTTCTCCAGAAAATCCGCGACCTCCTCCGAGGACAGCATCCTGCCCTCCACTGCCAGCGCCGTCACGAAGGCATCCTCGCGAATCTGCTTGAGGATGCGCTGCCCCTCCCGCAGCTTGACCTCCTCCTCCTGCGCCGCGCTCATGCTCTCCGGTGCTTTTTCATCCGGCAGCTCTATGATTTCCAGCTTGGTATAGCGGCTCAGGCGCTTGCTGTATTCCTCCACAGCCTCCCGCCAGTAGCGTTCCTTCAATTTTCCCACACAAACGATCGTCATCCGCATTATAATTCCACCTTTGCGCCATTTTGAAAGCGATTTGCCAGACCCAGCTTCAGCTGCCCGCCGACCTTGATTCTCTTCTCCTGCAAAAGCGCATCCACCGTTTCATACGCCAGACGCGGGTCATTATTCTCCTCGCTCAGATGCCCCAGAAAGACAAAGCGCGTCCGCCCCGTCAAAACCTCGTTCAAAAGCCCGCCTGCCGCGCGATTGGACAGATGCCCCTTCTCGCCCAATATGCGCTGCTTCAGCCGCCAAGGGTAGCTGCCCTTTTTCAGCAGATCCTCGTCATGATTTGCCTCCAGCAGCAGGATATCACTATCCGTAATATTCTCCCGCAGCGTATCCGTCACATGTCCGATGTCCGTCGCCAGCGTGATGCGCTTCTCGCCGCAGCAAAGCGTATAGCCCACAGGTCCGGCGGCATCATGCGGAATCGCAAAGGGCTTCACGCAGATGTCATTGATCGGGCAGACCTCATCCGCGTAGACGATGCGTCGATTGCCGGGCGAAATCTTCCCGATGCTCCCATCCATCGCCGCCCAGGTCTCCGCCGTAGCATAAATCGGCACATCGAAGCGGCGGGAAAACACGCCCGCCCCCTTGATATGATCCACATGCTCATGCGTGATGAACAGCGCATCGATGTCCGCGCCCGTCAGCTGCAATTCCGCCAGCCCCTCGGCGATGCGCTTGCCGCTCACGCCCGCGTCCACCAATATTTTCGTATACTCTGTGCCGATATAGCTACAATTCCCGCTGCTGCCGCTTGCGATGGTGCAAAATTCCAGCTTCACAGGTTTCTCCACCTCGTCTTTCTAAAAAAGGCTCTGCCGCAGACCGCAGCAAAGCCCCGTTTTCGATTTATCGATTGCCCTGAATGCGCTCAATATCCGCTCCCAAGGCTCTGAATTTATGCTCTACATCCTCGTAGCCGCGGTCGATATAGCGCGCCCCGCTGATGATCGTTTCGCCCTCTGCCGCCAGTGCCGCCAGAATCATAGCCGCGCCTGCCCGCAGATCCGTCGCGGCAACCATCGTGCCGACAAAATGATCCACGCCCAGTATGGTCGCCCTGCGCCCGTCAATCTCGACCTGTGCGCCCAGCTTGCGCAGCTCGTCCATATATTGATAACGATTCTCCCAGACATTCTCCGTCAGCACGCTTTTGCCGCTGCATACCGCCAGAAGCGCGGCAATCTGCGGCTGCAGGTCCGTCGGGAAGCCGGGATAGCTCATCGTTTTCACATCCACCGCGTGCAGCGGCGCATGCGCGATGATGCGGATGGAATCGTCGCCCTCCTCCACCTTCACGTTCATCTCATCCAGCTTTGCCGTCAGAGAATCCATATGCTTGGGGATGATATTTTTCACCAGAACATCGCCCCCCGTGATCGCCGATGCGATCATATATGTACCCGCCTCAATCTGATCGGGGATGATGGTATAGCGCGCACCGCGCAGCTCAGGCACACCCTTGATGCGGATGACGTCCGTACCCGCGCCCTTGATATTCGCGCCCATCATATTCAAATAGTTCGCCGTATCGACAACATGCGGCTCCTTCGCGGCGTTTTCGATGGTCGTGATGCCCTCCGCCATGGATGCCGCCAGCATCACATTGATAGTCGCGCCGACGCTGACCTGATCCATATAGATGGATGCGCCGACGAGACGATCGGCATATGCCTTCACCATGCCATCCTCCTCAATGACGGTCGCCCCGAGCGCACGGAAGCCCTTCAGGTGCAGATCAATGGGGCGTTTGCCGAAATTGCAGCCGCCCGGCATGGCAACCTCCGCCCGCTTATAGCGCCCCAGAAGCGCCCCCAAGAGATAATAGGACGCGCGCATCTGCTGCACCTCTTCAAAGGTCGCCTGATAGCTCACGCCTGCATTGCAGTCGATCTCCAATGTATGCTTATCCAAAAATTTACAGCTGCCGCCCATTTTCTCAATGGTCAGGCAGATTTTTCGCACATCCTCGATGCTGGGAAGATTTTCCAGCACACTGATCCCCGTAGCCATCACCGCTGCCGGAATCACTGCCACCGCCGCATTTTTCGCGCCGCTGATCGCAACCTCACCGTGCAGCCGCCTCCGACCTCTCACAACAAATTTATCCATAAAAAATTTCATCCTTCCGGTCGATCTGTCAAGGACAATCCGTCCTGCTGAACAACGCAATGCCGTTCCTCGAAAAAAAGTCAGTTTTCTGCTATTTCGCCCTATAACATTCAAATTATATCATGAAAAGCCCGCTCTGCAAAGTCTTTTTTTGCATCTCTATGCATCTCTGTGCTCTCTGCTCTTTCGCAGGAGATTTTGTATGAATGTGCTTTATGCCTTGCGCGGCTTTCAAAAAAGGGCTATAATATCTCCTGAAGAGATACATCTGCGGCAGGGGGAAGTCCCTCCACGCAGCGAGATAGAAGGAGTGGATACAATGAAAGAAAACACAGTCATCACAATCAGCCGTCAATACGGCAGCGGCGGGCGCATCGTCGGGAAAAAGCTGGCGGAGGCGCTCGGCATCCCTTTTTATGATAACGAACTGATCACCATGGCGGCGGAAAAAACCGGTTTATCCGTGGAATGCTTCAAGGATGCGGAGAAGACCTCCATCGGCAATCTCTTTTTCTCGCTGACCAGCCTGACGCCGAGCCTGGATTCTGTCGGGCTGCCCCTGAATGAGAAGATTTTTCTGGTGCAGTCGCAGGTCATCAAGGAGGTTGCAGCGGCAGGGGCTTGTGTCATCGTTGGGCGTTCTGCGAATTATGTTTTGCAGGATCACCCCAATGTGATCAATATCTTCCTACAGGCTGACCTGCCCGACCGCGTAAAGCGCGCGATCGAGACATACCACCAGCAGCCGGAGGGCGCAGAGGCGATGGTAGTCAAGACGGACAAACGCCGCGCGAATTATTACAACTACTTCACGGGCGGTAAATGGGGCAAGGCAGAGAATTACGACCTGATCCTGAACACCTCCCGCATGGATCTGGACAAGATCGTTGAGGTCATCAAGACCTATGTTGGGCTGAGGTAGAGATAAAGACTTCGGGGGCTAAAGACCGCGGGGCTCTGCCCCACTACCCCGGCAGGGGACTCGTCCCCTGCACCCCGTTATGGCAAACGCATTTCATGCGTTTGCAGGTGCAAAACTGAATTGCAATAGAAAAACCGCTTGTGAATCAGAGAATGTAATTTCCCTTTCGCAAGCGGCATTTTTTGCCAAAAATATTCCGTTTTTGCCCTCCGCAGGAGCGTATGCTCCTGCGCAAACGGGTTCCAAGGGTATGAGCACCGCCAAGATAAGGCGGCGGCGAAGCCGTCTTCCCGAAGGGAAGATGCTTTGACCATGACCCCCTTGGCGGGGCGGTGGGGCAGAGCCCCACGGTTTTGGGTTTTGGGTTTTGGGTTTTGGGTTTTGGGTTTGGGGCAGAGCCCCAAGGTCTTTCCCCATCACAGCACCGGCGGCTGATTCTGCACGGCATCCACAAAAAGCAGCGTCAGCGCAAGATAGCCGACCAGCACCAAAGCCGTAAGCGCAAGCAACACCATGCAAACGCTCCGCAGCCTCCGCTTCTCCCGCAGAAAAATATGCGCCGCAACCATGCCCGCAAGCACCAAAATCAGCAGCAAAACGGCAGTTCCGAATGTCATACAGACGACTCCTTTCCATCAGGCGCGGGGCAGGAAAATCCCCGCCCCGATTCGCCCTAAAAAATCGAGTTTTGCTTCAAAATATCCAAGCCCTTCGCCATCCTCTGTAATGAGAAAAGATAACCCCTGCGCAGGGCGTCAAGGTCGCTCAGATCTACCCATTCCGGGACGCTTGCAAAGCCATCTCTCGTCTCCGCAAGCAGCGAAAGCACGCGCCCTTCCCAGCGCAGTCCAGCCACTTTCGCGCCCATCGTCCGCTCAAATTCATCCAGCAAGCGCAGGAATTTCTGCGTCAGGAGGGCGGCAGGGGCATCCGCTGCATCCTGCGGACGCATCGAAATGCAGATGGGCGAAGGCGCGGCTTCCCGCGTTTCGCCACAAAGGAGTATCCCCCGGAAAACCTCATCCTGGCATGTCTCGTAGCCTTCCTGCCCGTTGCCCCTTTGGTAAACATGCTGCAAAACCACATTTGCGGCGGAAAAGTGCATTCCCCGCGACACGCCCTCGCGGAAATCCGCAATCTCACATTCCTCCCACCGGCGATCCGCCAAGCGGAAGCCCTCCAAACGGGCACGGTCAATGCACATTTCGGGCGAATGCAACTCCGCGCCGAAGGCTTTCTCCAACTCCTCGCGGAAGAAATCGCCGAATTGCTCCTGCATCAGCTCCTGCAGCTTTTTCCGTGCGCCGCCGCCGAGGAACATCATGCCACAGATGCCCCCGAAAAACAGCACGCCCGTCAAGATCGCCTTTATCGCCGCATGACTGATGAGAAAAAACGCGGCAACCCCTGCCAGACAGCAGACCAGCCCCAGCATGGGCCAGATCCGCGCCGCGCTCTGATATTTCTCAAGCTGACGGGAAAGCTCTGCCTCGCTCATGCTTCGTGTATTTTGATGATCCATGACTCTCCCCCCTCCGATCGAAAAGCGCCAACCCATTCCTGCCACTGCTTTGTCGGAATGGATCGGGTCGCCATAAAATATCAGCCGACAGGGAAAGGCGCATCCACATCGCCGATCCGCGTCAGTGTGCCGCCGTTCACCTCATCGAGCAGCTCGCCATCCGCGCCATATTCCAGCCGCAGCACATCGCCGCTGCCCTCGGCATGCAGCTCCACGCCATAAACATCGGGCACAGCCGTACCGGAATCGATCACATCCTGACGGGAATTGACAAATTCCCACGTTGCATCGCCATAGAGATAGAGCCACAGATTTTCGTCTGCATACGACCAAAGACCGATATACGCATCAAAGCTATCCTCCGGATACGGCTCCGCGCCCATCTCATGATAATAGGAAGATTGCGGCTGGTAAACATAACGCTCCACAGAATCCCAAATCCAAACCATTTCGGTTTCGCTCATGTCCGCATGGTTGATATGCACGGTCACATCGCTCTCGCCATCGCCATCGAGGTCGTCAAAGGAAACGCTGACGCCTGCATCGCGCAGATCCTCCTGCGTCAGTCCCGCGCGGGGATCGTCCCCTTCATTCGGAAACAGCACGCTGTCATAGAGGATCTGCTCCGGCATATTCCAATAAAATGCCGCACTGTTTTCATCCGCCGTCACCGCCACAGCCACGCTCTCGCCATTATGCGTGATCGTGCCGTAATCGATGATCACGCCCGTCGTGCGCCAATCCGCGCCCGCAACGTCCTGCTGCGCCGTGCCGCATGCCGCAAGGCTGAGGGAAAGCACCGCCGCCAAGCCAAGCCCCTTTTTCCATTGCTTCACCTTCGTCACCCTTTCCCTATCCTGTTACTCCATGCAGTAGTAAGCGCCTTCATCGCCCCAGATGATAACGTCCTGATCGAAATCGAACACGCGGATGGATACGCCGTCATACATCAGGGAGTCCGCATAATAGGTGCTTGCCTCGTCCGTGGAATAGCCAAGGTAGCCGTAGTCCATCTCGGCAGCCTCCGTGCCGGGCGCACGCTGATAATAGCTCCAGTTGCCGTTTGCATCGATCACGATATAAGTCTCTGCCGCCAAATCGCCGTCGTAGTACCAAATGCCCTCAAATTCGGAAACATCGCGCTGGTAGAGGTCGGCATTATGGCTGTAATATTCGTTACCGTCTAATCTGCCATTCCATGAGGGAACCTCGTCCCCGTTTTCGTCGATGAACCACACATCATCCATGCCTGTTAAGCTGAAATAGCCATAGGAGGAGAGATAGAGCCGATCCGCGCCCTCTTGCTCCAGCCAGCAGCCCTCGCCGCTACCGTCCTCATAGGCATAATAGGAATCGTACTCGCCATCATATTCCAGCCAGCCGGTGAGGTCTGCGTTCGTCCCATAGAGCACCCATGTGCCGTCGTCATTGATATCCAGATAGCTCCACTCGCTGTAATTATCCTCCGCAGCATAGATGCCCGCAAGCTCGCTGCCGTCCGATACCGCTCCGATCACATCGCCGCCAAGCCCCTCATTGGGGTCATCCTGCGGGTTATAGCCCGTATCATTGCCGCCGCAGCCCGCCAGAGACAGCGCCAGCACCAATGCCGCCGAAAGTCCAAACAGTTTCTTTTTCATACTCATTCCTCCTCTTTCTTTTCATTCCCTCTGCTTTTCATCATTCCCCATCTGCAATGCGCAGGTTTGCAAAAACGCTCTGATATACCTCATCCATATCCGCTGCCGCCTCGGGCGATGCGCCGAAGCCGTAGAGATAGGTATATGCATCCGTATCTGCGGCGAAAACCGTCCACTGCGTTTTGTCCTCATTTTCCCCCGCCGTAAATGTCACAACATAAACGGGATAGCTGAGGTTTTCCGTATATGCCGCATTCTGCTCTGCGGATAAAAGCTCGTAGATGTCCGCTTCGCTCAGGGAAACTGCACATGCGGTCAGATATTCCGCCAGATCCTGCTCCCCAAGCTCGCTTGCGCGAACGGTATTGATCACGATGGTTTCGCCATCCTCGGTCGCATCCGCATAAAAATACGTTCCGTCCTCATAATTTTCCGCTTTCAGATTTTCCATATTGGTGAAGGGCAGTGCACCGCCCACCAGCGCAGGGTAGCCCTCGCTCGGGATCAGATCGCCCTTGCCGTCGTCGCCATAGCTCTCCACAATGCGCTGATCGTATACCGCTGCATCGTAGCCCTCATCAATGTATACGAAATAGCCGCTGTCGGGCGGGGCAAAAATCAGGAAATCGCCATCCTTGAGGATGGACGCGCTTTCCTCCGCACCGGGATGGATTGCCGCGCCGTTCTCATCATAGACTTGGAACACAAAGCCGACGTCCTCCAGCTCCGCAGTCGTATACTCGCCGAGGTCAATCTCCGCACTCTCGCCCTCCTGCAATGTTGCCTGAATGCGGTTCTCGCTCCAATCCTCCGCAGAGGCAAGGTCAATGCGCACATCCGCGATGGGATAGGTCGTGCGGTTGACCACTGTAACGTGCAGTGCGCTCTTTTTCTCGCCGCAGCCCGCAAGGCTCAGGCTCAACGCCATTGCCAGCACAGCGGCTGCATATTTTTTCCAATTTTTCATGTACTACTCCTTCTCCTTTCCTGCCATTCCGGTTTCGCGCAGCCGATCACATTCTCGCGTAGTAATCGCCTTCGCCGCCCCAGTACATCACGCCGTCATCCGCCAGAAACAGCTCATAGGTCACATCCTCAAAGGCTTCTGATGCCGCATAAAAGGCATTGCCGTCATCGGTATTGACCTCGATCGTGCCATAGTCCACCTCGGTCAGCTCCCCATCTGCGTCGCGTTCATACAGGGACCAGATGCCGTTGAAAATCTCAAGCCGGCTTTCCGAATCCGGTGTGCCATCCAGATACCACAGCCCCTCCAGCTCTGCCACTGCATCTTCATACGCAGTATCAACATAGGTATCTTCATCGGAAGCAACGGAGGCGAATGTGCCGAAGCTATCGACCTGCAATGTGCCGTCCGTATCGAACCAAGCGCGGTGCGCCCAGCCGTCATGCTCATCGTAGAAATAATCTGCGGTATATTCGGGCACTGCCTGCACAAAGCCGCTCGCGATCACATAGCCAGCATCATCATACAGATCAAAGCGCACCTCGCCGCTGTCCAGATTATCCTCAACGATCATCTCGCTGCCGTCCTCCCCGATCCAATCGCCGCAGAACATGGTGCAGTTCATCGAAAGTGACGTATCCTGCACCAGACCCTCAAAGGCGTCCGGGGTGCCGCTGTCCGCACCATCGCTACCGCCATCGCTGCCGCAAGCCGCAAGGCTCAAACTCATACCCAATGCAACTACAAATGCCAAATACTTTTTCCATCTTTTCATCATTTTTCTTCCCCCTTCTCTCATCTTCGGAATTGACTCAATTCTCCCGCTCCGCCATGGAGAAAAGCTCATCATGACTCAGCTCCACATTGCCAAAGCGGATGAAAATGCCGTTGGTCACTGCGCTGCCCCAAACCGCAGGATCGGTCAGGGGGCGAAAGCGGAGCTTATCCAGATAGGGCTTCATATCCAGAAGCAGACGGCTGCCGGATACAAAATCAACCTGCAAAATATAATCTCCCAAAGGCGCTACGGCTGATATATATTTCCGGTTCAAATGGGTCCCTCCTTCCAATAAAAAATCCACTATACATCTTTATTGTACAGTGGATCGATTCCGATTGCTATTAACCTTTGGTTAGGGATTTACCAGCTCCGCCAGCCGTCTGCGCTTGCTACGGGTATCGCCCTCGATGGCGAGCTTGGCGTAGATCTGATTGACATACTGCTTCACGCTGCCCTCGGAGAGATACAGCCGCTCCGCAATTTCGCGGTTGCTCAGCCTTTCTGCGATCAGCAGGGCGATTTCCTGCTCCCGCGCCGTCAGCTCCGCGAGTGCCGCCGGACGCGCCGCCTGCCGATGATGCTCCGCCGCCATCTCGCCCAAGGCGATGATCTTTGCCGCAAAGCCATCCCACGTGCGTTCCGAAAGAAGCGGCGCAAGGTAGCGATAATTCTCCGCAAAGGGCAGCAAAAAGCCGTCTACTTCCGCATCCGCAAGGGCTTGCGCAAGGATCGTCCGCGCCTGATCATGCTTGCCCAGCATTTCGTATGCCGCCGCGGTCTGTATGTGAATATGCAGCGCGACCAGCGCATACTGCATTCCCGCGCATACCGCCAGCAGCCCCTCGCTGCGCCCGATCACCTTGGCGTACGCCCCCTGCGCCAGATCGACCTGATTTTCGATCATCTCCACCATCGGCTTGCCGGGCGCAAGGAAATTGACGGTCGAAAGGCGATGCTCTGCAAAAACGGGCGGGATCTTGTCCGTCTGCCCCGATAATGCATAATAATACGCGCAAATGCAATCCAGAAGATTCAGCCAATCCGTATTGTGCTGCCGCAGCAGGGCGTCCCGCCGCTGTGCGAAGCTCTCGCGGGGGCTGCCGCCGCCGTACAGGGACAGCCGCCACGCCAGAAAATCACAGCAAAGCGCCATATTTTCCTGCCCGTTGTCTGCAATCTGCGCATAGGCACGCTCCAAGGCAATCTGCGCATCCGTAAAATCCCCCCGCATGAAATAAGTTTCCGCGTGCATAATGGTTTCCGCGCCCTGCCCGTGTCCGCGCGTCACCTTGTAATAATGCGGCATACATTCGTCCATCTCGGCAAGCTCCTTTTCCAGCTCCCCTGCTCCGCGATGAAACATCATCAGCACAGAGGGCGAACCGAAGGTCCAGCCGCCGCTGTTTTGTATGCTGATTGCCGGGCGGGACATACGCCTACTCGCGCTGCGATGCAGGCGGCTCATCGCGCTGATGTCGTTATAGCAAAGGAAGCTGAGAATCAGGTCGCATTCGCCCAAAAGGTCGCCGCGCTCCGTCTGCGACCATTCGGGGTGCTCCTCAATCGCAGCCAGTAGCAGAGCCTTCAGCTCCATCATTTTGGGGATCAGCCGCCAGGTAAACATCCGCCGCATCAGCACCAGCAGCGCAAAGGGGTGCGCCTTGAGCGTCTCCGCGGGGCATTCCTCCAGAACCTCCAGCACCTCGCCCGACCCAAGCGTCGCCAGAAGGATGCCTGCATCCTCCTGCAATACCCGCAGCAGCGCATCATAATTGCCGCTCTTGCGATACGCCGCCATCGCATGCAGATACTGCCGCCGCCCCTCGTACCATGCGCCGAAGCGGTCATGATATGCCGCCTGCGCCGCCGCATCCATCGCCAGAAAGACACGCTCCGCGCATTCCTTCATCATATGATGGAAACGGAAGGTCACGCCGTCCGCAAGGCAGGTGACGAAGGCGTTCTGCTCCGTCAGCGCGGCAAGAAATTCCGCCGTATGCGCACTTTCTGTGATGAAATGCGCCATTTCCGCCGTAAATTCATCCGCAAACCCCATGACCGCCAGAAAATCCCGCTGTTTCGCGGGGAGCGGATCGATCATCGCGGCGGTAAACATAGTGTAGATGTCGGAATTGCGGTCGGGCAGGGTTCCATGCTCCGAAAGCGTCCGCAGATTCAGATAAACCGCAGAAAACCAGCCCTCGCTGGAATAGAGCAACGATTCGATCTGCGCCTCGGAAAGCTCTGTGCCGCAGCGCCGCGCATAGACCGCAAGCTCCGTAGGATTCAGCCGCAGCTGCTCCACCCCGATGCGATACACCTTCCCGCCAAGTCGCACGACCTCCGCCGAGGGCAGAAAGCGATCCCGCCCCGCAACGATCAGATGCACATTCTCCGGCAGACGGTTCGCCAGCGTGCAGAGAAAGCGCGGGATGCGATTATCTGTCAGCAGATGGAAGTCGTCGATAAAAATGCAGCATTCCCGCTCCCCCGCCAGCGCATGGCAAAGATCATCCGCAAGCAGACTTCCCCCCGCCACATCCGCCGGGCAGGGATAATCCCGCAGGAAGGGAAAGCCCGCATGGTCGAAGGCATCCTGCACGCTTTTCCAGAAAATCGCCAGATGATCGGAATAAACGCTGATGCGGACAACGCTGAGCGGCTCCGCCTTCGCGCGTTCGGCAAGATACCAGTTGACCGCCGTTGTCTTGCCGTAGCCCATCGGCGCGACCACAGTTGTCAGCGCACAGCGGGAGATCGGGCGCAGGCTCTCCTGCAAGCGTTCCGATATGTATATTGTATTCAAGCTCCACTTTCGTTTCGGCATGATTGTTTCCTCCATTGAAACTCGTTATAGGCGTATTATATACAAATCTCCGAAAATTGACAAGATGGGGCAGAAAAGTCAAAAAGCCCCATCTTCCTGCGGCATGGCAGGAAAATCAGGGCTTTTGAAAAAACTTAGATAGGATTTTATTGCAGGACGTCCTTCATGCTGTACATCCCGGCGGGCTTTCCCGCAAGGAATTTTGCCGCCTTGAGTGCGCCAACCGCAAATACCTCGCGGGAGGTCGCGCGGTGGTTCAGTTCGATGATCTCGTCTCTGCCGGCGAAAATCACATCATGCTCCCCGACGATATTGCCGCCGCGCACGGCATGAATGCCGATCTCCGTCTGCTCGCGCTTCTCGCGCGTCTGGGAGCGGTCGTAAACGTAGTGATACCGCTGCTCCAGCGCCTGATTGATGGCGTCCGCAAGAGCGATTGCCGTGCCGCTGGGGGCATCGATTTTCTGATTGTGATGCTTTTCCACGATTTCGATATCGAAGCCGCTATCCGCAAGGATTGCCGCCGCACGCTGCACCAGATCCAGCAGCAGATTCACGCCGACGGACATATTCGCGGATTTCAGAATTGCCACATCCTTGCTCGTTTCCTGCATCAGCGCAGTCGTTTCCTCAGACAGCGCGGTGGTACAGAGAACGACGGGGATATTTTTCTCCTTCGCGAAGGCGAGCAATGCGGGAACTGCCTTTGCGGTCGAGAAATCGATGATAACATCCGCCGCAATATCGCATACCTCGCAGCTTGGGAACACGGGGAAATCGAGCGTGGGCATACCGGGGTCGATCCCCGCCGCCACGCGGCAATCCGGCTCCTTTGCGACCAATTCGGCTACCACGCGGCCCATTTTGCCGCCGCAGCCGTGGATGATGATATTTGTCATAGTTGAACACTCCTTTTTTCGTAAGGCACTGCCGAAAAAGCAAAGACCACAAAGACCGTGGGACTCTGTCAATTCCCCCAAAGACCGCGGGGCTCCGCCCCGCCTCCCTGCAAGGGGCATTCTGCCCCTTGACCCCGATTGCGCAGGAGCATTCGCTCCTGCGGAGGGGCGGAAATCTGTACCGGAAATGCGATAGCTTTTCCCAGTCGGGTGCAGGTGGGGAGCACCGCCAAGATAAGGCGGCGGCGCAGCCGTCTTCCCGGAGGGAAGATGCTTTGACCAGAGCACCGCCAAGATAAGGCGGCGGCGCAGCCGTCTTCCCGGAGGGAAGATGCTTTGACCAGAGCACCGCCAAGATAAGGCGGCGGCGCAGCCGTCTTCCCGGAGGGAAGATGCTTTGACCAGAGCACCGCCAAGACAAGGCGGTGGCGCAGCCGTCTTCCCGAAGGGAAGATGCTTTGACAAGAGCCCCTGCCGGGAGTCCCGGGGCAGAGCCCTCATGCGAGAGAGCCCCTGCCGAAAGTTCCGGAGCAGAGTCCTCAAAAAGAAAACAACGCCCGTAAAAAAAAATCAAATCAAGCCGTAATTTTTCAGTGCCGTCTTGAGCGTTTCCAGATTCTTCGGCTCCATCTCGCACAGGGGCAGCTTGCACGCGCCGACCTCAAAGCCCATCAGATTCAGGGCAGTCTTAACGGGGATCGGGTTTACCTCGCAGAACAGCGCGCCAATCAGTTCGATCGCGTCAAGCTGTAGCTTCGTAGCAGCCTTTGTATCTCCATTCAGGTAATGCATGACCATATCATGCGTCTGCTTCGGCGCAACATTGGACAGCACGGAGATCACGCCCTTGCCGCCCAGCGAGAGGATCGGCAGGATCTGATCGTCATTGCCGCTATAGATATCGAAATCAGGCCCAACCAGCGCCGCGATCTCCGCCACCTGAGACAGATTGCCGCTCGCCTCCTTCACAGCCACGATATTCTTCACCTTGGACAGCTCCAAAACCGTCTTGGGCGCCAGATTGCAGCCCGTTCTGCCGGGCACGTTATAGAGGATGATGGGAATGCTGATGCTCTCCGCGATGGCGGTATAGTGCAGGATCAAGCCCTTCTGCGTCGCCTTATTGTAATAGGGCGTGACCAGCAGAACCGCATCCGCGCCAGCCTTTTCGCAGGCAACAGCAAGCTCGATGCAGTGCGCCGTATCATTGCTGCCCGCACCCGCGATGACGGGTACGCGCCCCGCCGCAACCTCCTTGGCAAAGCGCACGCATTCGATCTGATCCGCATCGGAAATGGTGGTTGCTTCGCCTGTTGTGCCGCAGATGATGAGCGCATCCGTGTCATTTTTCAGCTGAAATTCGATCAGTTCTCTCATTTTTTCAAAATTCACGCTGCCATCGGGATGCATGGGGGTTACGAGGGCAACGCCCGCGCCGGTAAAAATAGACATATGCACGACCTCCTCTTAAAATATGGACTTCTCTCTACGATTTATGATATTCGCCGCTTATGCGTTCTCATTCATTGCTTTTACGATCTCCTCCGCGATCTGCACGGCATTGGTCGCCGCGCCCTTGCGGATGTTATCGGCTACGACCCAAAGGTTCACGCCGCTCTCCACGCTTTCATCGCGGCGAATGCGTCCCACGAAAACCTCGTCCTTGCCCGCAGCGGTCACAGCCATGGGATATTCATTATTTGCGCTGTCATTCTGCACGATCACGCCGGGGGCATTCTTCAGCACCTCGATCAGCTCCTCCAGCTTGAAGGGCTTTTCGAATTCCACGTTGATGGATTCGCTGTGGGAATCGAAAACGGGCACGCGCACCGTTGTCGCGGTCACGCGCATATTGTCGTTATGCAGGATTTTTCTCGTTTCGTTCACCATTTTCATTTCTTCCTTGGTGTAGCCGTTGTCCAGGAAGGAGTCGATATGCGGCAGGCAGTTGCTTGCGATGGGGTGCGGGAACTTCTTGGGGGCTTCGCCCTTGATGCCGTTTTCCAGATCCTGCCAGCCTGCTACGCCCGCGCCGGATACCGCCTGATAGGTGGAATATACCACGCGCTTGATTTTGTATGCATCGTCCAGCGGCTTGAGCGCAACCATCGCCTGAATGGTGGAGCAGTTCGGGTTGGCGATGATGTTCTTGTGCCACTTGATGTCCTCCGGGTTTACCTCAGGCACGACCAGCGGCACATTGGGGTCCATTCTCCACTGAGAGCTGTTGTCGATCACGATGCAGCCATGCGCCGCTGCGATAGGTGCGAATTTTTCGCTTGTGCCGCCGCCCGCGGAGAAGAGCGCGATGTCGATCGGCTTATCGAAGGAATGCTCGTTCAGCTCCTCCACAACGTATTCCTTGCCGTTAAATTCCAGCGTTTTGCCTGCGGAACGCGCGGATGCCATCACATAGAAATTTTCGATGGGCAGCTGTCTTTCCTCCAGAACCTTCAGAAAGGTTCTGCCGACCATGCCTGTTGCGCCGACTACAGCGAGATTGATTTTTTTCATTTCAAATTCCTTCTTTCTTTATTCTACAATATGTCTTTTGTCTTTTCAAGGCGGAACTGCTTTCGGACGCGCGGATTCCGGACAAAATTCCGCAGAGCAGACCCTCCGTTTCTCTTCGGGTATTTCTGAAAAGCCCGAAAACGAAAAGAAGCCGACCCGCGCCGACTCCCAAGGAAACTGTGACCGAAATCACGGTTTGATTGTTCTTCGTAGCGCTCCATTGGTTTCCCAATGACAGTCGTACGGCTCTTAACCGCACAACCAGAAGAAAACGATAAGGGCGTCTTCTTCTTCGGCATTTTCCCCTTTCCCCAGGCTTCCTCTATCCCTTATGATATGCACCCGGCTACTCTTGAAAAATGCGCCTCTACCTTGAATTTTATAAAAACCGCCCTGCGCAAAGCAAACCTTCCGCATAAGGCGCGTTCTTGCTATATTTTTTTGTAAAAGATTTTGACGTTTACCGACAACACTCAGCTGCCCCGTCATAAATCTCAAATATATCAGATTTCCTTAATTTTGTTACAGTCTATCATCTAAGCCGCATTCTGTCAAACCATTTCGTGGAAAAATCAGGATTTTTTTTCGCGCATCCGGGCGGCGCACAAAACGCATAGCCTGTGCGTCTGCGGCGCATACTGACAGAAACGGATCGGAGGGATTGCAGCATGAAAAAGGAATTGAGCGAAGCCGAAAAGCGCGACCTTGCCATGAAATATGAAATTGCGCAGGAATTGGGACTATTGGAGAAGGTGGAGCAGCTTGGCTGGAAGGGGCTGACCTCCCGCGAAAGCGGGCGCATCGGCGGCATCATGGGCAAGCGGAAAATAGCCGCCAGAGAAGCCCGACAGGCGGCAGAATCGGCGGGAAGGGCTTGCAATCAGACCCCGCCGGAGGTATAATATGGATTTGAAAAAATCTTTTGGAGGGACGCGCCATGAGTGCCTATGAAGCCTTTGCATCGGTATATGATGTTTTTATGGAGCAGGTCGCCTATGACCAGTGGCTGGCGCATATCGCCGCCGTTTGGGAAAAATTCGGTCTTGCGCCGCGCAGTGTGATCGATCTGGGCTGCGGCACGGGCAATCTGCTGCTGCCGCTGGCGGCGCGTGGGCTGGACGTGATTGGGGTCGATCTTTCGGCGGAAATGCTGGCGGAGGCGGAGCATAAGGCAAGGCAGCAGGGGCTTTCTCTGCGGCTGGTCTGTCAGGATATGACGGAGCTGGAGCTGGGCGAGCGGGCGGACTGCATCCTCAGCCTTTGCGACAGCATGAATTATCTGACGGAGGACGGCGAGCTGGAGCAGGCGTTTTGCCGCGTTGCGCAGCATCTGACGCAGGACGGGCTGTTCCTCTTTGACTTGAATACAGAATACAAATTCCGCGAGATTTTGGGACAAAATATTTTTGCTGCCTCGGAGGACGGGGCGGCGTACATCTGGGAAAACGATTACGATGCGGAATCGAACATCAACGAATACCATGTGAGCTTTTTTATCGAGCAGGAAAACGGACTGTATGAGCGCACGGACGAATTTCACTACGAACGGGCTTACGCGCCGGAGGAGGTCAAAGCCGCGCTGGATGCGGCAGGGCTGAAGCTGCTTGCAGTCTATGACGGCTACAGCTTCGATGCGCCGAAAGCCGAGAGCGAGCGTCTGCTCCTTGCGGCGCTGCTGAAATGAGGAGGGAACGAGCATGAGCGATTATATTGTACGGGCAACGGCTGGCGATGGCAGCATTCGCGCCTTCGCCGCAACAACAAGGGAGCTGGTGCAGCACGCCAGAGAAATTCACCACACCTCCCCCGTGGCGTCGGCGGCATTGGGCAGAATGCTGACGGCGGGCGCAATGATGGGCAGTATGCTCAAGGGCGAAAAGGATTTGGTGACATTGCAGCTGCGCGGAGACGGACCTTTGCAGGGCATGGTCGTCTCTGCGGACAGCAAGGCGAACGTCAAGGGCTATGTATTCAATCCGAACGCGGATGTGCCCGACCTTCTGCCGGGCAAGCTGAATGTCGGCGGGGCGATCGGCGAGGGCTATCTGAGCGTCATCAAGGATATCGGCATGCGGGAGCCGTATGCAGGCAAAATCAAGCTGGTGACGGGCGAAATCGGGGACGATCTGACCTATTATTTCGCGCAGTCTGAGCAGACGCCGTCCGCAGTCGGGCTGGGCGTGCTGGTGGAAACGGATACCTCTATCCGCAGAGCCGGCGGCTTTATCATACAGCTGCTGCCCGATGCGACCGAGGAGACGATCGACAGGCTGGAAAAGAAGTTGGCGACCGTGCCCTATGTGACGGATCTGCTGGATATGGGCAAAACGCCGGAGGATATTTTGCAGATGATCCTTGGGGAATTTGATCTGCGCATTTTGGATAAGATCCCCACCGCTTTCTATTGTAATTGCACGCGAGAGCGCGTGGAGAAGGCACTGATCAGCATCGGCAGGGAAGAACTGGAAAAGATGATCCATGAGGATAAGAAAGCGAACCTGCATTGCCATTTTTGCGGGAAGGAATATGATTTTACAGAGGATGAGCTGGTGCATTTGCCGGAGAAGGCGAAGTAAACGCACCATGAGGGGGGCAATTCTGTGAAAAGGGATTTTGCAGTAGCCGTCAAGGCTGTTATCATAAAAGAGGATCGGGCATTGGTGCTGTGCCGCTCCAAGGGCGAGATGGAGGGCAGCTATATGAACAGCCATCAGAAGTGGGATTTGCCGGGCGGCGGGCTGCATTTTTTCGAGCGGGCGGAGGAAGGGCTGCGCCGGGAGATTCGGGAGGAAACGAGCCTGACAGTCTCCATCGGGCAGCCCCTGTCCCTCTTCGATGTCATCAAACATCACATTCACCTCTGCATTTTTACATATGCTTGCTATTGGGAGCAGGGGGAGGTGCGCCTGAGCGCGGAGCATGAGTCCTTCCGCTGGATGACGGCGGCGGAGCTGGAGGACAGCGAGTTGCCCAAGTGGATGAAACGCGACATACGCGATGCGTTCGCGGCGGAGCGAGGAAGGGCTTAAGGGCTAAGACCGTGGGGCGTTGCCCTCAAACCCCTAAGACCTCGGGGACTCTGTCCCCGATCCCCCTGCAAGGGGGATCGCCCCCTTGACCCGTTTGGCAAACGCATTTTATGCGTTTGCGGAAACAAAATTAAAAAAATGCAAAAACCGCCTGTGAGTTGGAATGCACAATTCCCCTTTCACAAGCGGTCTTTTTTTCGAAGCATTCTATTTCCGCCCTTCGCAGGAGCGCACGCTCCTGCGCAAACGGGGTGCAGGGGACGAGTCCCCTGCCGG
>CAVGZD010000007.1:57250-59755 GCA_963633805.1 Lachnospiraceae bacterium | reverse complement strand
TTCCTTGACATAATGGATTCCTCCTTTTGCTAATTATACAATATTTTTAGAGAATTTCCCATTTTGTTTTGTGCTATTTTAGATGCTAACACTATATCGGTGTGGAATGGGAGGTGGTTGTTGAGAAGTAGAAGAAGGTAATCTGACAGAATCGGCGTACATCGTTAGGATAATGAAGGGCTTGCTTTTCGCTTGATGCGAGGGGCGAGTCCTTTTCCATCTCTCAAATTATATATATTTTGATTGATGAAATGAGAGATGCGTGGTATACTAAATACAGAACATAGGAATGATACAGCGAGGTATATATGAAGAACAAACAACCCCCTTTTCAAATTACGAATAGAATGCTTGATGATGTTGCGGAGATTTCGGAGCTGACCGGAAGGCTTTCGGTTCAGGACCATCTTTCTGGCAACCCACAGCTTCGCCGCACCAATCGCATCCGTACCATCCATGGTTCTCTTGCCATTGAGCAGAATACACTGAGTCTGGAGCAGGTCACAGCTGTCTTAAACGGTAAACACGTTTTGGCACCGCCGAAGGATATTGCCGAGGTGAAAAATGCCTATGAAATTTATGAACGTATGGACGAACTTGACCCATATTCTGTGGAAGATCTGCTGACAGCGCACGGCGTTATGACGCGAGGATTGCTGGAGGAATCCGGGGAGTTTCGTGCTCGTCCTGTAGGCGTGGTGGATCAGGAGGGGCGTATCGTGCATTTTGGCACGCTGCCGCAATATGTGCCCGATTTGGTCATGAAGCTATTGGATTGGACGAAACATAGTGGCTTGCATATGTTGATCCGAAGCAGTGTATTTCACTACGAGTTGGAGTTAATACACCCCTTTGCAGATGGGAATGGGCGCATCGGGCGTCTCTGGCACACACTTTTGCTCTCAAAATGGAATCCAGCATTTGCGTGGTTGCCGGTGGAATCCATGATCCACGACCGCCAGCAGGAATACTACAATGCCATCAATGCAAGCAACAACACAGGTGAGTCTACTGCATTCATTGAATTTATGCTTTCAGCCATCAAAGCATCGCTCATAGATGTGGTGGAAATGAGTGATGCAGTGAGTGATGGAAGGGCGGGCAAGGCAGCCTTCCGTTGGAGACAGATAGAACGATTCTTGCAGAGGCATGAGTATATCATGAATGCCGATGTGCGGGAGTTGTGCGATGTTTCGGCGGCAACGGCGAATCGCATATTGACGGGGCTTGCAGCAGATGGGAAATTAAGCAAGAGTCGCCAGCATGGGCATTGGGTATATTTTCGCAAATGAAAAAACGCATCAGCGGCAAGAAAGCGGTGATCGACAATGGGAACGAAAAATCATAAATGGATTGATGGAAAACTGTTGCGGACGGACAAGCAGTTCAGGCATCTGAAGCAGAGACAGAGAGAACAGATCAGCGAATGGCTCTTTGCGCAATACCGCCGCCTATGGATGGAAAAGGGGCACGAGCCGCATCAGCGCAATGATTGGAAGGTCGTTGCGGCTGTCATGGAACAGATCCGCAATGCCGAAATTTGGATACCGGAATGGGAAGTGTCGAAATACTTTTCCAACCGCAAAAGCCATTATAGAAAACGTATCGAAAAGGAGCTGCAGGCGGCACGGGAGCAGGATGGCGAACAAACATAACTTCGATCAGGTCTATCATGGGGTCTGTCCCTGTGGAAATTTTTATGCCGGTATGCCTCATCTTTGTTTGGGAGAGGTGCTTTTGTTATTCTGCGGATTACTTCTGAAGGGCGATTCTGGGATACTGAAAAAGAGAAATTTTGATTCTCTCAGTAACGAAAAAACAGGCTGAGCTTGATACAAGGATATCAGGCTCAGTCTGCTTTTGTATTTTATGAGATTTTTATGGAGCTACATTTATACAGCTATGGCGCGCAAGCAGGATCACTGTATCTTTTCAAAGTCGGCTGCGCCGTGTTTACACAGAGGGCAGATAAAATCATCCGGCAAATCTTCTCCCTCATGCACATATCCGCATACCTTGCAGACCCAACCCTTTTTCCCTTCTGTTTCGGGCTGTGGCTTGACGTGCTTCTGGTAGTAGGCGTAGGTCATTGTTTCCAGATCCGAAATCACTCTTGCTTCCGTCACACTGCAAATGAACAAACCATGGCTGCCCAAATCAATATAATTTTCTACCTTCAAGGATAAAAATGCGTTGATATAGCGGTGCAAAAATGCCAGCCCATTATCGGAATGCAGAGGGGGCATTTTTGCGAATTTATCGACATCCGCGCCGCTCTGGAAACCAAAGTTTTCAAAAATGGAAAACGGCGCATCCACAGACAGGCAGTTTACATTCATGATGCCGGTACGCTTGATGACATCATGCGAATAATTTTTCTTATTGATGCCGACTGCAATGCGGCTCGGCGAATCGGTAAGCTGCGTCACAGAATTTACAATGCAGCCATTATCCTTTTTGCCGTCATTGGATGTAACAACATACAGACCATAGCCAATCTTGAAT
>CAVGZD010000007.1:0-57240 GCA_963633805.1 Lachnospiraceae bacterium | reverse complement strand
ATCTTGAATAGAGCGGAAAAGTCGCTTTTATTGGCTGTCTCTTCCATTTGCGCCAAATAATCAGAGCAAAGTTCCTCTGCCAGTTTCTCCATCTGTTCTCTGCTATCCTCATCCAAAGCCGAAAGAATGCGGACGGTCGTATTTGTAAAGGAAATATCCTTGCTCTTGGAGAGCATTTCCTTCATCACTTTTGCTGCTGTAGGCGCCCAGCTCCCGTTTTCAATCAGAGCAACGGTACGCTTTTGGAAATTGCGCTCAGTCAAAGCCAAAATAAAATGTTCCATGTACGGGAAAATACCTGCATTATATGTTGTGGTTGCAAGTACCAGCTTATTATAACGGAATGCATTTTCCACTGCCTCCGCCATATCTTCGCGCGCAAGATCGCAGGTGATAACCGCAGGACAGCCCTTTTGTTTCAATTTTTCTGCAAGCTCCTCCACGGCGCGTTTCGTATGACCATAGACAGAGGTGTATGCGATTACGATGCCATCATCCTCTGCCTCATAGCTGGACCATGTTTGATAAAGGTCAATATAATGTGCGAGATTATCCTGCAAAATAGGACCATGCAGGGGGCAGATTACAGCAATATCCAGTGCTGCAGCCTTCTTCAAAACCTTCTGCACCTGCACGCCGTATTTGCCGACAATGCCGAAATAGTACCGGCGCGCCTCGCAGTCCCATTCCTCATCTACATCCAATGCACCAAACTTGCCGAAACCATCCGCAGAGAAGAGGACTTTATCTGTTGCATCATAGGTCATCAGTACTTCGGGCCAATGCACCATCGGTGCTCCGACAAAGGTCAGTGTGTGCGTTCCAAGGCTTAAGGTATCCCCGTCCGCAACCACAATTTGTCTCTCTGCAAAATTTGAGCCGAAAAATTGCTTCATCATCATAAATGCCTTTGCAGATGCCACGATTTTTGCATCAGGATACCTCTCCACAAAAAGCTCAATGTTTGCAGAGTGATCCGGTTCCATGTGCTGCACGACCAAATAGTCCGGTTTGCGATTGCCCAAAACCGCAAGCAGATTATTGAGCCATGTTGTCCCGAAGCGTACATCAACGGTATCCATAACAGCAATTTTTTCGTCCAAAATGACATAGGAATTATATGCCATACCATTGGGCACTGTATACTGTCCCTCGAACAAGTCGATTTTATGATCGTTTACACCGATATATCGAATATCATTTGAAATTTTCACAGCTTGTCCTCCTTATTTATGTAAATACATGAAATGGTAAAATCATATTACTTTCCTAGCAATATAGCATGTTGTGAAACAAATGTCAAGGGGGGCGGCACAGCTAATCGCTTGCTCTATCGTCTGATTGGGTCATTTTTATGGAAGCTATTACATGGGGAGATTCTGTCAAATAGTCGAAATACCAGAAATATACTTGACTTTCTTTTGTAAATTTTGTAAGATGAATAAGTCAATATGAGATATTTTTTATGGTATATCGACAGGATAAGGCATATAGTTCTGTTGCATGCCGTGAACGATTCAAAGAGGGGGAACAATCATGGATTATATTGCAATGATTCAGAATAGGAAGTCTGTTCGTGCTTTCCGCACAAAAAAAGTGTCTGCCGATATTCAGCAGGATATTAAGGCTTATTATGAGAAATGTCCCAAGCTGCTGCCAGAGGTGAAGACGCAGTTGATCGTCCTGGACGAATCCGCACAGAAAACGCTGGAAGGTACTGCCGGTTATGAGAATTTTATGATCGGTGCGCCGAATTATCTGGTTCTTTTGTCCGAGGAAAATGAGTATGCCGAGGTAAACGGTGGCTATATCATGGAGGATCTGATCCTCAAGCTGACAGAGATGGATATGAGCACCTGCTGGATTACCTTTGCGGATGCTGCAGAGGTTGGAAAGGCTTTGAATCTGGATACAACGATGAAGGTTGTTGCGATTTGTGCGTTCGGCTATGGTGAGAAGACCTCCAAACTGCTTCGCCTGAATATCAAAAATATGTCTAACATCGATATTACAGCAAAGCGCGGCTACTATGCACCCAAAAAGGGCATTTACGACCTTGTTTCCCTGAATACATGGGGCAATATTGATGGATTGGATGAAATGATGGGCTTCTATGAGGATATGCTGTGGCAGTCCTTCTATGCTGCAAGCCTTGCACCCAGCTATCTTAACCGTCAGCCCTATGGCTTTGTTTTGGATCAGAACAAGGTCACTCTGGTTGCAAAGCCGGATGATTATACAGACAAGGTGAGCGCGGATTTGAATCTGGGCATTGTAATGAGACACTTTGATGCTGTTGCGGAGCAGAGCATGGGTCATGGGAAATGGGCATTGACCATGGATTCTGCACTGCAGTTGCCCGATGGCTGCAAGGCTGTTGCAGTGTTCGCACTGTGATTTTTAGAATACAAAAAGAAAAGAGGACACGCTATGAAATATGTATGCCCTTGCGGATATGAATATGATCCCGTTGCGGGCGATCCGGCAAATGGGATTGCGCCTGGCACTGCTTGGGAAAATATCCCGGATGATTGGGTTTGCCCCGACTGCGGACTTGGGAAGGACGCTTTTGAGGTGCAGTGAGAAGGTTTCGCTGCATGAGTTTTTCGGTTAATGAGGCCTTATTGTCTGTTTGTTTGATAAATGTAGATTTGCATGGTACCGGTCTCCATAGATTAGACTTAAAAATCTAACGATTGGAGGCTGGTATTTTTATTTCAGAATACCGTTTTATTTTTTCTCAATTCCTTCCTATAGTAAGCGCAGGGGTTGGGATATTTTGAAAAGATGGAGAAAGCAAATGGAGCGCAATAACAAAAGAGAGTGGGATCAGCGCAGAAAAAATGAGGAGGAAAGGCTTTTGGAGCGCCTGGCAGCCCGGCGCGAGTGGTTACAGCCGCGGGAAATTTTCTCGACCGGAAGCGATATGCCGCGGGAGATACTGATGCTGCTGCCAAAATGGAGCAAGGAGGTCGAACGGATTCGGGAGATTTACCGGTGCAGGGCAGAAATTGAATATGCCTACATAGACTTTGTTTTCGATGGCTTGGTGTATCGTCTGCGCCCCGGCGTGGTTTCTGCGACATACGATATGTTCGATCAGCTTGCCGAACGGATACAGGAGGATCTGCGGCGGGCGGGCTGTCCGTATACACGGTATCGCTGGATCATGAACTGATTTTGCCCCGAGGGATTTGCCCTATTCCGATGCGAAAACGGATTTTTTCCGTCCTTGCCAAACTGCAAGTATGAAAGTTCTCCCAAACCTGCTACAATAAACTCGTAAGACAGGTAAGCGTATTTCAGGTCAGAGTATAGAGCTTGGGGGCGTTCTGCCCTCAAGCCAAGTCAAAGAAATCATCGGGCTTAGCTTGCCTGACACAAAAATTACAATCATAAAAAAGACCGTACATTCTAATTTCGATGCATGAAGGAAGAATTGCGGTCTTTTTGTATTCAAAGGAGGCGGTTTTGCAGGATTTTTGAGCAAGGAAATATAAAGCCATTCTGGGTTCGGATATAGGTTATGTCCGTACACCATACAGCGTTAGGACGATCAGGATTAAACTGTTCATTCAGAATGTTATGTAATTCTTTACTGAAACTCGAATTTCTTGTTGTAGTAGTTTTGGGTTTAGTCCATTGGGCACGAATGCCCATTTCACGCATATATTTACTTACGGTGCGTTGACCGATGGCTTGGCCAGATTTGCGTAGTTCTTGGGTTATTTTAGGAGTGCCATAATTCTGTTTGGAATTATCATAAATTTTCCGGATATCCTTTTTGATCGTTTCTTTTCGCTGACGGGATGGAGAGACCTTCCGATGGAGAAAGGATCTGTATCCAGAGCGGGAGATACCTAAAATTTTCAGCATCCCGGAGACAGAGACACGGCGTCCCGTTACTTTGGCTGCCTCTATTTTCACAAGTCTGTGAAAGTTTTTCTGTAAATAGGATTTTGAGGTCTTCTATACACGGCAGGAGGACAATTCGGATGAGGTCGGCGGAGCGACAAAGACGATATATGAAACGAATGTCAACAAAATGATATTCAACGTCTTGACGCCCGAAGGCTTTCGTTCGTTGTCATAAAGGGGGAATTTCATTGAAAATCAATCTGAAAAGGCTGTGCGCAGAACTGCGGAAAATGCCGGAATATCAGCCGGAGGACAAGGGCGCGGGCTATCAATACATCTACGGCAAAATGTATCAGCCCTTCATGCATGGACAGGAAGTCACGCTGGCTGCGCTGGATTTCGAGGCGTTTTCCTCAGAGGATATTTTGGTGTTTGACAATGTTTATTGTAGCGTTCTCAGCCGAGGCTTAAGCCGGAATTGCGACATCAAGCAGGGCTTGCAGAAAACCGCGCCGATGGCGTCCGCTGCGAGCTTTTTATAAGGGGGAGAGCTGATGAATTTTGAGGAATTTATGAACATTGTATACATGCAGAATCTGAAAACGCTGATCCACGAAATCGCCCATGCGAAGCTGCACGACATTGATCCGAAGGCTCCGCGCAAGGAGCAGGCGAAAATCGACAAACGGACGAGAGAGGTTCAAGCAGAGAGTGTTGCGTACACTGTATGCCAATACTTTGGTTTGGATACCTCCGACTATTCCTTTGTTTACATTGCGTCGTGGAGCAGTGGCTGGACGCTGCCGGAGCTGAAAAGCTCGCTGGAAACGATACGGCAGACCGCCGCGGAAATGATTGACAGCATTGAGGCTTATTTCGCGGGGCTGGGTGAAGAACAGGCGGCAAGCGAGTCCGGTCAGGCGGCATAAAAAAGCAGACGAGGGCAAAACGCACTCGGCTGAAAATCATGGGGCAAAGACCTTGGGGGCGCTGCCCCCAACACCCCTGCAAGCCCTTTGAAAAGGGCTTGACCCTAAACTGTCTTGCGGAAAACTACGTTTTCCGAAGGACAAAAGGGATTATGCCATCCATCGCATGAAATGCGATGGCAACTGGGGTCAAGGGGACGAGTCCCCTTGCAGGGTGCGGGGCGGAGTCCTGCGGTTTTCTTGCTTTTCAAGTGTGCGTTTTGCTCATCACAAAAAATAATAGAGGAGGCGCATGATGAAAGAGAGCAAAGGAAAATGGAAACGTGACAAGGCGATTTCTTCGGACGACCCAAACGCGCAGGAAAAGCTGGAAAAGAAGCTGATTACGCTGGAGGAACGGCAGGAATGCATGAAACGGGCAAATGCCTATTTCAAAAAGCAGCAGACCATGCGGGGCTATACAGGATTGTCCAATGAGACAGCGGCACGCATGGATCGTGATATTCAGCGAAGGACGGGCGAGCGCAAACCGTTTCCGACCTACAAAATGCGGAATAACGGTGCGAACATCCGGCGCGTGAAGGAGCGTATTGCAGCGCTGTCTGCTGATGCAGGCTGGGATTTTCCCGGCGGCAGTGTCGTGCTGAATGCGGCGGAAAATCGCATACAGGTGTTTTTTGCGAAAAAGCCTGATGAGGAAACGCGACGTGAGATGAAAGCCAACGGCTTTAAGTGGGCGCCGAGCAAAAATGCGTGGCAACGCCAGCTCAACGAAAACGGCATCCGCGCGCTGCATCGCATGAATCGCATACAGCCGAAGGAGTCTGAATACAACACGATACATGAAGATACAAACACGAAGGGAGCATGACGCGATGAACATGGAGGAATGCTTAAAAAAGCTGAAAAAACCGTTTTCCTTCGAGGAAATCGACTGGAAGGTGCAGATGACAAACAAGGAAAGGACGCAGGGCATGGCGGTCCCGTACCTGAACAGCCGCGCGATCCAGAATCGGCTGGACGAGGTTGTCGGCGCGATGAATTGGACGAACGAATTTATGCTTTGGCAGGAAAAGGCGCAGATCTGCGGTATTGGGCTGTACGATCAGGAGTGCGGCGCGTGGCTGATGAAGTGCGACGGCGCGGAAAACACGGACATTGAGCCGGGCAAGGGCGGCTTGTCCGACTCCTTCAAGCGCGCGGTGGTGCTTTGGGGCATCGGGCGTTACCTCTACGACATGGATAGTATCTGGGTGGCGATCAAGCCGTCCGGGAAAAGCTCGCGCATTAAAAAGGAAGAGTTTTCCAAGCTGCGCAAGCACTACGAGAGCAGCGTTGCCAGGTTGATGGGAGCGACAGCTAAGCCACAGAGCGGACAAGCGGAATCAGCACCAAAAGCCGTGCCGGACGATTCTTCGCAAGAGGCAGATTACGACTACGTTATCAAGGCGACGTCGGACTCCGGCAGCAGTGTATGCTTGAAACTGGCGAACAAGGAAGGCAAGGAGGTTGCCGTATATGCCAGACGGGGTGACGCGCGTTTGAGTTCCGGTGCGAAGTTGCGGAACGTGAAGTTTGAGCGGAAAAAGGCAGAGTTTGGCGTATACTTCACCATGCCGGAATACGAGGTTGCAGCGTAAAACTAGAAGATTCCAAAGACCTTGGGACTCTGTCCCAAACCCTGAAAAACCGCAGGACGCTGTCCCGCACCCTAAGACCGTGGGACGCCGTCCCACACCCTGCAAGGGCTTTGCCCTTGACCCTATTGGGCAGGGACATTCCATGTCCCTGCGGAGAAGAAATTCGATTTTCTTCCCCGAAAAAGCGATAGCTTTTTCATAATGGGGTCGAGGGGACTCGTCCCCTCGTGGGGTATGGGGCAGCGCCCCATGGTTTTAGCAGCGCCTCCAAGGTCTTTTATACATTGAATGGAAGGTGGATTTTATGGAAAAAATGAACGATTTTAGAATTGTGGAACTTGTCGTGTCGGGTTTCAAGGGCTTCGCGGAGCGTAAAGTCTTTAGCTTCGATTATGGCGTGAATTTCGTGATGGGCGATAACGGTCAGGGTAAGACGAGCATCGCCGAGGCAATCGCCTTCGCCTTCATGGGCACGGGCTTTTATGGCGAGAAAACGCTGGATTGCCTGCAAAATAAGGCTGCGGATGAGGTTTTTGTGTCCGTGAAATTCACGGATAGCGATGGCGAGCTGCATGAGCTGACGAAAACGCGTAAAAAAACGCGACCGCTATCACATACGATGGCTTTACCGTGCGGCAGACGGATCTGTGCAATCTGTTCGGGGACAAGGATCTGTTTTTGTCCATGTTTAACCCGCTGTATTTTGCGGAAACACTGGGCGCAGACGGCAAAAACCTGCTGGAAAAACTGTTGCCCGCTGTCAGCCATGAGCAGGTGCTTGCGGCACTGCCGGAGGACGCGCGGAATGCACTGCGCGAGGAAAATATCCTTTCACCGGAGGTCTACATCAAGAACCGCCGCGCCGAGATTCGCGAGCTTGAGGAAAACCTGATTTATTTGCAGGGGCAGGCGGATCTGCTGGAGGACGGCGCAAAAAAGGCGCAAGCGTCCCTCTCGCAGACGCAGGCGGCATTGGCTGAGAAAAATGCGTTGCTGCAAGAACTGCGCAAGTTCCTGCCGAGCGAGGACGACAAGGCACGTCTGCGGGCAGAGCTGCAGGCGTTGGAGAATCCGCAGGCAACGGTTTCTCAATCTCAAAGTGAATTGCAGGACCGCATTCTGAATGCAAAGCTGCGGCTGATGCGGGCAAAGGAGGCGGTGTTTGTTTTCGCGGAAGATGCGGAAATCCCGCGCCTGGAGGCGGAATTGAAGCTGCAATACGCCCGCTATGATGCGCTGTCAAAGCAGTTGCACGAGGTTCGTGAGGGCTGGAAGTGTGCGACCTGTCGGCATGAAATGACGGAGCGTGATGTTCTGGCGGCACGTGCGGAGTTGAGGCACGAGCTGGAGCAGTGCATTGCGGATGGCAAGGCGAAAAAGGCGGAATTGAAACATTTGCAGCAGAAAAAGGAAACGCAGCGCCGTGCATTTCGGGACAATCAGGCGGGTGAAATCGCCATGTTGGAGGAAAGGCTGGCGGAATTGGAGATACAATATCACGGCATGACAGAGAAATTTGCGGCGGAAACGAGTGCGACAGCGGATCGGCGCGAGCAGTTGCAAGCAATGTTACATTACGGCAGACTTTCGCTTGAGCAGGTCGAGCAATTTCGTACACTTCAGCAGGAATGCAGGGACTTGAGCAGTGAATTGCATCGGCTTGAGGAAACGCGGCAGCAGCCCGATTTATCGGCGCAGCTTGCTGCGATTCGGCAGGAGATGGACGCGAAAAAGCGGCTGGTGGACTACGCGTTCCGCTACATCGGCAAGAAAAACGAGCTGCTTTTCAGTCCTTTGCAGATGAATCGGGTGCAGCTCACGCTGTCCGAGGTCGTGAAGGGCACGGGCGAGGTCAAGGATACGTTCAAATTCACCTACGATGGGAAGGACTACACGCGGCTGTCCTTGTCTGAGAAAATGCGCGCAGGGCTTGAACTTGCAGAGCTGGTGAAACGGCTTTCCGGCAGGTGCTACCCGACTTTTCTGGACAACGGGGAGAGTGTTTCCGTGATCGACAACATCCGCCCCACAGGGCAGCTGATGATCGCCAAGGTGACGCGAGGGCGCGCGCTGACGATCCTGACGAAAAACGGCAGTGAAAGAAAGGCCGCGTGATGGGATGCTCAGAGAAATTTCGATTTTGCAGGTGGCGGCACTTTGCGGCATCGTCTGCGAGCAGGGCACGGTCGGCGCGGAGGTGCGGGCGAAATGTCCGTTCTGCGGCGGCACACAGCCCAGACTGTATTTGAATACCGAGAAAAATGTGTTCCATTGCCAGCATTGCAAGAAATCGGGCAACAGCATCACGCTGTATGCGGAGCGACATGGTATTGATAATGCGGCGGCGTATCGGGAATTGACGGAGCAGGCAGTCTTTGACTGCCCTCCGCTGCCGCCCTGCCCGCCACAAAAGCAGGAAACGGAGCTGAAGCCCATCGAGGAGCGCGACCTGATCTATCGGGATTTTTTGCGGCTGCTGGAATTGGAGTCGAAGCATCGAATCAATCTGCAAAACCGCGGTCTGGATGCGGATATGATCGAGCGGAATCTGTATCGTTCTGTGCCGAAAAAATACGGGAAGGTTTACAGTCGGGCGATGTATCTGCTGTCCGAAAAATACGATCTGTTCGGCGTGCCGGGCTTTTATCGCAGGAATGGGCAGTGGCATATGGTCGTGTCGAGCGGCTTTTTCATCCCGGTGCGTGATGCGCAGAGCAGAATACAGGGCTTGCAGATTCGGCTGGATGATGCGGCAAAACAGAAATATAAGTGGTTTTCCGGCAACGGCTACCCTTGTGGCACGAAATGCCCCGCCTTTCTTCATGTGGTGAATTGGAGGGAAGGCGCGGAGGTCTATGTCACCGAAGGAGCGTTAAAGGCAGATGCGGCGTTTTCGCTTGTGCTTCATTGTCCTGCCGGGCGTGGGCGCGACAAAGGGTCTGGAAGAGCTGCTGCGGGAGCTTGGCGTTTCAGCCGTGACAGAGGCTTTTGATATGGATAAGGAAACGAATCCGCCGGTTCGGCTGTCCGTGCAGAGGTTTTATGCGCTGATGGAAAAGCTGGGAATCGCAGTGCGTTCAATGACGTGGAATCCGAGGTATAAGGGCATTGATGATTTGGCGCTGGCGGAGAAAGGAAGGGACAAAGTGGCGGCGTAGGCATCGGAATCGACTTGAGATTGATTTTTCGGAGGACGACGAAATGTCCTACAAGGATCGGGGCGCTTGACTTCCGCGATTTGCTTGACAAAAGTGCAGTATTTTGCTAGTATAATGAAAAAGGATTGCCGTTCTCGGAAAGGCGGTCAGTCCAAAAGTTCTGTGTTTTGACCGTCTAACTTTTGTTAGGCGGTCGAGTTTTATTTCTTGTTCTGCAACAAGGAAATAACCCCGATGATTACAAGACAAAAAGCAAATAAAGCTTCATATGTAACCATGAGTATCACCCCCTTTTCAGAGAGTGACCAACCGCCAAACGGCAATCCTTTTGCCGCACTTGGCGGCTTCTTTATTTTACCATAAATCCCTAATTTTGACAAGTCATCCCCCTTCGGAAATCGGTTTCGTGTAGGATGAAAATATATTCTGCTTTTTTGATGCAAGGCAATCAATATGCTTCATTTTTTTCGACAGCACCCCCAAAATTTCGATGTCCCGTGCGTATATATAAATAGAGCAACACAAATACACATTTTGGAGGTAAAAAATATGAGAGCATCAAAACGAATCATAGCTATGTTGTCAGCCGCGCTTCTCATGCTGACCGCTCTGCCCACATCCGCTGTGGCGGCGCAGAAACCGGAGGTCAAGGGCGATGGGATGAATATGTTCGATCAGAGCGATTTTATCGAAAAGGAACAGCCGGAATTGACCGAAGAGACGAAACAGCTCATTTCTCTTTACAAGCGTAAGCCGACCGAGGAAAACTATCTCAATCTGCGTGCCGAGGTCATCAAGAACTATGACGCTGTTCTTGTACGCAAGGAGGCAAAGCTGGCGGAACTGAAGGAGGAGACTGCAGGCAAGCCCGGCGGCGAAGCCAAGGTAGCTGAGATGGAGGAGATCGTGCAGGAGATGTATGAGACTTACTGGAATCGGATCAACAGCAGTATGCTCCGCTTTACCGACCCCAGGCTTCTGAACTGGAAGGTTGCCAATGCCGGTCAGTACGACTATATCCCCGTTATGGGTGCAGGAACTACGGTTTATGTAGGGCGCACCTCTGTCACCAATGCGCAGTACGCAGCCTTTGTTTCTGCTACGGGCTATCCTGCCCCCTCCAACTGGACAGATGGTACGTACCCTGCCGGAGAGGACGATTTCCCTGTGAATGATGTGTCCGCCGAGGATGCTGAGGCATACTGCGACTGGCTGACGGAGCGCGATGGGGTAAATACCTATCGTCTGCCCAATGAAAGTGAGTGGGAGCTGGCTGCCGGTCATATGCCCAAGGACGCAGACTTCAACTGCGGCGTGAATGATGGTCGCACCTCTGTTGAGGAATATGCCAAGGTCACCCGCGGCGCCCATGGTGCTGTGGATTTTTGGGGTAACGTGTGGGAGTGGACAACGACCGTTCGTGCAGATGGTACCTTGGGCGTCAAGGGCGGCGCGTGGGATTCTGCCCGTACCGATTGCCGCACGGAATACCGCAAGGAAGGTCGGGATGCCTCTCAGGGCTATGAGGATGTGGGCTTCCGCGTCATTCAGCTCCTGAACGGCGAGGAGCCGGAGCAGAAGGTGGAGCTGGCAACACTTGCTTTTCCTGCGATGGTCTCCGCCGTATCCACCGCGCCGGGCAGCATTGTCCTGAGCTGGCAGGCTGTTGAGGGCGCGACGGAGTATCAGCTTTTTACCTATGACGCAGACACCGACCACATCGAAATGCTGAAAACCACTACCGATACCGGCGTAGTGATAGATGCCCCGGATCCCGGCAGTACGCCCCGCTACATCGTGCAGCCGATTTCCTATGTGGAGATCGCCGACAATGTGTCCGGCGAAAACAGTGTGGGCGCAGCTTGCGGTAACGCGCCTGCATCCGCTGTAGCGCCCTCAGTCTCTTATGATACCAAAAGCGGCAGTCTGACGCTATCGTGGCAGGAGACCGAGGGTGCAGAGACCTACTATATCTACCGCTACCATCCGGATGCCAATATGCTTTCCCAACCGAAAACCGTCAGCGGCAAGACCTCCTATACCTACCGTCAGGGTGCTGCCGACTCTGAGGTCAGCTTTCTTGTCACCACGGAACAAATGTCCAGCCGGAAATATTATGATGGTTCGGGTGCGATCACAGTGATTTTCCCGCAGAAGTAAGCGAAAAACAAAACCAGAAATTGATGAAGGGGCTGCCTCTCTTGTGAGACAGCCCCTTTCGGACGATCAGGGCAATGGCGACTCAGCGGTTCCGTCGCTGGCGTTGGCTTCGTCGATCATCCGGTAGATATCGTCAGAGGATATGCCCTGCAGCAGCGCGGCGTTTTCCTCCGGCGTGCCTCCGAACTGCTCCGTATACGCGCGGATCGCCTTGAGCCGCTTTGCAGTCAGCCGATGGCTGCCTGCGCTCATGTCACCGGAGTTGCCGTTTGCCGGGTGGCTTGGCAGAGGTGCTTCATCCGCAAACGCCTGCATAGCATCAGGATCGGAAATACCGGCAATCTCTGCGTTCTGTGATGCAGTTTCCGCTTGCACCGCAGGTACATCTTCCGCCTGAAGATCGCGGCGGGCCTCTCCGATCGCTTCATATATCTCATCACTGCTCACGCCCTGCAGGATTTTCAGATTTTTCTCCAACGTGCCGCCGAAGGTCTCGGTATAGGAGCGGACTGCACGCAGCCTTCCGGCGGAAATATGATGCTCCATGGCGCTATCGTTTTCTTCTTCGCCCATCTGAAAGACGGAAACCTCTAGGCTGCCTTCTCCGATGGAGGCAGAGGCAGTCTCTACGCTGGATTCCAGTTCTTCATCATCCGTCCGCACACTGATCTCAACGTCTGTATTCTGCTCGTTGAGATATTTCTGCTCCTGACAGGCGGAGACAATATCGTTTATGCATTCCTGCGTACTTTTCCTTGATATGCTGGCAGAGGAGAGCAACGCCTGTGCATCTTCATTGAGCGGCACCACGTTGATGACGCGCTCAAAGCGATTGATGTCAAGCCGGATGCTGGGATTGACGTCCAGATAGACAAAGCTGACAGGGGTATGATACAGGCGATACCCAAAGAGCGAGGTGCATACCAGCATCAGGCAGGCTGCGGCAGACAAATATTTGATATAGGTTGGCTTGGGCAGACGGATCTCCTGCCCGACAACATAGTTTTGGTTGCGGATCTCTTCAAAGGAGCCATCCTTTTTCATGACAACACAGCGATCCCCTTGAATTTCCAATACAATACCTTGCATCTTACCGAACCTCCTTCCGCAAATGAAAGTACTCCTGCATGATCGGGTAGTCACCGGCGCAGATCAGCACCCCGGCAATGATGTAATTTCGGTTTCGTTCCAATATATTGCTGCCTGTGTGCAGCGCATCCGTGATCTGCTTGACAGGAAGGCACTTTCTTTCCCGGATACTGTGGATCAGCTCAGGTCGCACAAGCAGCCAAGAGATAACTTCTTTGCACACGACTTTGGTCCGCTGAAACTTTGGAGAGGCATTGGGAAGGCTGAAAAAGGAAATACCGAAGCCCTGCAGCTCCTGCCGCAGCGCTTCGATCTCCAGAGCTGTGTCCGAAATCACGGGGGCTGTGTCGATCGCTTCAAATGGCTTTTCCTGCCCATCTTCATCCTGTACGGCAAGGCTGCTGAATGGGATCATATTTTTGCAGCGGTTCTCCTTTCGGAGTAGGTCTGTCACACGGTTGCGGATCGCGGCAGCGGCGAGGGCATAAAACGAACCTTTGTCCGGATGGTAGGCTGTCACAGCATCGTTGAAAGCCCTGAGTGCCTCGGAGTAGGCGTCGTCATGGCTGTCCACAAAGCATCCCGCCGCCTTGGACGCACAGCGGCGGATATAGGCGTCATTTTCAATCAATAGTTGTTCTCTGGCTTGCGGGTTGCGCTGTGCCAGAAGAATCTGTTCTGTTTCGCTCAAGTGATGACCTCCTGTTTGCGGGTATAGTCCGTAGAATAGATTACGAGAAAGAATCGTTTCTGTCAAGCGATACCGCGCACACAATGTTGGGTGGCTTTTGCCGAATCAACATTCCTTCGCAGCAGAAAAAAACTGCACTTAACTTGTGGGTGGATGAAAAAACAGATCATCCGGTACAGAAAGATTTTTGCCATTCTCTGACATGACAAGAGCGTTTGTTTCCGGGAGGCTGTAAATGCATTTTTCTCTTGACATCTCCTGAAAAAATTTGCTACACTTCTCGCAAAACTGTCAAAGAGAGAAGGAATTGCTATGAAAAGAAAATATTTCTCGCTTGGAATCGCTCTGATCCTGGCAGCAGCCATTACCGGCTGCAATAACAACGCCCCCGTACAGACACAGCCCCGGACCGACCAGAGCGGCTACATCAGCATGGAAACGGCGCAGGCTGCTGCGCTGGAGGCGGCGCAGGTGTCGGCGGAAAACGCGGATATTTCCGCGACGGAGCTGCATGAGGTGGCGGGCGTGGTCTGCTATAAGGTGATGTTTACCGCAGATAATCACGCCTACTCGTATTCGATCGATGCCACGACGGGCGCGGTGATCGAGGCAGTATACCGCGAGCAAACCGCCGTACCTGCCGATAACCAGATTGCCGTTGCGTCTGCCGATACCCAGATCGCTACTGCATCTGCCGAAATCGACAAAGCCAAGGCGCAGGAAATCGCGCTGGCACACGCGGGTGTGTCCGCGAGCGATGCGACCATCACCAAAACAAAGCTGGATCACGAAGATGGACGCGAGGTTTACGACATTGAGTGGTACGCAAACGGCGCGAAATATGACTACGAAATCGCGACATCGAACGGCGAGATTATCAGCTCCGGCTACGAATCACAGGCGGTTGTCGGGACGGCAAATGCCGCTACGGTCGATGAAGCCACCGCCAAGCAGACTGCCCTCGACCGCGTTCCCGGCGCAACGACCGCCGACATCTACAAGTGGGAGCTGGACTACGATGACGGTCGCCCGGAATATGAAGGCGAAATCATTTACGGCGGCACGGAATACGACTTTACGATCGATGCCGCGACCGGCACGATCACTGATTGGGACGCGGAAACACGGACCCGCTGACCCCAAGCCCTTTGGACGAATGAGTCCGAGGGGCTTTTTTATTGTTTCTTCTCCGCGATTCGGGCAAACTAGCGATACTACAAATTCTAGGAGGGAATCCAATGGAGAATATCGTTACGAATGACCGAATTGTAGACTACTGCGCTGCGCTGACTACTGCGGAATACGCCAAAGGGACGATCGCGAAATACCGCCGCGACCTGATCGCCCTTGCCGAATGGCTAGACAATCGCCCTGCCACGCAAGAAAACCTGACCGAATGGAAATCCAGTCTAATTGTAAAAAATTATGCACCCTGCACAATCAACTCCATGCTGGCGGCGGCAAACGGCTTTTTCCGTCACATGGGTTGGGGGATCAAGCTAAAATTCCTGCGCATCCAGCGGCAGCTATACCGTGACGGGGCGCGAGAGCTGAGCCGAGCTGAGTACGAACGCCTATTAGCGGCGGCGCGGGACAACGGCAAGGTACGGCTTGCGCTGATTATGGAGACGCTCTGTGCGGCGGGCATCCGCATCAGCGAACTGCGCTATATCACGATTGAGGCGGCGAAAGCGCGGCATGCGACCATCTTGCTAAAGGGGAAAATCCGCACGATTCTGCTATCGAAAAAGCTATGCGAAAAGCTATTACGCTACGCAAGAAAAAACGGCATTACGACAGGCGAAATCTTCCTTACGAAAAGTGGGCGCGGCATTTCCAGACGGCAGGTATGGCAGGAGCTGAAGAACATTTGCGAGAAAGCGGGCGTGACGGCGAGCAAAGTATTCCCGCACAACTTTCGGCGGCTATTCGCGGTGACGTACTACAAAGCGAGCAAGGACATTGCGCGGCTGGCGGACGTACTGGGGCACTCGAGCATCGAAACGACGCGGCTCTACCTCATGATCAGCGAAAAAGAGCAGGCGCGGCAACTGGAAAGGCTGGGGCTGGTTTCATAGGGCGAAATCAACATTTTGTTGTTTCTTTCGTTGCTTCTATAAAAAAATTCTATACAAATTTCGACAGAATTTGCATACATTCTATCAAATAAGATATAGAATTTCAATACGTAAAACATTTTTTGGCATGGCAAACAAGCACCAAAAAAATCAAATTTTTTGAGGCTTTATGTCATGTTTTTTACACTTTGTAAACGCAATATTTCGCAAAGTGCAATGCTGTTCGTTATCTTTTACAGATCATTTTTGGCGTTTTTGCCAATTTTCAGCAAAATCAGTGGACAAAATGTTGATTTCGTCAATCGGGGGATTTTACGAACCCAAGCCATGCTCGGGGGCTTGGGGAATGGGGAGGTGATTGTCATGATCTGAAAAAAACGGGCGGTATGCACGGTGGTGCATTTCGCTGTCTCCCTAGTGCGCGGCTGCTATCAAGCGCAGGGCTATCTTGTGCGCACGCCGTCCCAATGAGCCGATTTCAGGAACTTGGGAAAACGACGAAAGGAGAGCATGACAATGAAAACACGAAAACGAATCATATCATGGTTCGTAACTTTTTCGATGCTGCTGACGCTGACCCCGAGCTATGCGGCGGCAGAAGGAGCGGAGAAGCCATACCGGACGGAGGACGTCACTGTGATGCAGGGACAGGAGGGCTTCACGCGGGAGAATCTCATGGATGATATCGAGTATGACAGCGCGAAATACAAGCTGGCACTCGAGGACGACGGCGGCTTTGACGTCAATACGCCGGGCGAATACACGCTGCGCTATTCCCTCACGCCCATAGCGGCGCAGGAAACGCCGGAGGTCGGCATCGACATCGACACGCCGGGCGATCCGAGCGATTCTGTTGCAACGGGCGCGGCGGAGACGCTTGCGCTCAGCTTTGAGATCGATGAGCCGGACGCGGTGAGCTATATCCTCACGGGGCAGGAGCTGGACGGCGGCGAGGAAACGCCCGACCAGCCTGTCGAGGAAACACCCGACCAGCCGGTTGAGGAAATTCCCGACCAGCCCGGCGAGGATCAGAATGCTGACGACAGCACAGAAAACGGCGGCGAGCAGCCCGACAGCAGCGAGAACAACGCCGCTGACGAGGGCGATGCGGACGATACACCCGCACAGCCAGAGGAAAGCATCCCGCAGGATGTGATCTACTTCAGCCGCAAGGTCACTGTGGTGGCAAATACGGAAATCGCTGTATTTGAAGCGGAAGAGCAGGGGCTGTTGTATAAGATGAGGCAACCGCGCAGGGTGCATGGAGTGTTGACCTTGGCAATGCAATTTGGAATGAAACTGACCACAAGACTTTCTCATTCCCGAATGCGACCATTACTGCTGCAACTACCTCTACTACTGTGGGGCTGATTGCGGCTTCTGTTACCAATGGTAATGGGACAGTTCAGTGCGATAATGCAAAGCTGACTTCATTCGGTAATAAGGATAATACCTCTGTGGTAATCATTGAGAGTCAGGCAACCGTTGCACAGGCACAGGAGCATTTGCGTGCACTCAAGTTTACTCAAACAGGTAACAACTCGTTTGGTGTAAAGATTGCGGTGGATGGAAACGAAAGCAACATTTCTGCTGCCAATTCAGTTAAAATTGAATATGTCAGTTATATGCAGCTCAATGGCAGAACATTAGAAAATTGCTATTCGATGTATGTTGCGGATCACGCAGACGATTGGTTTGCGGCATACAAGGAGGCACAGAAACTGAAAGTTGCAGGTATGCAGGGTTATTTGGCAGCCCCCTCTACAGCAGGTGGTATCCAAATTTCAGATTTTAGAATGTCTATGTTTAACCTCATGGGACAATATAAAGAAGCAGATGTGGGCAGCGCACCCGTGCCTTGGGTCGGCTTTACACGACTTATGGATGGAGATAAACAAATATCCAGCGACACAGAGGAGAGTAATCTGAAATTAGCGAACCTAGTTGGCACTAACAAAAACGGTAGCGTATATTACTATGCAGATGGTCCGGATCAAGGCACAGCTGCAACTTCAGCATCAATTTGGAATCAATCAGCATCAAAAGAACCGAATGGGTTTGGATATGAGTTCTGGCAGTACCCTAGAGGGTATAACGATGCATCTTGTGCCGCATTTGTATCGCTGACGTGGGAGTCCTACCCCTATTATGGTAGTGGTTGCCATGATTTACCTTACAAGAATGCTTCAGCAGTTGCTAGCAGTACATATCGACAGAATCAGCCGAGCGGTGTTTATGATACGAACGATGTGACCCAAAACACAGAATCAAACGGAACACCGAAACCGACAGGCTACATGGTATTCTTTGGCGGCTATGCTGCAAATCAAGACCCCGGCGGTCGTAATGAATAAAGATCATCAAGACCGACAGTGAAGCCCATGCGCCGCTGGAAGGCGTAACCTTCGCTGTTGCGAAGCTGAATGGCGAAAAAATCGGCAATTTCAAGACCGACAAGGACGGCATGATTTGCATTTCCGACTTGCAGGAGGGATATTACACTGTTACGGAAATCGAAGGTCTGGAAGGCTATCATTGGGACGAATCGCCGCGCACGGTCGAGGTAAAGGCAGGAAAACTGGTCGTTGTCGAGGTCGAAAACGAGCCTGCGTCCTCCCTGCTCATCATAAAGACGGATATGCAGACGGGCGAGCCCCTGCAGGATGTTTCCTTCGACATCGCGAAGCAGAACGGCGAGAAAATCGGCACTTTCACGACCGACCGCAACGGCAGGATCACCGTTGATTTGCAGGCGGGAACGTACACCGTTGTGGAGACAGCTGCGCGTGAATCCTACGAGCTGGATACGAAGGTGCATACACTATCTCCGTATCTGCCCCGGCAGACGGCGGCGGGACGGTATCGGACACATTCACCCTGACTGTTACGGATGGCAAAGCTCCTGCGATGGCGGATTTCTTTACCTTTGCTGCGCCAGACCTGACATATACGGCTGAAAATCAACTGGACACAATCAAGAGTGCAGTTCAACTTAAGCAGGAATATTCCGACAAGGTTGATGAGGTTGCTGTCACCGTGAAGCAGAACGGTTCTGAGGTGACGGAAGCTAAAAATGCAGGAGAATATGATGTTTTTGTCTCCTGCGAAGCGGGCGCGGATTATGGCGCGTTGGCGGAAACTAAACTGGGTACAGCAAGCATTGGCAAAGCAGAAGTCACTGTCGAACCCGACGATTACAAGGTAAGCAAGACTTACGACGGCACGACCAATGCCGGTACAGCCTCCGGGGCTCTGTCCGTAACGGGCATTTTGGCTGCGGATAAAGCTAACGTAACGGTCAAGGGAACGCCCGGCACATACACCGATGCGAATGTCAGCACGGGCAGCATGAAGGTTTCCATCGCTTTGGACGGCGTTGGCAAGGACAATTACAAAATCAAGGATGATGCGACAACGATTTCCGTTCCCTACGAGATCACAAAAGCTGCCTATGGCGACAAGACCGCGAATGGTTCTGCCAAGTACGGCGCGGCGGGAACGGTGGATTTGAGCGGCTTGATCGTCCCCGGCGGCACAGCAGGTGTACAGTCCAAAACGGACAATGATGCAGTGCTGAGCGGAGAACCGACCATTCCGGACGGCAAAACGCTGTACTTTGCCTTCGCGGATGACAAAGAGAATGTCGGCAAGTCTGCAACGGTCGAGGTCGCGGTTACGAGCGGCAATTATGCGGAGTACAGCATTACTGTTACGCTTACGGTGAGCGACAAAACGGTGCCGACCGTGACTGCGCTGACCGCAAATAAGCTGACCTACAACGGCGCGGAGCAGACTCTGGTTACCGCAGGGCAGACCTCCGATGGCGAGCTGCAGTACAGCCTGACCTCCGGTAGTGGTTACAGCACGGCAATTCCTGTCGGCAAGGCGGCAGGGGACTACACGGTTTATTACAAGGTTGTAGGCGATGAAAACGTGGCGGATGTGGCGGAAAACAGTATTGCGGTTTCTATCGCCAAAAAGGATGTCACGGTTGCGCCAAAGAGCGTGACTATCCGTCGCGGCAATGCGATCCCGACTTTCGAGCTGGCATATTCCGGTTTGGTGAGCGGCGAAACGCTGACGCCGAGCAATACGCCGAAATTTGACTGCAACGACAGTACCGGAAATCCCGTCAGCACGTCCACGGCGGCGGGTACATACACCATCACATGGGCGAATGCAGACGATACCACCTTCGTCGATGCGGATAACTACAATGTAGTGAAGTCGGCTGCGGGTACGCTGACGATTCAGAGTGCGTCCTCCGGTGGCAATTCCGGCGGTAGTTCGGGCGGCAGCTCCGGCGGTAATTCCCCCGGTGGCAGCAAACCTGCAACTACGCCCGCCGCAGACAAGACAGAAACGACTACAAACTTCGACGGCTCGACAACCAAGACTGAGACAAAGGCAGACGGCACAGTGATCGAAACGACGATGGAGACAGACGGCACAACGACCGTGACAGAAACGAAAAAGGACGGTACGGTGACGGAAACGACCACCAACCCGGATGGCTCGACTGTCACGACGAAAACCGAACCCGATGGCAGCAAGACGACGGAACGCCGCGATGAAAACGGCTCTGTCAGCACGGAAACAAGGGGCGCAGATGGCAGGACGGAGATTCGTACCACGCTGAGGGAGGACGCAGTTTCCGATGCAAAGGAGAAGGATTCTCCGGTAACCGCGCCTGTTTCTGTCCGCGCGGAGAGAAACATCGTTTCTGCGCCGACGATCGACATCGATCTGCCGCAGGGCGCGGGGAATACGAAGATTGAAATTCCCGTTTCCAACGTGAATTCCGGCACGGTTGCCATTCTGGTTCATGAGGATGGTACAGAGGAGCTTTTGAAGAACTCCCTGCCGACTCAAAACGGTCTGCTGATCGAGGTAAGTGGCGATGTGACGATCAAAATCGTGGATAATTCCGAGGATTTCGTGGATACGCGCGACCATTGGTCGAAGGATGATGTCAATTTTGTTGCAGCGCACGATTTGTTTGCAGGCATCGACGATAATATCTTTGGCACAAGGGAGCCGATGACGCGCGGCATGGTCAATACCGTTCTGGCGCGCCTGAATGGCGTTGATACCGCGGGCGGCGTACGTTGGTACGACAAGGGCAATGAATGGGCACAGAGAAACGGCATTTCGGACGGCACGAATCCGACTGCGGCGGTGACGCGTGAGCAGCTGGCGGCGATGCTGTATCGCAATGCGGGCTCTCTGGAGGTGAGCGGTACGCTGACCTTCGCCGATGCTGAATCTGCAAGCGCCTATGCACAGGATGCGCTGATTTGGGCGCAGCAAAATGGCATTCTCAGCGGCATTGGCGAGAATCGCGTTGCGCCGAGGGCGACTGCCGAACGCGCACAGGTTGCGGCGATGCTGGCGAGATATTTGCAGAATGCGGAGTAATTGCCGCAGGGTGGATAGAATCATGATTTGACAGAGGGGGATTTCTGAGGGGAATCCCCCTTTTTGTACCATGTTGCGGCTCTGTTCCGGGTATCCGATTTTATCATATTTTCTATGACAAACATTCGTTTTTGTAATCAAAAGAAGCATGGTAAACTGAATATAAAAACAAGCAGGAGTGTGAGCATTATGATTTATGTAAGCGAAATTCAGACCGAAGCGCCCCGTCACTTTCAGACGCAGCTTCAGCAAAAGGTTTATGAAGTATTAGAAAAATTGCAAATTCCTTTTCAGCGTGTCGATACAGATGAAGTGATCACGATGGAGGATTGCGTTGCGATTGATGAAAAACTGGATATGAACATGGTAAAGACCTTGTTTCTCTGCAATCGGCAGCAGACGGATTTTTATTTGTTTATCACTGTCGGCAATAAGCCGTTTCGTTCTAAGGATTTTAGCAATGCGCTGGGTATTGCCCGTGTTTCCTTTGCCCCTGCGGCGCAAATGGAGAAGATGCTCGGCACGAAAATCGGCGCGGCGACTGTTTTCAGCAGCCTGTTAGATACGGAAGGTAGGGTGCGCATCGTTTTTGACGAGGATGTCATTTCTGAAAAATGGTACGGCTGCAGCGATGGAACAACAACGGGATATATGAAGGTGCTGACCGAGGATATCTGCCAAAAATTCCTGCCGTATACGAATCATAGCTTGTCCGTGGTTGAGGTGTGATTTAAGACGATATATTCTGAATCCTTTATGGGGCATATCAGGCATATCTTTGTCACACTTTATAAAGTCGTTCTCTGCGATGCGTAATCCATGCGCATTGCAATTTTGTATGCAAGTGGAAGCAGGCGGGGTCGCCAGATGATCTGACCGCGAAAACGTTTTTGAATGATTACAACCGACAACCACTGTGAAAGGACAGCGATTTTCATTGCACAGGAATGATTGGGGCACTTCTGAAAAGCTGTTCCCATGATTGCAAGCTGCACTTTACGCATATTTCACCCATTCATCATTGGGCATGGCGCTGCTATGCCTTCTTTTTGAGAAGTGTCCAAGCACCATGCAGAAGTCAACTAGCTTTTCATAAAACGTAAAGAAGAACAAGACCCAGCTACACCTTCAGGACGAAATGATTTCTATGAAACTCCAGCAAGCCCTCATCCCGCAGCTTACCAAGCTCCAGCGAAAGCCCGCTGCGCTCTACGGCGAGGAAATCCGCGAGCTGCTGTCGGGAGAAGGGAATATCGAACTCATAGGTATGCTGGCGCTGCGCTTCGGCAGAGAGGTACGACATCAGCTTAGATCTTGTCGTGCGCTGCCCCATATGCGTGAGCTTTGCGTTAAATTGGAGATTTTTTTGCGCAAGTTCCCCTAGCAGATTGCGGATGATGCGGCTGTGTCGTGCGCAGGCAGAGGGGCACATGGTCAGGATGCGCTGTACATTCAGAAACATGACGGCAGCCGCGGTTTCCGCAAGCACGCTGACATTCAGCACAGTCCCCGGCGCACAGGCGAAGGCGGCGGCGAAGGTCTGCCCCGGTTCAGCCTTGGAGAGAATATTGCGATTGCCCCAGACGTCCTCCTGCACGATCAGCACGCTGCCGGAGAGGACAAGCCCGACCGAATCCACGGGATCGCCGCTACGGAGCAGGAATGCCCCTTTGGGATAGTGTTCCGTTTTGGGCATCAGGCAGGCGAGGGCGGACTCCAATTCTTCGGCGGCAATACCGCTGAATAGCTGTGTATTTTGCATGACAGAAAAATATTTTTCCAAAAAATCCTCTCCTTTGTTGAAAATTCAACCGACTTGTTGATTTTATTGTACTATAGTATCCGTAGAAAGACAAGAGAAGGCAGTGATTTTACGAAAAGTGAGGAGGATTTTATATGGAGCAGAAAATGTTTTGTTTTCAATGCGAGCAGACAGCAGGCTGCACCGGCTGTACCGGAAGGGCGGGGGTATGCGGCAAGAGTGCGGATGTTGCGGAATTGCAGGATGAGCTGACGGGGGCGTTGATCGGCTTGGCGAGAGCGACCTACGGCGCGACAGAGCCGACGGCGAACACATGGAAGCTATTCATCGATGGTCTGTTCACGACGGTTACAAATGTCAGCTTTCATGAAAAAACATTGCGCGAGCTGATCGACCGCGTGCATGAGGAAAAGGGAGCCTTGGTGCCGCGCTGTTCGGACTGCGCAGACCCGTGCGCGCGCAATGACGATTATGATATGCGCCTGCTTTGGGAGGCACAGGAGGACGTGCGCAGCCTGAAATCCCTGATTTTGTTCGGCGTGCGCGGCATGGCGGCGTATGCGCATCATGCGATGGTGCTTGGCTATACGGATGACGCGGTGAATCGCTTCTTCGCGAAGGCTTTGTTTGCTGTCGGCGAGGATTGGGGCATGGAGGAATTGTTGCCTATCGTGATGGAGGTTGGCGAGAAGAATCTTGCGTGCATGGCGCTGCTGGATCGGGCGAACACCGAAAGCTATGGCACGCCCGCGCCTGTTACCGTCCCTCTGACCGTGGAGAAGGGACCGTTTATCGTCATTTCCGGGCATGATCTGTACGATCTGAAGCTGCTGCTGGAGCAGACCGAGGGCAAGGGCATCAACATCTATACGCATGGCGAGATGCTGCCTGCGCATGGCTATCCGGAGCTGAAAAAATATGCCCATTTGAAGGGGAATTTTGGCACAGCATGGCAAAATCAGCAGAAGGAATTTGCAGATATTCCCGCACCTGTCCTCTTTACGACGAATTGCCTGATGCCGCCAAGGGCAAGCTACGCAGACCGCGTGTTTACGACAGCACTGGTGTCTTATCCTGAATTGACGCACATCGGGGAGGAAAAGGACTTTACGCCCGTGATCGAAAAAGCCTTGGAGCTGGGCGGTTATGCGGAGGATCAGGCGTTTACCGGCATCAACGGCGGCAGCACGGTTATGACCGGCTTCGCGCGGGGGACGGTGCTTGGCGTTGCCGATCAGGTGGTCAATGCCGTGAAATCCGGTGCGATCAAGCATTTCTTCCTCGTGGGCGGCTGCGATGGTGCGCGTCCCGGACGTAATTATTACACAGAGTTCGTGAAGCAGACCCCCGAGGATACGGTCGTTCTGACGCTTGCCTGCGGGAAGTATCGCTTCAATGACCTTGATTTGGGGACGATCGGCGGGTTGCCTCGGTTGATGGATATTGGGCAATGCAACGATGCCTATAGCGCGATCCAGATCGCCGTTGCGCTGGCAAATGCCTTTGGCTGCGGCGTGAATGACCTGCCGCTGTCTATGGTGCTTTCGTGGTATGAACAGAAGGCGGTCTGCATCCTGCTGACCCTGCTGCATCTTGGCATCAAAAATATCCGCCTTGGCCCTACCCTGCCCGCGTTTGTATCGCCTAATGTGCTGAATTATCTCGTGGAGAATTTTGGTATTGCGCCGATCACAACGCCGCAGGAGGATCTAAAGGTATTGCTGGGCTGATTGAGGGATTCTTGTTGGGAAGGTGTTGCAAATGCAATGCTTTCCCATTTTATCCTTTGCGCTTCGATGGAACAAGAGGCTTGATGATACCTTGGCTTACTCTTGCCAAACTGCAACTTGAATCTTCTGTGCCTTATGCTATAATGAGCCGGTAAGACAGGTAAGCGTATTTCAGGTCAGAGTATAAAGGTTTTTGGGGCGGAGTGCCCTCAAGCCGGGTTATTGTCTGACACAAAAACTACAATCATAAAAAAGACCGTACATTCTAATTTCGATGCATGAAAGGCGGAATTGCGGTCTTTTTGTATTCAAAGGAGGCGGTTTTGCAGGATTTTTAAGCAAAGAGACAGGAATCGTGGAGTAGCGAAGAGATGTGCCCGAATCAAAAAACGTGGACAGGGATGCGCCGAAAGAAGCAGAGCTTGCAGTCTTTCGGCTATTTTTTTTGGCGTTTTGATTGGGCGAAAGAGGGGAGAATCAGCATGAAAATTTTAGTCGTGGAACCCGGAAAAACACCCCTACACAAAGGAAATCAAGAATGAATTAAAAGAAATGCAGAGGATCGTCAGGGCGTTGCCAAGCGATACTGTCAAATTTTCATCAACGACGGACTTTGTATGAAGACGACGCTGATTCTGGAAAACAGCCTGCGGCAAGCCAACGATGACAAAAAGCAGGAGGAAAAAGTATACCTTTATTGCGAGGAGGACGGCGACGAAAGCCTATTTGAGCAGCTTGACGCGGCTGTGTCCGTGCCGCTGATTGCGGAGTTTCGAGATTTCGTGCTTACTCGCCTGAAAAAAAGCGCGTTTCCTGAAAAGCTGGAAATGCTGTCCGGTGGGGCGCAGCTTGATGTCTGGCGGCTGGCGTTGTCCAAGGATGAGCGAAACATCATCGTCTCGTGGAGTGGGGCTTGAAAACGGAAAAAATTGCTATTCCGGGCAACTACACGGAGGGAAATGCGTTTGAGGGCATCAATTCCGTGTCTGCGGATCTGAATTAATTCAGGAAGACCATCTCGGATAAGATCCAAAATCAATTCACGTCCCTGTTCGACCCCGCAAAGGAGTCTATATCGAAGGAGATTCGCGCGGTCAATGCGAATATCTGGCGGCAGGCGGGCTATGGGCTGTACGACGCGCAGCTTGCAGTGTCTGAGGCGATCATGCGTAGTCTGCGCAAGAATAAAACGGTGCTTTGCATCGCGGAATGCGGTACAGGGAAAAGCAAAATCGGCGTGACTTCGCTGCACGCCTACCAGCTAAAAAAGGTGGCATACATTTCAACATTGCGGCGGTCGTGGCGCATCAATCAGAGAGCGCCTCGAATCGAGGTGTATTTCCTGTATTTCAGCGATGTGATGCAGCATCGTGCGATAAGTTTGATGGCGTCAAAGCTGGCGGTTGCGGGAGTGATTGAGGGCAATCTGACGGACGAAGGGCTTGCGGCGATGAGCGAATGCCAGGATTTGACAACGCTTTTGGCGCAGGAGCTGACGCTGGGACTAAAGAACAAAACCGAGGATATCGGCTATGTTTTCAAAAAGATGGCGTTTTTGAAAACGGAAGAGCCGGGCGAAGATGTCATAGAGGGTGAAGCGACGTTGCTGGCAGAGGATGAGACGCATTCTGTGGAGACTGCTACGGTGGAAACGACTAGTGTAATAGAAAAATCGACAGCTGAGGCAGGTGAAGCAGAAAAAGCGGACGAAGCCCATTCGGGAGAAACGGAGCAGGTTGCGGAAAAGTCGGATACAGCGGTCAAGCTGGATGCGGCAGCAGAACCAGAGGTGACAGCAAAATCAAATGCGGTAGAAACGGGCAAGACAGTCGTTGTGGACGTGTCGGTTTGTGCAGCGAAACCGCGATCCGACACGAAAAAGGCTGCGGTCGTGATCGAAAATCAGATTTCCTTGCTTGATATTTTGGATGAAACGGCGTAACTCAGCCCTCAGTGGGAAAAGAGAATCAATCCTTGTTTGACAACAGACAGATTGCGTATGCGTAGAAAATCACAGAAAGTTAGAGGAGAGATTAGCGTGAAAGTATCCGTAGAAAAATCGTTTTCGCGAAACGAAATACAGGTTTTTGACCTGAGAAGCAAGTCAGCATTAAAAAAATTTTTGGCTGAGTGCGAAAATGCAGAAACTACAGAAACAAAAATTGCAATGCGGGAAGTGGTGGAGCTTCAGCCCCTTGCGGGGCAGCTTTCCCTTTTTTGAAGCAGTATCGGCATGGATAAAATAAGCAAAACGCGGGGGTTACGGGGCATTGCCCTGCATTCCCGCAGAAACGGAGGTATGGCATGAAATTTGAAATGGAGCAGTATATTTTAGCGGAGATGGTAGGAAAAGCAAAGCGAATCGCCGGCGACAGTCTGCCCGTAGAGATCCTGCGCGGCGTGCATCTGGAGAGCGGCGAGAGCGGCAAGGAGCTTTTGCTGACGAAAAATATCTGAAAAAGGGGCAGTTAATTGCATTTAAGGGCAAGCTGTGCCGCTCAGAATGAAAGCAGCCAGAGACGGGTGAAAAACGCTATTCCTACTACATCGAAGCGAGAAGCATTTACTTTGCGGAGGGAAAAAAGAGAAAAAGAAAAAAGAACCGAAAAAAGAACCTGTAGAGTATTATCTGCCGTAGGACGATGAACCTGCCCCTGGCGTGTTTGACCCGTTCGCGGCGTAAGGAAAAGAATGAACGTAAAAATTGAGGGTGAGGGGTGTGCAAGGGGTCTTTCTGCGGCAACGCGGAAGGACCTCGTTTTGGTAATAACCAAATAAACCCCCAGCTATGCTGGGGGAGTCAAAAAGCTTTAGCTACAAGAAAAAACCTTCTATGCTACAATGATATTGAGTCCGCCAAGACACAATAGAGCATAGGAGGTTTTTTATGAATATGAATAGTCTAGCACATACAACATGGGAATGCAAATACCATATAGTCTTTGCACCAAAATACAGGAGACAGATCATATACAAAAAGTTGAAAGAGGATGTAGGAAAGATTTTGAGAGAACTATGCGAAAGGAAAGGGATAGAAATCATAGCAGCCGAATGCTGCCCGGATCACATCCACATGTTGCTCCGCATACCGCCTAAGTATAGTGTATCAGAAATAGTTGGATATCTGAAAGGGAAGAGTTCTCTGATGATATTTGACCGACACGCCAATTTGAAGTATAAATACGGAAATCGACATTTTTGGTGCAGGGGCTATTACGTTGACACGGCGGGGAAGAATACGAAAAAGATAAGGGATTACATAAATAATCAGTTAAGGGAGGATTGGCAAGCCGACCAAATTAGTTTGAGCGAATACATAGACCCGTTTACGGGAGAGCAGGCAAAAAAAGACAAATAAAGTGAGCCGCCAAGGGGCGGCTGGTCCGTAATAGTGGTGCGCTTGGCGGATTTTCGTGCGTCTGCAGGCGTGGCTGGTAAGAGCCCCTTATAGGGGCAGAACAAACCACCGGCTGATCCGGCGGTTTTGATTTTTATTTTTGGATACGATTTATGCATTTCCCAAAATGCAGCTTATATCTCGTAAAAACATTTTTTAGAAACGTCATAAGTAATTTATATGATTATAATGAAAAATATCTATTGAAATGGGAAATGCGGGGAAATATAATTGGTTAAAATGATATGAGGTGTTCGCATGAGAAAAACACAGGCTTTGGCGATATTCAAGGAATTACAAGAGACACTGACACAAAAAGGTTTTTTGGAAACGATCGGACGCAAGAGGAAGGAAATGTTATCCCTGCTGGAAAAAAAATCATGGACGGCAGGGATCAATGCCATCCTGCAGGGGGAAATATCCTGCGAGGCGGTGCTCTCGCTTTGCGCCGACGTGATGGCTGCGCTGGCAGGAAAACAGCCGAAAAAAGGCTGGCTGCCGCATATTTATGATTGGATCGTGAAAAGGCTTTTTGCCGGGAGGGACGACCTGAGCATTGAGGAAGGACTGGATGCTGCGGTTTTGTTTTATCTGCAGGTGCTGCGCGCATTTTTGCAATGGGAGAAGGGCGCGTTACCCTATGAGCGGACGAGAGATTTTCGCTTCGCAACGGCGGAGGAAATCGGGGACAGCCCCTATCTGGAGCAGTATATCCGATTTTTGCAGGCGTTCCGGATGGACTATATGCAGGAGCTGATGCGCATCGGCAGGGAGATTATGCCCTTTGACACTCTGGCGCATGTGGCGGGGGTGCATCATATCGCGATGCATGTCGGCAGACAGCTGAAAAAGGTAGGCGTGCCCGTCGATCTGGGGCTGATCTCCGGGGCGGCGGCAGGGCACGACATCGGCAAATACGGCTGTCGAGATATCGAAACGAAACGCATCCCCTATCTGCATTATTATTATACGGATCAATGGTTTCGCAGGCATGAGCTGCCGGAAATCGGCATCATAGCGGCAAATCATTCTACATGGGATTTGGAGCTGGAAAATCTTCCGGTGGAGTCGCTGATATTGATCTATGCGGATTTTCGGGTGAAGAATCGGGGCTATCAGAACGGCAAGGAAGTAATGGGCTTCTTTTCCCTGGAGGAGTCCTTCCGCGTCATACTGGAAAAGCTGGATAATGTCGATTCCGCCAAGGAACGGCGCTACCGCCATGTCTATTCCCGCCTGCAGGATTTTGAGGCATACATGAAGAGCCTGGGGGTCAATACGGATCTGAGCCGCGAGGAGCCGCTCCCTGTCCATCAGAAGGAGAAGGCTCTGCTGACGGTCGGGGAAACGGTGGAGGTATTCAAAAATATGGCGGTGGAGCACAACATCCGCCTGATGTACAAGCTAAGCCGAGACAACTCCTTCGGGGCGATTCTGGAGGCAGCTCGAAGCAGCAGGGACTGGAAGGATTCCCGTGCCTATCTGAATATTTTTTCGGAGTACCACACCTATATGAGCCAGAAGCAAAAGCAGATGGTCTGCGCCCTGCTGTATGAATGGATGATCCACAAGGAGGGGGACATCCGCAGACAGGCGGCGGAGCTGCTGGGGGTAGTGATCGCCGGGTATGATATCGAGTACACCAAGGAGATCCCGCAGGGCGTGATCCCGGTGCAGGAGGAAACAAACAGCTTCACGCTCTGGAAGCTCTATCTGGAGCAGATCATTTATCCGGATCATAAAATGACGGATCGGCATCGCCGTTGGCTGGGCTTTGCCTTGAAGCGTGTTGTACAGGCTCTGGCGGTAAGCTGCCGCAAAAAAGCATGGGAGGAATATGCGGCGGAGCTGCTGCAATATTACAAAAGACCGGAGCAATCGGCGGATACGGTTTTTATCCTGATCGATACGATGGAGTCCATATTGAAGCAGGAATTATCCGAGGGGGAAAAACGCGTGCTGCTCTCCTTCCTGAAAGAGTATGCACCAACAGCAAGCTTGGAAACAAGAGCCGCCGCCTTGCTTGTCTTAAAGGAGATGGATACAAGGGAGCTTGCGGAGGAAATCTGCGCCATCGCGGAGTTGATCCCTGCGCAGGAGGATATCGCGCTGCAGTTTTTGAAATACTGCATTGCGGAAAAATGGCAGAAAGAGGACGCAATGAAATCGTTTTCGGAGGAACGCATCTGGCGGGAGGAAGCCATTGTTTCGGACATCTTTTTGGACAACCTGAAGGCGGCGACCCCGTGGAAGCTGAAGATCATCCATATTGCTCTGCTGTATGAACGCATCCGCAGGGGATACCCCATGCCGTATCTGCATGTGGCGGCGCATTTGTCCAATCTGCTGAAGGTGAGCGAGCAGGTAGCGGTGCGCCATTTTGCGGGGGAAACGCTGGTGCGCTTAGCGCCGTTTCTTTCTTGGGATCAGCTCAATGAGATCACTATTGAGCTGACGAAGGGGCTGGAGATCGGGGCTTTTGAATTTTCCAAATATATCCCGGAATATCTGGGCAGATTCGTGCTGTATCTGCATCCGCGGGAGCTGGATGAATTTCTGTCGGATCTGTACCGCTTGCTGGTCAGCACCAATGACCGCGCGGCAGGCGTCGCCCTGGATACCTTGGGCGTGATGCTCCGCAGCTACGGCGCGTATCGGGATCGCTTCGGCGAAAAGGAAGGTCTGTATCAGAAACGAAAAAAACGGATGCTGGGGATGCTGCTGCGGGGCTGCTCCAGCTATCAGGAAAATGTGAGCAGAGAGGCATTTTATGTGGCGGGGCATGAATTATTTGCGGAAAAGACGCTCTCTATGGAGGAGAAAAAGGACTTTTTTGCCATCCTCAGCAAAAAATTTCTGCTGCTTTCCGAGGGGAATGAAACATCGGAGCTGACTTTCTTCAATGATACGATGACATGGAATCATATTTATCGTTTTCTGACCGCGTATCTGTTTGAGCATGGCAGCATGCACTTTGAAGAAACGGAGAAAATCGCTTTCTTCCCGGGCACCTACGACCCCTTTTCTCTGGGGCATAAGGAGATCGCCAGAGGGATCCGGGATATGGGCTTTATCGTCTATCTGGCATTGGATGAATTTTCTTGGTCAAAGAAAACGCAGCCGCATCTGGTGCGCCGCAAAATCATGGAAATTTCCGTTGCGGATGAGGAAAATATTTATCTCTTCCCGGAAAATATCCCGGTCAATATCGCAAATCCGGCGGATCTGAAGCAGCTGAGAGGACTATTCCCTGGAAAAGAGGTTTATATGGTCGCCGGCAGCGATGTGGTGAAAAATGCATCCTCCTATCGCCTGCCCGTGACGGAGGATTCGATCCAGACCTTCCCGCATATCCTCTTCCTGCGGGAGAGCGGAGCGGAAACGTCCGAGCAGAGGGAGAATCCCTACGGATGCATTGAGAATACGGTTTTGCAGCTGAAGCTGCCTGCCTATTTCGAGGATATTTCCTCCACCCGCATCCGTGAGAATATCGACCGAAACAGAGATATCTCTCATCTGATCGATCCGATGGCGCAGAATTATATCTATCAGTACGGGCTGTACTTGCGCGAGCCGCAGTATAAGCAGCCGCTGAAAACGGAATCCGTGGAGATCAAGCATGACTGCGCTGCGGAGCTACTGGAACGGCAGCAGAAAAAAGCGAACAGAAAAGCCCCTTATCTTTCCATCGTGCAGGAGGAAAACAGCCGGGTCACGGCGGTATTCGAGCAGGGCGAGCAGCCGGCTGCGATCATGGCTTACCGGCATATCCCCACAACGGCGCTGTATGCCGAATTTGGAGATATGGACACGGCGGTATATATTCGGGAGCATACCTCCGGCAAGATCGTCCTTTTCACCGATTGTTGGATCAGGGAGGATGCGAAGGTGGATGATCTCCGCCAGATCCTACTGACAGAGGTGCTTGCAAGGTGTCTTGGGGAGGATTTCACCTATGCGGTATACAGCCCTGCGGAAGGCGGGGTGGATCGGCAGCAGAGGGAGGTTCTCCTGCGGCAGGGCTTCGTCCCGCTGGAGCATGAGGGCGAACGGGAGATTTTTGTTGTGGATATGAAGCATCCGATCACCCTCTATCACAACATGCAGACGGCGCTGAAGGAGCCGTTCGGCGGCAATGAGCGGGTGCTGCGCACGTTGCGGGAGGCGCATGAACGCCTGCAGAAGGCATTGACAAAGCTCTATCCCGGAGAATTGGTGATCTCCTTTGATGCGGGCATCCTGCATAATCAGCTGATCGACCGCATCACAAGGGCAAATCAGGTTCCGAAGGAGACGCTGCCGGTGCGTGTTCTGGGCGAAAAAATGTGCGTACCCTTTGGCAAGATACTCAAGGGCATTATCATCCCCAACACGGTAACGAAGATGCTCCATACGGAAAAGGTCTTCCGACCGGATATCCGCTCCTTCCGCGTCAAGGAATTTCCGCAGTATCTGCCCTTGGATTGTCAGGCGAGGATCATCCGCTCCTTCCGCAGACCTGCGATTCTGGTGGATGATCTGCTGCATAAGGGCTATCGCATTCGAGAGCTTGATCCCATTTTCAAGCAGGAAAATGTAGAGATCGATCGTATCATCGTGGGCATTCTTTCGGGCAGGGGCAGAGATTTGATGGAGATTCAGGGCAGGACGGTGGAAAGCGTGTATTTTGTTCCCTCCCTGCGTTCTTGGATCACGGAAACCTCCATGTATCCCTTTATCGGGGGGGACAGCGTGGAGAGGGAGAGCGAGCCGGTCGGCAATCTTCTGCCGTCGATCAATCTGGAGCTGCCCTATGTGATGCCCAGATTTCTGATGGATGCGCCGCTGGAGAAGGTGTACAGTCTATCTATGGTCTGCCTGCAAAATACTAAAGAAATTTTACAGGTGTTGGAGGAGGAATATCAGCGCATCTTTGCGCGCAGCCTGACATTAGGCAGATTGAGCGAGGTATTGATCTCCCCCAGATGCCCGGACGAGGGAAGCTGCATGCAGTATGACCGGCATATTCCGGCTTCGCTTGCCCTGGCGGATGATATCAAACGGCTGATTCGCCTGCAAAATCTTGTGAAATAAGGATGCTTGGGAGGAATGGATATGGAATATGAAACGTGGAAAAATGGGATACTCGTCCCGATAGAACGCCCGATGGAGCGGGCAAAGGGACATTGCCGCCTGACTCACTTGGCTCAGCTGGCGGAGGAAGGGCTTTTCTGGCTGGATCAGCAGGAATTGGATCGACGCGAGGAAACTCTTTCTGCCGTAGAAAAGGATGTGCTGTCAGACGCGATCGCGCAGGGGCGGGCAACCCTAGTGAATCTTTCCTACGGCTCTATGGAGGAATGGAAAAAAAGAATGGAGCGGGAAGGAAAACCTAGAAAAAAGGTACATCTTCTGGCATTGGGGGATGTGGGCAGTACGGTCTTGATGGCTTTGAAGCTGCTTGGCGGGGACTGCATCGCGCAGCTGGGAATTTATGACATCAGTGATACGGTCTGCAAGCGTTGGGAGAGCGAGCTGAATCAGGTGGCATATCCGTGGATGTACGACGCACTGCCGGAGGTCGTCATTCTGAAGGAGGAGGAGCTGTTTGACTGTGATGTGTTCGTTTTCTGCGCATCGAAGGGTATCCCGCCCGTGGGAAGCGAGGTAAAGGATGTGCGGATGGCGCAGTTTGAAGCCAACAGAGGGCTGATTTCTCATTTCGCAAAGCAGGCGAGAAGGGCGGATTTTCAGGGGCTTTTTGCCGTTGTCTCCGATCCGGTCGATCCTCTTTGCAAGGCGGCGTTTCTGGTTTCCAATGAGAATGAAGAGGGATGCTTTGACGGCAAGGGACTCCTGCCGGAGCAGATACAGGGCTATGGACTGGGCGTGATGAATGCAAGAGCGGCATATTACGCCAAGCAGGACGCGCGTTTCGCCTCCTTCCTGACGGAGGGCAGAGCATATGGTCCGCACGGAGAGGATCTGGTTATTGCAAACAGCATCGCGCGCTATGACGATGCGCTGTCGAGGGAGCTGACGCGCCTTGCGATCGAAGCCAATCTGCGCACCAGAGAGCTGGGCTTCAAGCCCTATGTTGCGCCGGCGATTTCCTCTGCCGCAATCTCTCTCCTGCTGACCCTGCGGGGAGAATGGCACTACAGCTCCAATTTTCTGGGGGGCGTTTATATGGGCTGCAAAAACCGCAGCACAGAATATGGCTTGGAGCTGGAAGCACTGCCCCTGCCGGAAGCTCTGTTTTCCCGCATAGAAAAGGCATTTCGAGGTCTGGAGGTGATTCGATGAAAAGAAAGCTGACTTTGGTTTATCCGCAATGCGCCGATGCGAAGCGCACGGAGCGGCTGGACGCCTTATTGAAGGATATCCTGCAGGATTTTGACTACGAGGTCATCCGCTTTGCGGAGGATTTTGTTCCCCTGCAAAATCAACGAATCCTCTTTGCCATTCCGCTGGGGATTTCCGGGATCAATCTGGAATATTTCCATTTTCTGAAAATTCTGCGCACCCATATGGAGCATCTGGAGGGCAGCGTAGGCGGTGTAATCGTGGATGGGGAAAGCGAATTGTATACAAAATCGCTTGCCAGAGAGTTTATGTTCACGGCAAATCAGGCGGGCTGTTCCTTCCCCGGCAGGGCGATGGTGGAGGGAACGGCATCCCTGCAAAATTTCAATATACAGGCGATGCGGCTGGAGACGGATAATCTGACGGCATATCATATCGCCGCGCGGGAAATGCTGGAGCGGGTGATGGCGTTTGCGCCCAGTCCAAAGGAGAAAACGAATATCCTCGTCCTGCATGCCAGCAATTTTCATACCTCCAATACATCGGCTCTCTGGAATATGGTGAAGAAAGACCTGCATGACTGCGACATACAGGAGATTTCCCTTCGGAATGGGACGATTCAGGATTGCAGCGGCTGTCCCTACCGCATGTGCATGCATTACAGCGAAAAATCTAGCTGCTATTATGGCGGCGTGATTGCCGAGCAGGTCTACCCGGCGATCGTAAAATGCGATGCGCTGCTGCTTTTATGCCCGAATTATAATGATGCGCTCAGCGCGAATATTACGGCATTCATCAACCGCCTGACCGCGCTGTTCCGCAAAACATCCTTTTACGAAAAGACGCTCTATGCCCTTGTGGTTTCGGGCTATAGCGGCGGAAATATCGTTGCGGAGCAGGTGATCAGCGCCCTCAGCATGAATAAAACATTTCGTTTGCCGGCGCACTTTGCTATGGTGGAAACGGCGAATGATCCGATGAGCATTCTAAAGGTGGAGGGCATTGAGGAAAGGGCGCATGCCTTTGCAGAAAATATGATGCGGGTTCTGGTGCGATAGGGCATGAAAAAAGGCTTCCGGTGGTAGGTATTTTAACCGGAAACCTTTTTGCTGTTCGATATGGAATCGTTAGCGGCGCTAAAGGGAGTACATGCGGATGATGTCCTCCGCGATCTGCCGCTTGGTAAGGCAGCGATCCATCGCCTGCTTTTCTATATAATGATGCGCATCGGCTTCGTTCATTTTCAGCTCGCTGATGAGAAGCCATTTCGCGCGGTTGATGATACGGATATCCTCGATTTTTTGTTCGGCTTGATGGGTCTTGTTTTCCGAGAGACGCAGGCCTTCTCTTGCGCTGCGCATCCATCTCAGAGCCTGCGCCAGAATGGCTTTGGAGGTTGGCTTTGCCAGCGTAAAAATGCCCTGCTCGATGACCTCATCATTGATCTCATCGAAGAGCTCCTGCTTGATGAAGAGCAAAACGACAGTGCCCTTCCTTCTGCATGCTTCCAATGCAAAGAGCTTGCCGGAGGCATCGGGCAAGGGGGTATCCACAAAAACCAAATCAAATTGCTGCTCCCTTTGCAATTCCTTTGCTGCCTGCGCGCTATAGGCAGAGCAGACGACAGGATAATCGGAAGAGGGAAGGAGAGACTTCAAAACCGCATGAAACGTTGCGGAAGAGGATAAAAGCAAAACGTGATATGCGTGATCTCTCATGGGTATCCCTCCTTTGCAGCTGTGCCGAAGCACAACGGGCAAAGGCGCCATTTTAATACAGAAACTGTAGGAAAATGAACGCCTTTGCTCATCCCTTGCAGTATAATACCGGATGCTGTTTTTGTAAATTCAGAATTACTGATACCTCATCTCAAAAAAATATATAGCGTGATTGGTTGACAAATGTCTGCGAGAGGTGTATGATGTGTTCCATCAAGGCAAAGGCGTCTTTGAGAAGGCTATTCTCAAGGACGCTTTTTCTATATGGATCGGTTCACGCCACGAAGAATTGCGATTGTAAAGGCAAAGGGGTCTTTCTTATGATGACAGGAGAAGGCTCTCTTTGCCTTTTTTTGAAGAAAAGGGGGAATTACGATGAAAAAGGAAACAGTTCCTGCGTATTTTGGCAGCAAGGTATTTGATGATAGAGTGATGCGCGCGATGCTTTCTGCGGACGTATATGCATCCTTGAAAAAAACCATGGACGAGGGCGCGAAGCTGGAAAGCGGCGTTGCCAATGCGGTTGCGATTGCAATGAAGGATTGGGCGGTTGCCAATGGAGCGACCCATTATACCCACTGGTTTCAGCCCCTGACCGGGATCACTGCGGAAAAGCATGACAGCTTTATCACGACCTCTCCGGATGGCGGCGTTATCATGGAGTTTTCCGGCAAGGAATTGATCAAGGGAGAACCGGATGCATCCTCCTTTCCCTCCGGCGGGCTGAGAGCCACCTTCGAGGCAAGAGGCTATACGGCATGGGACCCGACCTCCTGCGCATTCATCAAGGGCAGGACGCTGTGCATCCCGACTGCCTTTTGCTCCTATGGCGGGGAAGCGCTGGACAAGAAAACACCCCTGTTGCGCTCCATGCAGGCATTGAATAAGCAAGCCCTGCGCATCCTGCGTTTGTTTGGAAATGAGGACGTGAAATGCGTCCGCACTGCTGTAGGCCCGGAGCAGGAATATTTTCTGATCGATCGGGAAATGTATGAAAAACGTCGGGATCTGCGCTTTACGGGAAGAACGCTTTTCGGGGCGAAACCGCCCAAGGGGCAGGAGTTGGACGATCATTATTTTGGCGTGATCAAGCCCAGAGTTGCGGCTTATATGGAGGATCTGAACGAAGAGCTATGGAAGCTGGGGATTCTGGCGAAGACAGAGCATAACGAGGTTGCACCCGCCCAGCATGAGCTTGCGCCGATCTACACCACGACAAATATTGCCACAGACCACAACCAGCTGACAATGGAGATCATGCAGAAGGTTGCGGCAAAGCATGGCTTGGTGTGCTTGCTGCATGAGAAGCCCTTTGCGGGCGTCAATGGCAGCGGTAAGCACAACAACTGGTCGATTTCTACGGATCAGGGGGTCAATCTGCTTTCTCCGGGGGATACGCCCTATGAAAATGCGCAGTTTCTGCTGTTTCTCTGCGCAGTCATCCAAGCTGTGGATGAGTATCAGGATTTGCTGCGCGTTTCTGTTGCGACGGCGGGGAATGATCATCGTCTGGGGGCGAATGAAGCGCCGCCTGCCATCGTTTCCATTTTCCTTGGGGATGAATTAAATGCTGTTTTGGAGGCGATCGAAGCGGACAGCCCCTACAGCGGAGCGGAAAAAACGAAAATGAAGCTGGGGGTCAGAGTGCTGCCTCGCTTCAATAAGGATACGACCGACCGAAACAGAACCTCCCCCTTTGCCTTTACGGGCAATAAGTTTGAATTTCGCATGGTCGGCTCATCCGACAGCATTGCCTGCGCCAATATGATGCTGAATACAGCTGTGGCGGAAAGTCTGAGGATTTTTGCGGATGAGCTGGAGGGCAGCGAGGATTTTGAAACAGCCCTGCATGTTCTCCTGCAGAAAACCATCAAAGCGCATAAGCGGATTATTTTCAACGGAAACGGCTACGATGATGCATGGATCGCAGAAGCGGAGCGCAGAGGTCTGCTCAACTACAGAACCACGCCCGACTGCATCCCCAGCGTACTGGAACAGAAAAACGTGGATATGCTGACGGGGCATCGGGTATTTACCTATGCGGAGATTCGCTCCAGATATGAGATTGCCCTGGAAAATTACAGCAAAACCGTCATCATCGAAGCCAATACGATGGTCGATATGGCGAAAAACGAAATCATTCCCGCGGTGGAGGGCTATGTGCTGGAATTGGCGAAAACCGCCGCAGCGAAACAGGAGTTGGGGGCGGGCTTATCCTGCAGATATGAAACGGAGCTAGTGAGAAAGCTGTCCGACCTGATCGAACGCATGGCAGACGCCGGCGACGCCTTGGAGGATGCCCTGCTGAAATTGGGCGATGCAAAGGATGTGCAGGAGGAGGCAAATGCCATTCGGGATACCGTTCTGGTCAAAATGTGCGAATTGAGGCTGGCTTGCGATGAAGCGGAAACGGTGACGGTGAAAAAATATTGGCCTTTCCCCACCTATGGCGACCTTCTGTTCAGCGTGAGGTAAGGAGAATTTTGAGATAAAAAAGAGGGGTAAATATGTGTTCTATCATGGGTTATTGCGGAAAAGAAATAGACAGGGAACAATTTATGGCAGGGTTTCTCCAAACGCTGTCCCGCGGACCGGACGACAGCCGGGTGATTGATACAGGAAATGGGCTTTTGGGCTTTCATCGCCTTGCCATCATGGGTCTGACGCCCTCCGGTATGCAGCCCTTTGCGCTGGATGGAAGCTATGTGGTGTGCAATGGGGAAATTTACGGCTTTCAGAAATGGAGGGATGCGCTTTCCGAAAAGTACAGCTTTCAGAGCGAATCGGACTGCGAAATCCTGTTGCCGATGTATCGGGAGTATGGGGTGGAGATGTTCGCGAAGCTGGATGCCGAGTTTGCCTGCATTCTCTATGACGGGCAAACGAAAGAGTACATCGCAGCCAGAGATCCCATCGGCATTCGTCCCTTATATTACGGCTATGATGAAAAGGGCGTGATCGTTTTTGCCAGCGAACCCAAAAATCTGGTCGGTATTGCCAAAAAAATCATGCCGTTCCCGCCCGGTCATTATTATAAAGCCGGCGAATTTATCTGCTACTGTGATATTGCCAAGGTGGATGAGGTGCTTTCGGATGATTTGGAGACAGTTTGCAAAAATATCCACGATAAATTGCTTGCCGGCGTGGAAAAGCGTCTGGTGGCAGATGCGAAGGTCGGCTTTCTGCTCTCCGGCGGGCTGGATTCTTCTCTGGTCTGCGCGATTGCGGCAAAGAAAAGTGACCAGCCCATCAGAACCTTCGCCATCGGCATGAGCGAGGATGCCATTGATCTGAAATATGCCGGAGCGGCGGCGGAATATATCGGCAGTGACCATCATGAGGTCATCATCACAAAGGAGGATGTGCTTTCCTCTCTGGAAACGGTCATTCATCTTCTTGGAACATTCGATATTACGACAATCCGCGCCAGCATGGGCATGTACCTCATCTGCAAGGCGATCCATGAGCAGACGGACATTCGCGTTTTGCTGACGGGGGAAATATCGGATGAGCTATTTGGGTATAAATATACCGATTTTGCACCCAATGCGGCGGCATTCCAGAGGGAATCCGAAAAGCGTATGCGCGAATTGCATATGTATGACGTTCTGCGGGCGGATCGCTGCATTTCCGTAAATTCGCTGGAGGCAAGAGTTCCCTTCGGGGATCTGGATTTTGTGAGATATGTGATGGCGATCGATCCTGGAATGAAGATGAACAAATACGGCAAGGGGAAATATCTGCTCCGTCATGCCTTCGAGGGGGATTATCTGCCGGAAGAGATCCTCTGGCGGGAAAAGGCAGCCTTTTCCGATGCGGTGGGGCATTCGATGGTGGATTATCTGAAGGAATACGCGGAGGGCTGCTATACGGATGCGGAATTGGAAGAAAAAAAGCAAAAATATACGCATGCACAGCCCTTTACTAAGGAATCTCTGCTCTATCGGGAGATTTTTGAAAAATATTATCCCGGGCAGGGACAAATGATCGTAGATTTCTGGATGCCGAATAAGGAATGGGAAGGCTGCAATGTAGACGACCCTTCGGCAAGAGTGCTGGCAAATTATGGAGACAGCGGAAAATAAAAGGAGAAAATACAGATGAAAAAAGGGAAACAGCTTTATGAGGGGAAGGCAAAAAAGGTCTATCGAACGGATGACAGCCGCTTTTTGGTCGTTTCCTATAAGGATGACGCCACAGCCTTCAATGGGCTGAAAAAGGGGACGATTGCAGGTAAGGGCGTAATCAACAACAGGATGAGCAATCTTTTGATGCAGAGGCTGGAGCGAGCGGGCATCCCCACGCATTATGTCGCAGAGCTGAGCGACAGAGAAACGCTGGTGAAAAAGGTTTCGATCATCCCGCTGGAGGTGATCGTGCGCAATATTGCGGCAGGGTCCTTCTCTAAGCGGTATGGAGTGGAGGAAGGGATCGTTTTTGATGCTCCCACCGTTGAATTTTCCTATAAAAATGATGCGCTGGGAGATCCCCTGCTGAATCAGGCGCATGCGATTGCCCTGCATCTTGCCACAGAGGAAGAAATTGAAACAATAAAAAAATATGCCCTCGGCGTGAATGAAGAGTTGAAAAAATTCTGGACGGAATGCGGAATCACTCTGGTGGATTTTAAGCTGGAATTTGGCAGGTTGGCGGATGGAACGATCGTGCTGGCAGATGAGATCAGCCCGGATACCTGCCGCCTGTGGGATATAAAAAGCGGCGAAAAGCTGGATAAAGACAGATTTCGCCGGGACTTGGGCGGCGTAGAGGCTGCCTATACGGAGGTTATGGAACGCCTGCAGCAGCATATCTAAGGAGATGGGCTTATGAAAAATTGCGCGATTGTCGGCATCAACTGGGGCGATGAAGGAAAAGGACGCATGGTTGATCTGCTGACGGAAAAATATGATATTGTCGTTCGTTTTCAGGGCGGCGGCAATGCCGGGCATACGGTGGTAAATGAATATGGCAAATTTATGCTGCATCTGCTCCCTTCAGGCATATTCCGCAAGGATGTGCTGAATATTCTTGGCAATGGCGTTGCGCTCGATCCGGAAAATCTCTGGCTGGAGATGCAGGAGGTAACCCAAAAGGGAGTCGCCGTCACACCGGAAAATCTGAAAATCAGCGATAGAGCGTCCATCCTCCTGCCGTGGCATCGGGAGCAGGATGTTTTGGAGGAACAAAGACTGCAAAAGAAGAAATTCGGCTCTACCAAGCAGGGAATTGCCCCGTTTTATTCCGATAAGTATCAGAAGAAGACGATTCTGGCGGGGGAGCTGTTCTATCCCGACGAATTGAAGGCGCATCTGCTGGATCTTCTGGAATGGAAAAACCTGACGCTGAGCGGGGTATATGGCGCGGCAGGCTATACGGAGGAGGATCTGGAGGAGTGGATGCATCGCTATTGCGAGAAAATAAAGCCCTTTGTCTGCAATACCACTGCCATTCTGGAAAAGGCACAGCAGGAGGGGAAGAGCATTCTGTTTGAAGCACAGCTTGGCTCTCTCCGGGATCTGGATTATGGCATTTTTCCCTATACGACCTCCTCGAATACAACGGCGGCGTATATCCCGATCGGCTCCGGGCTGCCCTCGGCGCAGGTCAGCGATGTGATCGGTGTGGTGAAAGCCTATTCCACCTGCGTCGGAGAGGGACCCTTTGTCTGCGAAATGTTTGGAGATGAGGCGGATCGGCTGCGGGAGGCAGGCTTTGAATATGGGGCGAAAACAGGCAGAGCTCGCCGCGTAGGTCCGATCGATATCGTGGCAACGAGGTACGGCATAAAGGTGCAGAATGCGACGGAAATCACACTGACGAAGCTGGACGTCCTCAGCTATATGGAAAAGATTCCCGTCTGCACGCATTATATGCTGCGCGGAAAACAGACGGACGAATTTCCGTTTCCGGTCGCTTTGCAGGAGGCGAAGCCCGTGATTGAATATTTCGATGGCTGGAGCTGTGATATTTCAGCCGCAAGAGCATGGGAGGACCTGCCGAAGCAGGCGCAGGACTATGTTTCCTTTATTGAAGCAGCCATCGGCTGTCCGATCACCTATATCTCTGTTGGCCCGGAGCGGGACAGCATTATTATCAGAAAGTAAGGAGAATTTCTATGAAAGAACGATATGAATCCCCTTTATCCTCTCGTTATGCCTCCGCGTATATGCTGGAGCTGTTTTCGGCGGATACCCGCTATCGAACATGGCGCAGGCTGTGGGTATCCTTGGCGAAAGCGGAAAAGGAGCTGGGACTTCCGATCACAGAAGAGCAGATCCGGGAGATGGAGGATAATATTGAAAATATAGATTATGACTGCGTTAGCCGGCGGGAAAAAGAGGTTCGTCACGATGTAATGGCGCATGTGTACGCCTTTGGGAAGGTCGCTCCCTCTGCCGCCAGGATCATCCATCTGGGCGCAACCAGCTGTTATGTGACGGATAATGCGGATCTGATCCTGTATCGGGATGCGCTGCACTATCTACGTGCGGAGCTTTTGCGGGTGATGGCAAATCTTGCGGACTTTGCGGAAAAATATAAGGCAGTGCCGACACTGGGCTATACCCATTATCAGCCGGCGCAGCCCGTTACGGTCGGCAAGCGCGCCGCCTTGTGGCTGCAGGATTTTCTGTTCGATCTGGAAGAGATGGATCATGTGATTCGGAGCATGAGGTTTTTGGGCTGCCGCGGTACGACGGGCACAGAAGCGAGCTTTCTGGAGCTATTCGGAGGGGACACAGAAAAAATCGATGAAATGAACCGAAGAATCGCTGCGGATTTTGGTTTTCGGGAATGCTTTGATGTCTGCGGGCAGACCTACCCCAGAAAGCTGGACAGCCGTATCCTGAATTGCCTTTCTGCCATTGCGCAAAGCTGCTATCGCATGGCAAATGACATTCGTCTCTTGCAGCATGACCGCCAGCTGGAAGAGCCATTTGAAAAAAATCAGATCGGTTCTTCCGCAATGGCATACAAGAGAAACCCCATGCGCAGCGAGCGCATCTGCTCTCTGGCAAGATATCTTATGGCGGATGCCGCAAATGCGCCTATGACGGCTTCCGTGCAATGGCTGGAGCGAACCTTGGATGATTCCGCAAACCGCCGCATCTCCATGCCGGAGGGCTTTCTCTGCGCGGATGCCATTTTGCGCCTCGCGCAGAATGTGACGGATGGGCTGCATGTGAATGAAAAAATCGTTGCAAAGGCAGTGAAGGAATATCTGCCCTTTCTTGCGACGGAAAATCTGATGATGGAGGCTGTGAAAAGGGGCGGCGACAGGCAGCAGCTCCATGAGCTGATCCGCGTTTGTTCCCATGAGGCAACGGCGAGGATGAAGGAGGGCGAGGACTGCGATCTGCTTGCCCGCTTGGCGGCAAGAAAGGAATTCGGGCTGTCGGAGGAGGAAATGGAAGGTCTGCTGTCGCCGGAAAACTATATTGGCAGATGCCCGGAGCAGGTAGATGCCTTTTTGCAAAAAATCAGACCTCTCTTGCAGGATGTCAGCAAGGATGCAGTCGAAATTGAGCTTTAAGAAGCAGTGCGGGAGGGATGCTATCATGACGAAATATATTTTTGTAACGGGAGGCGTGGTTTCCGGTTTGGGCAAAGGCATTACCGCGGCATCTCTTGGCAGATTGCTGAAGGCAAGGGGGCTGAAGGTGGCGGCGCAGAAGCTGGATCCCTATATCAATGTCGACCCCGGAACGATGAGCCCTTATCAGCATGGCGAGGTATATGTGACCGAGGATGGGGCGGAAACGGATCTGGATTTGGGACATTACGAGCGCTTCATTGATGAGGATTTGAACAGATTTTCCAACCTTACCACAGGCAAGGTCTATTGGAATGTTTTGAATAAAGAAAGGCGCGGGGAATATCTTGGCTCCACTGTGCAGGTGATCCCGCATATTACCAATGAGATCAAGCAGTTTGTCTATCGCCTTGGGGAAACGACGGCTGCGGATGTGGTCATCACGGAAATCGGCGGGACGATCGGTGATATCGAATCCCAGCCGTTCATTGAGGCGGCGCGGCAGATTTCTCTGGAGGTCGGGCGGGAAAACAGCCTCTTTATCCATGTGACGCTGGTGCCCTTTCTGAAAGGCTCTGAGGAGCATAAATCGAAGCCGACACAGCATTCTGTGAAGGAATTGCAGGGGATGGGGGTCAGCCCGGATCTGATCGTTCTGCGCTGTGATGAGCCATTGGAGCGGGTGATTTTCCAGAAAATCGCGTTATTCTGCAATGTGAAGCCGGATTGCGTGATTGAAAATATTACGCTGCCCAATCTGTATGAAGCGCCGCTGATGCTGGAAAAATCCAATTTCTCTGCGGTCGTATGCAGGGAGCTGCATTTGGATACGGCTGCGCCGGCGCTTGAGGAATGGACGCAGATGGTGGAACGGATCAAAAACAGACCGAAGACGGTTGCGATCGCTCTGGTGGGGAAATATGTGGAGCTGCACGATGCGTATCTTTCCGTGGCGGAGGCGCTGCGCCATGCCGGGTATTATTATAATTCTCATGTGAGGATTCATTGGCTGGATGCGGAAAAAATCACTGCGGAAACGGTCAATGCGCTGCTTTCGGATATGGATGGAATCATCGTGCCCGGGGGCTTTGGCAGCCGCGGGGTCGAAGGCATGATATTGGCTGCAAAATATGCCAGAGAAAATGACCTGCCGTATTTTGGCATTTGTCTCGGTATGCAGATTGCCGTGATTGAATATGCGAGAAATGCAGCGGGTCTGGCGGATGCCAATTCCGGCGAATTTGATGCGGCGTGTGCGCACAAGGTCATCGATTTTATGCCGGGACAGAGCGATGAGGTGGACAAGGGCGGTACGCTGCGCTTAGGTGCGTATCCCTGCAAAATCAAAGCGGGGACGACGATGGAGCGATGCTACGGCGTAACGGAGATCAGCGAGCGTCATCGCCATCGCTATGAATATAACAACCTTTATCGCGAGCTATTGCAGGAAAAGGGTTTGACGGTCAGCGGGACATCGCCGGACGGAGAGCTGGTGGAAACGGTAGAACTGACGGACAGAACGTTTTACGTTGGCGTGCAGTATCATCCGGAATTCAAGAGCAGACCGAACAGAGCGCATCCCCTGTTCAAAGGGTTTATCGATGCGGCTCTACAGCGGCATGGGGAAAGGGGCGGCAAATATGAAAGCCTTTGACAGAAAAATCATATTGGAGGATGGGAGCGAATATTACGGCTATGCCTTTGGGGCGGCAGGGCAGAGGCTGTGCGAGATCGTATTCAATACCTCCGTTGTGGGCTATCAGGAAATTCTTTCCGATCCCTCCTATACCGATCAGGCTGTCGTCATGACGTATCCTCTCATCGGCAATTACGGCATGGCGGCGGAGGATTATGAGACGGATGTTCCGACCATCGGCGGGCTGATCGTAAGGCAATATAATGATGAACCCTCCAATTTCAGGAGCAGGGAAACGCTCTCGGCGGTAATGAAGCGGTATGGTATCGTGGGCATTTCCGGCGTGGATACCAGAAGGCTGACGCGCTCCATTCGTGACCATGGCAGCAGAAAGGTTTTGCTGGCGGATGCAGTGCTGCCCTTGGCGGAGGGGCTGCGCATTCTTTCGGAAAGCCCCATGCCCTCAGGGGAGGTTGCGCGGGTGAGCTGCAAGGAGCTGTGGTATGCAAAGATACCGGATGGAAAATACCGCGTTGTTGCCATCGATTGCGGCATCAAGCATAACATCATCCGTTCCCTGAATCGAAGGGGCTGCGATGTGATTGTTGTGCCGTGGAATACGCCGGCTGAGCAGATCGAAGCGCTTTCTCCGCAGGGTGTGTTTCTATCCAATGGACCGGGCAACCCTGAAGAGGTGCAGCCTGTGATCGAAACGGTACGGAAATTGCGCGGGAGAGTGCCGATTTTCGGTATTTGTCTGGGGCATCAGATCATTTCGCTGGCTTATGGCGCAAAGACCTACAAAATGAAATTCGGGCATCGCGGGGGGAATCATCCCGTGCGCAATCTGGAGACAAACAAAATCGAAATCACCTCGCAGAATCATTCCTACGCGGTAGATCTGGAGAGCTTGGAGCATACAGACCTGACCGTGACGCATATCAATCTGCTGGATGGCACGGCTGAAGGCGTGAAATGCGAGAGGGATTCTGTATTCAGTGTGCAGTATCACCCGGAGAGTGCACCCGGTCCGCAGGATAGCGGCTATCTGTTCGATGTATTCATCCAAATGATGGAGGAGGGAAAAGCCCATGCCAAAAAGAACTGACATAAAAAAGATACTGGTCATCGGCTCCGGTCCGATCGTCATCGGGCAGGCAGCGGAATTTGATTACGCAGGCACACAGGCGTGCCTTGCGCTGAAGGAGGAGGGGTATCAGGTGATCCTCTGCAATTCCAACCCTGCGACGATCATGACGGATACCTCCGTTGCGGATCGGGTATACATGGAGCCATTGACATTGGAATACTTGGCAAAAATCATCCGCTTTGAACGTCCCGATGCCATTTTGCCGGGGATCGGCGGGCAGACGGGGCTGAATCTGGCGATGCAGCTGGAGAAAAAGGGCGTTCTGCGCGAGTGCCGGGTGGAAATGCTGGGTACGAAAAGCCGCAGCATAGAACGGGCGGAGGATCGGGAATTATTCAAGGAGCTTTGCCAAGAGCTGGGTGAGCCGGTACTGCCCTCCGATGTTGCCAATTCCTTAGAGGAAGGGCTGGAAATCGCGGAAGCCATCGGCTATCCCGTGGTATTGCGCCCGGCTTATACATTGGGCGGAACGGGCGGCGGCTTCGCAGATCATCGGGAGGGGCTGATCCCTCTGATGCGCAATGCCCTTTCCCTTTCTCCTGTGCATCAGGTGCTGATCGAAAAGAGCATCAAGGGCTATAAGGAGATCGAATACGAGGTGATGCGCGATGGCAATGATACCGCAATCACCATCTGCAATATGGAAAATCTTGACCCGGTCGGCATCCATACGGGGGATTCGATTGTCGTCTGTCCTTCTCAGACCCTTACGAATAAGGAATACCAGATGCTGCGGGACAGTGCGCTGAAAATCATCCGTGCGCTGGAGATCGAGGGCGGATGCAACGTGCAGTTTGCACTAGATCCGGCTTCTTTTCAATATTACCTGATCGAGGTCAATCCGAGGGTGTCCCGTTCCTCTGCGCTGGCATCCAAGGCAAGCGGCTATCCGATTGCCCGCGTTTCCGCAAAAATTGCCGTGGGGATGACGCTGGATGAAATTCGCCTTGCCAATACCTGCGCCGCCTTTGAGCCTGCGTTGGATTATGTGGTGACGAAAATGCCGCGCTTCCCCTTTGATAAATTTTCCGATGCAAACAATACCTTGGGTACGCAGATGAAGGCGACGGGGGAGGTGATGAGCATCGGCAGGACATTTGAGGAAAGCCTGCTGAAAGCGATCCGCTCGCTGGAAATCGGTCTCTATCATCTTTACGACAGTAAATTCGATAACATGACGGAAGCGGAGCTGCTGGATTTGATCCGCATCGGTACGGATGACCGCATTTATGCCATCGCGCAGCTGCTGCGCATGGGGTGTGCGGCGGAAGCGATTCATGAAGCAACAGCGATCGATTTATTTTTCCTGAGAAAACTAAACGATATCGTAGAGAAGGAAAGGGAAATCAAAGAAAATCGTGATGATATCGAGCTGCTGAAAGAGGCAAAGAAAATGGGATTCTCGGATCGAATCATCGCGCAGCTTTGGGGCAGGGAGGAAACGGAGATATATCATTTGCGGAAAAGAGAGCACATCCTTCCTGTTTATAAAATGATAGACAGCTGCGCCGCTGAATTTGACAGCTATATCCCCTATTTTTATTCCAGCTATGAGGAAGAAAATGAATCGGTGGTTTCAGAAAGGAAGAAGATCATCGTGCTTGGCTCCGGTCCTATCCGCATCGGGCAGGGGGTGGAGTTTGATTATTCCACGGTGCATGCGGTGCAGACGATCCGGGCGGCAGGCTACGAGGCGATCATCATCAACAATAACCCGGAGACCGTTTCCACGGATTACACCTGCTCTGACAAGTTGTATTTTGAACCTCTCTGCGTAGAAGATGTGATGCATATCATCGAGCTAGAGCAGCCGGAGGGCGTGATTGTTACCTTAGGTGGGCAGACTGCGGTCAATCTGGCTGCGCCGTTGCATCAGAGGGGCGTCAGAATCATCGGCACGGACTGCGAGGCAATCGAGCGGGCGGAAAACCGGGATGCTTTTGAAAGGCTGCTCTCCGAATTGGGGATTCCGCAGCCAAAGGGCAGAGCGGTGACCAGTATCGCGGAGGGCATTCGCGCCGCGGCGGAAATCGGCTATCCTGTTCTGGTGCGCCCCAGCTTCGTTTTGGGCGGCAGAGCCATGCGCATCGTTTCCAAAGAGGCGGATTTGAGCCGGTATCTTGAAACGGCGGTTGCCATCGATGCGGATCAGCCTGTTCTGGTGGATCACTATATTCAGGGGAAGGAAGTGGAGGTGGATGCCATCTGCGATGGAGAGCGGGTTTTCATCCCCGGCATCATGGAGCTGGTGGAGCGGACGGGCATTCATTCCGGTGATTCCATCAGCGTTTATCCGCCATTCAGCATTTCCGAGGGGGTGAAGGAACGCATCATAGAGTATACAAAAAGGCTGGGCATGGGCATCGGGATCAAGGGGCTGTTCAATATCCAGTTTATTGTGGATGCAGAGGAAAATGTGTATATCATCGAGGTAAATCCCCGTTCTTCCAGGACGGTGCCGTTTCTTTCCAAAGCGACGGGCTATCCCCTTGCGGATCTGGCAACGCATGTGATGCTTGGAAAAAGTCTCGCAGAGCAGGGCATATTCAAAGCCTATGGGAAGGAAAAGGGGCGTTATTATGTAAAAGCACCGGCATTCTCCTTTTCGAAGCTGAAGGGCGTGGATGCATATCTTTCGCCTGAGATGAAATCAACCGGGGAAGCGATCGGCTATGATGTGAAGCTGCATCGCGCGATGTACAAGGCAATGGTGGCGTCCGGGATCAAGGTGCTGAATTATGGCACGGTATTGGTTACGCTGGCAGATGAGGATAAGCAGGAGGCACTGCCGCTGATTCGCCGTTTTTATGATCTGGGGTTCAATATAGAGGCCACCGCGGGGACGGCGGCTTTCCTGAAGGCAAATGGCATCCGCAGCAGAGTGCGCGGAAAGCTGAGCGAGGGCAGTCAGGATGTGCTGGAATCGATTCGCGCAGGTTATGTCAGCTATGTCATCAATACGAGGGCGATCCTCTCCGGCGTGCATCATGAGGATGGCGCGGCGATTCGCCGTTGTGCCGGTGAAAATAATGTGACGATGTTTACATCGCTGGATACGGTGCGGGTTTTGCTGGATGTTCTGGAGGAACGCACCATGAAAATCAGCCTGATCGATGATTGAAGGGGGAGCGGGCATGGGTCTGTCGCGCTCCGGTCAATTTCTGTCGCTGAAGGGCACGGAGCTTCATCGTAAGGCTAGGGAGATTCTGAAAAGTGCTTCTTGTGAAATGTAGGCATATTTTGCGGGGGATTTATCCCGGATGCGGGAGGTATAGCCGCGCTATTCAGACTGATCAAGGGGTGAATGATACGCAAGGCGGGATGGCTTGTGCAGAGCAAAACACCCCATTCGTTCAAGCATACAACGAATGGAGTGTGGTTCAGAATCGCAATGGAAAGCTTTCATGGCAAATCAACTCCCGCTCTCAGGGCGTTTTTCTCCACAATGTGCGGGCTGCATCTTGTAAAAATTACTTTCAAGAAACCCCCCGGAGCGATATTCAGTTTATTGCGACATATCCTTTGCGTCTTTTACAGAATGGACATGAACCACTCTACGGTTTTGGGATCATAGTGGGAGAAGAACAGGCTCTCGCCGCCGTCAAGGGCTTCGATCGCCGCCATATCCTCCGCCGTCAGCGTAAAGTCGAAAACATCAAAATTCTGCTGCATCCGGTCCTTATGCGTGGATTTGGGGATCACGACCACATCGCTCTGGAGCAGGAAACGCAGAGCAGTCTGTGCGGCGGTTTTGCCGTATTTCTTGCCGATTTCCGTCAGCACGGGGTTGGTGAACATATCCCCGCGACCCTCTGCGAACGGACCCCAGGATTCGATCTGGCAGCCATATTTTTTGAGATATTCCTTTGCCACCTTTTGCTGCTGGAACACATGCGTCTCGATCTGATTGACTGCGGGCTTGATCTCCGCGAAGTGCCGGATATCCAGATAACGGTCGGAACCGAAATTGGAAATGCCGATGGCGCGGAGCTTGCCCGCCTTGTACAGCTCTTCCATCGCGCGATAAGTGCCGTAGTAATCGCCGAAGGGCTGATGGATGAGCAGCAGGTCGAGATAGTCGGTACGCAGCTTGCGCAGGGATTCCTCAATGGATGCCTTCGCCTTTTCATAGCCTGCATTTGTGAACCAGACCTTGGTGGTCAGAAAAAATTCCTCGCGGGGCAGACCGGATGCCGCCAGTGCCTCGCCAACGCCTTCCTCATTGTAGTACGCCTGAGCGGTATCGATGCTGCGATAGCCGATGTCGATGGCGTCCAGCACACAACGCTTTGTTTCCTCCGGCGGGGTCTGATACACGCCGTAGCCCAGCTTGGGCATTTTGATTCCGTTATTCAAGGTTACATATTCCATAATGATACCTCCATTTCTGAAAAGTGATTTTCCTTCTGATCGATACTTTACAACAGATTTCAGATATTGTACACTATTGATATCGAAAAGCACGTTTCAGAATATGAAATGCAGGGGGTGGTAGCATGCTTGACCTGTATGAGCTGCGCCAGCTGGCGGCTTTTGCCGACCTTGGCACGCTCAGCCGTGTCGCAGAGGAATTTCATATCTCTACGCCGTCTGTGACACGTTCCATGCAGCATCTGGAGGATGCCTTTGGCGTGCCGCTGTTTATCCGGGGCAAAAACAAAATTGAACTGAATGACACGGGAAGGCTGGCTGCGGAGCATGCCCGCAAGCTATTGCGTGAAGCGGAACAGGCGGTGCAGCAGGTGCGGGATTTCGATCAGCGGCAGAGGACTGTCGTTATAAAATCCTGCGCGCCCGCGCCGCTCTGGGAATTGCTGCCGAAATTGAACGCCCAGAAGCCCGGCATGGTCGTATCCTCTGCGATTTGTCAGAATGAAGAGGTGTTGGCTGCGTGGGAGCATGGCTCCTGCGACGTTGCCATTCTGCCCTTTCCGATTGACGGGGCAAAGCCGTTTATGCAGGAAAATCTTTTCGTTTGCGTCCCGGCGGAGCACGAGCTTGCAGTGCATGAAACCCTGACATTTGCGGATATCAATGGCTTCAATTTCCTGCTGCGCACAGAGCTTGGCTTCTGGGATACCCTCTGCCGCGAAAAAATGCCCGCCTCCAAGTTTTTGGTGCAGACGGATGCTTCTGTTTTTGATGAACTGGTGCGCGCATCCTCGCTGCCCTGCTTCACCACGGATTATGGACAGCTTCAGGGCGGCTATCCGGAGCGGATCAATATCCCGCTGAAGGATCGGGAGGCACATATCACGTTTTATGTCATCATGCGTGGGGAGAAAAATAGATCGTAGAAATGCCGGGCATCACTGCATATTTTTCAATTTGAACATCGCAGAGATGAAGCCCACGCTATAGCAGAGGATGGACAGCGTGGCGAGGGGCTTGGGCATTTCTCCGCTGACCCGCGTGAGAATCAGGCAGAGCAGCATCAGCGCCGCGCTTGCCGCCGAGGAAAGCAGAATGATCCGCAGCATGCTCAGAACGGTTTTCTGCGAGATGGGATTTTTGCAAAATTCCTGCAGGAGCTTCGATTCTCTGCGCAGGAGCTTTTTGCTTTCTCGATACAAAAAAACGGACAGAGCAGCCATAAAAATGGTATAAATCAGCATGAGATTCCCTCCTGAGTACAATTCTGGGCGATTCTAATCTAAGCGATATGCTTTGCGGAAAGCTGTCGAAATTTCTTCCAGTGTATCATTTTTTGGGAGGGAATGCAAATTTTGTTTGCAAATACTGTTCGATATGATACAATGAGTGAAAGCTATAGAGAACTGCGGAGGGAGAGCAATGACCTATCAGGAGATTTTAGAAAATGCGCGAAAAAAGCTGTCACCAAAGTGCAGGGTTTGCCCGGAATGCAACGGCATTGCCTGTCGGGGCGTGATGCCCGGTCCCGGCGGGAAGGGCAGTGCGGCAACATTTACACGAAATGTGGCGTGGTTGACGGAGCATGTTTTCCTGGAGATGGACGCAATGGGGAAAACGCAGGAGCGAGAGACGACAATTTCCCTGTTTGGCAAGGAATTTTCTGCACCGATTTTCGCTGCGCCGATCGGACTGCTCAGTTTCAATTATATGGAAGGTATGACGGATTGTGATTATTGTGATATGCTGATGCGTGGCACAAAGCAGGCGGGGACGATCGCCTTCGGCGGGGGCGGTCCGCGGGCGGAGAATTTTTATGAACCGCTGGACGCGATCCGGGCAAACGATGGCTGGGGCATTCCGACGCTGAAGCCTTGGTCTGTGGAGGTGACGAAGGAGCGGCTACGGGAAGCGGAGGCAGTGCATCCGATTGCTTTTGCGATGGATATTGACAGCGCGGGTCTGCTGCATGCGAACCTGGCAAATCCGCCCTTTTCGCTGAAATCGGAGGAGGATTTGGCGGAGATTGCTAAGGCATCTGCACTGCCCTTTATCATCAAGGGGATCATGACGGCGGAAACGGCGGTGAAGGCGGCGCGGACGGGCGCATATGCCATCGTGGTTTCCAATCACGGCGGCAGAGTCATGGATCATGGACTTTCTGCGGCAGAGGTACTGCCGGAAATCAGGGCGGCAGTTGGCGATCGGGTAAAGATTTTTGTAGACGGCGGCATTCGAAGCGGGGACGATGTGTTCAAAATGCTTGCGCTGGGTGCGGATGCCGTGCTGATCGGCAGACCCTATGTAGTCGCGGCTTATGGCGGCGGCGCGGAGGGCGTACGGCTGTATACAGAAAAATTGAAGGCGGAACTGCGGGATGCTATGGCAATGACGAATTGCAAATCCTTGCAGGATATTACGCGGGATAAAATCAGATTGGTGTAAAAAGGGCGAAAACGGCGAAATGCTTGCGAGTGCGGGCTTTCGTCGTTTTTTTGATTTGTCTGATTTGTGCTGATACTCACGCGCAAGAGCGGCTTTACGGAAACGATTCAAGGGAAACATTTTCTTCATTTTCGTATATAAACACCTCATTTTGGTATTTATTATGAAAATAGATGAAAAAAGATGGTGCAAATAGAAAAAATTCTATTTTATTTCGGAGCTTATATGGAATACAGGCATTTTTTCTGCAAATGTCGGAAACACTTTTGTTCTTGTTTGCCAAAAAGAACACGGCTTTTTTGGAAATTTGTTGCAATTTTCCTACAAAAGTGGTACTTTTATAAGACAAAGCATGAATGCGTCACTGCGGCTATGCGCGAAGGAAGGGGAATTTTGTATGCATCAAGAGGGTTTGGAAAAGAGATATGGCTTGCTGACGGCGGTCGCGATGGTAGTCGGCATTGTGGTCGGCAGTGGCGTATTCTTCAAAGCGGAGAAGGTGCTGGTGGCGACCGGCGGCGACCTGCCGACAGGGCTGTTATCGTGGTTCTTAGGCGGTCTGGTTATGGTCATTTGCGCCTATAATTTCGCGATTATGGCAACAAAGCATGAGAAGGTCAGCGGCGTAGTCGATTACGCGGAAGTGCTGGTCGGCCCGAAGTATGCGTACTTTTTCGCGTGGTTTATGGCGGTGACGTATTATCCTGCGATGACCTCGGTTGTGGCATGGGTTGCGGCGCGGTATTTCGGCGTACTGATGGGCTGGAGCATCGTTGGGCCGCGCGTTATGGTAATTTCCATGCTGTTTCTGATTGGCAGCTATGTCATCAATGCGCTTGCGCCGAAGCTGGCGGGGAAGCTGCAGATCACGACGACGGTGGCGAAGCTGATCCCTCTGTTTTTGATGGCGATCGTGGGCACGATTTTCGGTTTGAAAAACGGCGTTTTGATGGACAATATGACCTCCGGGGCGATCGTGGAGGTCAGCGGCAATCCGCTGTTTACGGCGGTAGTCGGCACATGCTTTGCCTATGAGGGCTGGATCTGCGCGACCTCTATCAATGCGGAGCTGCGGGATGCAAAGAAAAATCTGCCGCGGGCGCTGACATTCGGGACGATCTTTGTCGTGCTGGTTTATATGGTATATTACATCGGGCTTGCGGGTGCGGTGGAAAATGAAGTGATGATGGCAGGCGGCGAAACGGGCGCAAAAATCGCGTTTTCGACCGTATTCACCCATGCGGGCGGCACGTTGCTGTTTGTATTCGTTGTGATCTCCTGCTTGGGTACGCTCAACGGCTTGATGATGGCTTGCACGCGCGGTTTTTATGCGATGGCGGCGCGAGATGAAGGTCCGATGCCGCAGGTATTCAAGGTGGTGGACGGCGTGACGAAAATGCCGATGAACTCTGCGATGCTGGGGCTAATGATGGCGGCGATCTGGCTGGCATATTTCTACGGCGCGAATCTCTCGCCGGAGCTGTGGTTCGGTCCGTTCTGCTTCGATAGCTCCGAGCTGCCGATCGTTACGATTTATGCAATGTATATCCCCATTTTCCTTATGCAGATGAAAAAGGAAAAGGAAATGAGCACGGTGCAGCGGATCGTTGCGCCGGTTCTGGGGATCGCGGCGAGCGCATTTATGGTGCTGGCGGCAATCATCTCCCTGAAGCAGGCGATTATCTATTACCTGATTTTGTTCGCAGCGATACAGATCATCGGTCTTTTGCTGAAAAATTACAAACGCGAATTGGATTAAATCGAAAAAAGCCTCAGGTCGGAAAGATTTGGGGCTTTCTTTATGTTGACATATGCCGGAATAGGTGTATACTGGAGAAGGACAACATAGAAAATCTGTCTGAAGATATGGGAGGTGTTTGAATGCCAAGACCGAGAAAAAGCAGACGCGTCTGCTGCATGCCGCAAAACAGCAGCTTCGTGCCGATGGGGGGACAAGCGTCTGTGCAGGGGGATGAGACGGAAAACAAGGTGGTGATGGCGGTGGATGAATATGAAACGATCCGCCTGATCGACCTTGCGGGCTACACGCAGGAGGAATGCGCCGAGCAGATGGGCATTGCCAGAACGACGGTGCAGGGGATCTATAATGAAGCGAGACACAAGCTGGCGGATGCGCTGGTAAACGGGAAAATGCTGCTTATTGAGGGCGGCAATGTGGATCTTTGCCAAGGCGAGCAGGGCGGCTGCGAGAGAAAGTGCCGCCATATCTGCTCGAAAGCAGAATGATTTGGGAGATGAAAAAATGAGCGAGAATTGTTCTCATAATTGTGGAAGCTGCGCATCCAATTGCAGCAGCAGAAAGGCGACGGATTTTCTGGTGCCGCCGAATGCGCACAGCAAGATTCGGAAGGTAATCGCCGTCGTGAGCGGGAAGGGCGGAGTCGGCAAATCCATGGTGACCTCTGCGCTTGCCGTCCTGATGAACAGAAAGGGCAACAAAACGGCGATTCTGGATGCGGATATCACGGGACCTTCCATCCCGAAGGTCTTTGGGATGCAGGAGAAAGCCTACGGCAATCAGCTTGGCATTCTGCCCTGCGAGACGAAAACGGGCATTGAGGTGATGTCGGTCAACCTGCTGCTGGAGCATGATACCGACCCTGTAATCTGGCGCGGCTCGGTGATTTCCAACACGGTCAAGCAGTTTTGGAGCGATGTTCTCTGGGGCGATGTGGATTTTCTGTTTCTGGATATGCCGCCCGGCACGGGGGATGTTCAGCTGACGGTGTTTCAGTCCATCGCCATTGACGGCATCGTGATCGTGACCTCGCCGCAGGAGCTGGTGGGGATGATCGTGGATAAGGCAGTGAAAATGGCGGAGCTGATGCATATTCCGATTCTGGGGATCGTGGAGAATATGTCCTATTTCCGATGCCCGGATTGCGGCGGCATCCATACGATCTATGGCGAGAGTCATATTGAGGAAATCGCTGCGAAGCACCATATTCCCGTGGCATGTAGGCTGCCGATCGATCCGGCTATCGCGGCGCGCTGCGACCGGGGCGAAGCGGAGGATTTTGCGGGGGATTGGCTCGATCCGATGGCGGATTTTTTGCAGAAAATGAAGGATATGTAAGGATGCGAGGGGGCACGGCAAATGCAGGAGAAAATTGCGGTAAGCTATGAAAATGGCGAGGTATTTCAGCATTTCGGGCATACGAAGGAATTTAAGCTCTATACCGTAGAGGATGGCAAAGTGCTCGCAGAGGAGATCGTCCCGACGATGGGCAGCGGACACGGCCTTTTGGCGGATTTCCTGCTGCTGAACGGCGTAAAGGTCGTGATCTGCGGAGGCATCGGCGGCGGCGCAAGGACTGCGTTGGCGGAAAAGGGCATTGCCCTGCGCGGCGGCGTGACGGGCAGTGCGGAGGAAGCGGTGCGGGCGTATCTGGCGGGTACGTTGCAGTTTGATGCAGGCGTGCACTGCGGTCATCATGCGCATGGAGAAGGGCATTCCTGCGGCGAGCATTGTCACTGAGGTTGAAGAAAAACAGCAAGGAATCCCGGAAGATTCGCGTCCTATCGTTGGCATATTGACGCTTTGCCGCATTTTGGATACAATAGGGTCAGGCAGGGGACTGCCTTGGTCGGCAAACGGCGGAAAACGAAAGGAGTGTATCTTATGGAACAGAGATTCTACATTTGTAAGCACTGCGGCAACATCGTTGCGAAGGTAAAGGACAAGGGTGTGCCGGTTTTTTGCTGCGGCGAAAAAATGAGCGAGATCATCCCCGGCACAACGGATGCGTCTGCGGAAAAGCATGTGCCCGCATGGACGGTCGAGGGCAATCTCGTTCGCGTGCAGGTTGGCTCTGTGGAGCATCCCATGCTGCCGGAGCATTACATCGAGTGGGTTTCCATCCATACAAAGCAGGGCAATCAGCGCAAGGAGCTGCATCCGGGCGAGAAGCCGGAGGTTTGTTTCGCGCTCTGCGAGGGCGATGCGGTGGAGGCTGTGTATGCATACTGTAATCTTCATAGCCTTTGGAAGGCGTGAGGCTGCATTGCTGTAAGCAATCGGATTCAGAGGGAGGATGAGGTCCCGGTAAGAGGAACTGCGATCGATGCTCCGAATAAGAAAACAGACATTTTTTAAGAGAAATGCCGTAAGCCCTTGTAAAGGTGCGCCCGAATAAGAAAACATAAATTCTGAAATGCTGAAAGCTACGGCTA
>CAVGZD010000006.1:0-60409 GCA_963633805.1 Lachnospiraceae bacterium | reverse complement strand
GATTCCAGTTGCCGGGAATGTCGCGGTAGTTGCCCTTGCGGTCTTTGACTTGGAAGAACTGCCATGCCATAATCGTAATTTTTAGAATTACTGCCTTATGCGCACCCTTGCTGTCACAGGGGCGATGAGGATTTCGTATTGCCAAAGGGAAAAAATTGAAAAATGCATAGAAACTCGCACAGAAGCTCGGTCTATCTTTGTATGACAAGGATGGATCGGGCTTTTTGCTATTTTTCCTTACCTTGTGGGCAATTTTTTGCATAAAATACGGCAATTTCCACAAACTACAGCGAAAGAAAGCAGAGGTGAAAAAATGTACTTGACAAAGGATCTGGAACAGAACATGACAGCCATCCGCGAAATTTTCCGCGATTGCGGCGATATCGTGATGCGGGAATTTCGCATCAGCGGCGGCGATGCACGGCTTTGGATGATCTATACGGACAACATCGTGGACGGCGATACCATACGAAATTACATCATGACAAACCTTATGCTGCGCTACGACACGCAGCAGCCCGCACAGCTTTTGCAGACGCTTCTGGACGAAGCCATTTCCATCGGCGAGGTGGAAAAAATCACCACGCTGGCGGAGATCACGGATGCCGTCCTCTGGGGGGACACGGTGCTGCTGATGGAGGGCTGCGATTTCGCGCTGCAAGCCTCCACAAAGGAATTTCCTACCCGCGGGGTCAATCAGGCGGAAACGGAGGTTGTCATACAAGGACCAAAGGACGCCTTCACGGAGGTCATTTCCACCAATATCGTTCTGACGCGCCGCCGCATCCGCGATGCGAAGCTGAAGCTCAAGCGCAAAAAGGCGGGCAATCGCACCCTCACGGATGTCGCGCTGCTGTACATGGAGGATCTGGTGCGCCCGGAGATTTTGCAGAAGGTCGAGCAGCAGTTGGATGCGCTGAATCTGGATGCCATTTTGGATAGCGGCTATGTGGAGCAGCTTTTGGAGCGACGAAAATGCTCGCCATTCCCGCAGCTGCAAATGACGGAGCGCCCGGATAAGACGGCTTCTGCGCTTCTGGAGGGGCGGGTTGCGCTGCTGGTGGACAATACCCCTTATGCCGTCCTCCTTCCGGCGACACTCAATACCTTTTTTCAGGCGGCGGAGGATTATTACGAGCGTTGGGAGATCATGAGCTTCATCCGCGTCATTCGCTATGCGGCGGCGATATTAGCGGTGTTGCTGCCGGGGCTGTATATCGCCTTCGCGGTCTATCATCCACAGCTTTTGCCGACCGCGCTTGCCCTCAAGATTGCCTTTACCCGCGAAGCCATCCCGTTTTCTGTGGTCTGGGAGGTGCTGATCATGGAGCTTTCCTTCGAGTTGCTCCGCGAGGCGGGGATTCGCCTGCCTTCGCCCGTCAGCTCCACGATCGGCATCGTCGGTGGGATCATCATCGGCTCGGCGGCGGTGGAGGCGGGGATTGTCAGCCCGGTTGTGGTGATCGTTGCCGCGTTGACGGGCATCTGCTCCTTCGTCATCCCGAATGTCTCCATCGTCTCCGGGCTGCGCATCAGCAAATATCTTGCCATTTTGCTGGCGGCGCTGTTCGGGCTGTTCGGCATCTGGGCGGCGGTGCTGCTGCTTCTGGGGCATCTGGCGGGGCTGACCAGCTATGGCATCCCCTATCTTTACCCCTATTGCTCCTCCTCGGTCAATGACGATCTGGATTGGGAGGACAGCCTGCTGCGCCTGCCGCTCTCGCGGATGAAGCGCAGACCCATTTTCGCGCGCGCCGATGGACGCAAGCGGAGGGAGGAGGAGTCGTAATGTTTGCGGAAAATGAAAAAATTTCACTGCGGCAGCTGCAAGCCCTGCAGCTTTTGGATTGCTTTGGGACGGCGGTGCTTTTTCTGCCGATGGAGCTGGCGCGAAGGGAGGGGCAGGCATGCTGGCTGACCGCTGCTTTTTGCGGCTTGACCTTCGCGCTGCTTTCCCTCCTGCTGACCTCAGCCGGCATGAGACAGCCGCAGGGCACGGTGGTGGAATGGTGTCGGGGGGCATTCGGCAATGTGCTGGGCAGCCTAATTCTGCTCGGCTTGGCGCTGACTTTGCTTTTCGATGGGGCAATGGAGCTGCGGCTGCTGGGCGAGATTATCTGCCGCGCCATGCTGCCGACCACTCCCGTTTGGGTGATCCTGCTTGTAATTCTGGCAGTCGCGTGGGCGTTGGCGGCGCAGGGCATTGAGTGCCGCGGACGCACGGCGGAGCTGCTCTTCTTTTTTGTCGCCGTGCCGATGGTGCTGGTTTTGGCGGCGGTCGCCATCTCTGCGGAATATCGACATATCCTGCCGCTTGCCGCGCCGTCGCTCGCGGGCTATCGGAGCGGTCTGCCCGCCTACGGCATCGTGTTTCAGGGGCTGCTGTTTTTGTATTTTGTATTCCCCTATCTGAAAAAACAGCAACGCGCGCGGCGTTCCGTCCTTTGTACGATGCTGATTAGTACCATCGCGCTGACCGCGCTGGTCTTCCTCTGCCTTGCGGCATATGGCGCGGGGATGTTGTCGCGCAAGCTGCTGCCCGCCCTGCAGGTGATGGAGCGCGTCAGCTTCACGGGGCTGTTCCTGACCCGGCAGGACGTGCTGCTGCTGTGGTTCTGGATGGCGTCGGTCAGCATGTTCCTCTCGGGCGTGTTCTTTTTCGGATCGCTTCTGGGGACAAGGGCGTTCCGGCAGAAAAATACAGCGCGGAAGGGCTGGCTCGGTGCGATTTTTGTGATACTGCTTGCGGCGGCGCTGTTTCCGGAAAATCTTTCGGCGGCGTATGCACTGCGGCTGCGGATCTCGCCTTGGCTGCACGGGATCTATCTGCTGCTGCTGCCGATTTTGCTGCTGCTTTTTGCAGGGAGAGGGGGGAAGCGCGATGCGTAGGAGAGGACTGCTTTTGGGTCTGCTGCTGCCGTTTTTTTTGACAGGCTGCTGGGATCAGAAGGACCCGGAGGATCGGGAATATATTATTACGCTTGGCATAGACCGCGCGGAAACGGGCAGTCGCTTCAGCTTTGCGCAGGCAAATCCGCCAGACGAGGACGCGCCCGAACCGTACACGGTGGAAAGCGCGACGCTCTTGGGGGCGGTGGCGCAGGTGGATTGCAGCAGCTCCCGCCAGACGGATTTGGGGCAGCTCAAGACCATCATTTTCAGCAGGGATGTGCTGGAAGGGGAAGATTTTTCGCAGCTTCTGACGGAGCTGGAGCGCAGCCGAACAGTATCCGATAAGGTGATGCTGCTGGCGACGGAGGATCGCGCAGAGAATTGCGTGTGCGCCGCCTTGCAGGAGGATAGCAACACTGGGCTGTTCCTCTGGGATTTCTACAAAAATACCGCGCATCAGGTTGCCGTCACCAAGGCGATGGACCTGGATACCTTCCTTACGGAATGGCAGGAGCGGGGCAGCTGTGCTGTTTTGCCGCGCATTTCCGTGGAGGGGGACAAATTGCGGCTGGGCGGCGGCATCGCCATTGGCAGCGGCGGGGTGTATCCGCTGGAGGATCGGGAGGAGCGCGGCTATCTTTTCCTGCTGGGCGAAGCGGAGGGCGCGATTCTGGAAACGGAATTTGAGGGCGCAACGATCCCGCTGGAAATCAATCGCTGTAAGGTTCGCTATGCCTTTTCGGAGGGCACAGACGGGCGCATTCTGTGTCGCATTTCGCTGCCATTGGAGGGCGGATTGCTGGATGGCGGCGGACTTTCGCTTTCTGCGGCACAGAAAAAGGAGCTTGCGGCGCATTTTTCCGCGCTTGTGCAGGAGGAAATACGGCATACGCTGGAGATTGCGGTGCGCACCGGGGAGGATCTGTATGGCATTCTCCCGCGCTTGCGGCAATCTGCGCCTGCTCTGGCGCAGGGACGCAGCCGGGCAGAGCTTTGGGCGGCGATGGAGTTTGAGATTGAGCCGGAATTGAAGCTTCGGGACTTATAGTCTAAGCAATTCCTACTACTGCTTGTCTTGCAATAAAATTCGGCGCCCTTCCGCAGGAGGGATCGGTCGGGCTGCTATAGCTGCGATCCGTACCTTCGATGGACAAGAGCACACGCAGCGAGTCTCCGCTCGCAGACTTCTCAAAGCGCAGTTTGAGGCGATTTTCAGGCAGACGACCGCCGGCGTGCCCGAAAGGCACGTCAAGGGAGGATAAAACAAAAATCGTCCAAAATCCGCTTTGGGAAGCGCGTGTGCCTTTGTTCATCGAAGGTAATGTATAAAATTGAAAAATCCCGGCTATCCTTCCCCGTAGAATCCATCAGAAGGGGTGAGGGACATGGCGGAAGGCTTGAAAATGCTTTGGAAAAAGGAAAAATGGTATTGGCTGGGCGCGGTGCTGCTGGGCTTGCTCTTCAGCGGGCTTTTCGCCGCGCGGCTGACGCAGGGCTATTCCGAAACGATACAGGACGGCATCTCGGCGAAGGTCGTACGCTTTCATGTGCTGGCGAACAGCGACAGCGATGCGGATCAGGCTCTGAAGCTGGCGGTGCGGGATCGCGTGTTGCAGGAGTATGGCGATCTGCTGGCAGAAAGCGAGTCCAAGGAGGAAACGCTGGCGGCATTGGAGCAGGCACAGCAGGCGATCTGCGAAACGGCGATTGCGGAGGTTGTGGGGCAGGGCTATGATTATCCCGTGCGGGTGTCCTTGGTGCGGGAGGAATTTCCCCTCAAGGAATATGATGAGCTGGTTTTTCCGGCAGGCGCGTATGATGCGCTGCGCATTGAGATCGGCGCGGCAGAAGGGCAGAATTGGTGGTGTGTACTGTATCCGCAGATGTGCTTTGTCGATGCCTCTTGGGGCTATGCCACAGAGGAAAGCCACGCCCGCTTGGAAAATGCGCTGAGCGATGAGGAATTTCTCGTTGTTTCCGCGTGGGAGCAGGAGGAATTGACGCCGAAAATCAAATTTAAGCTGGTGGAATGGTGGCAGGAGCGGTAGGGCGCGCTATAGTGCAGTCTGCCCCTTGCGCACCCCTGTGATAAATTGTAATCCAGTATGCAGTTGCCCGCATTCACCGTGCATTGAATACAAAATTCACAAAAAGGGATAGGCACGTAAATAGAATTGTGAGCGGCAATCCAAATCAGAAAGCATTCATATTACGAAAAAATGTTTGTACGTTGAAAATGCCGCAAGTTCCCGTAAAATAAGGATTTACGGCATTTAGGTGTTTTCTTGCCCGGATGTGCTATAGGTGCAGTCTGCCCCTTGCACATCCCTGCGATGAATTTTGTATGCAGTATGAAATCTCCGCGCCCACGGCGCAATCCCACCCCCACCGCGCAGTGGAATGCAAGGTTTTCCACAAGAAAAGGGATAGGCAAACAATCCTGCTTTGCCTATCCCTTATTTTTTCAATTTATCAATCTGTCAATATCAACCTACCGGCATCAATTCTGCGCCAAAGAGAAGCGATCGATCAAATGACGCAATGTGGTCGCCTGACCGGACAATTCCTGGCTGGCAGCGGCAGATTCCTCGGAGGTTGCGGAGTTCGTCTGCACAACGGATGCGATCTGGTCGATGCCTGTCGTGATCTGTTCCATCGCAGCCATCTGCTCGCGGGAGGTCTGCGCGATCTGATCTACCATCGAAGCAACCTCGTTCGACTGGTCAGCCACAGCCTGCAAATGCCCCGCTGTCGCATCCACCAGCTCCACCCCGCGATTGACCGCCTTGATGGAGGCTTCGATCAGGCTGGAAGTATTCTTGGAAGCCACAGCGGATTTCCCCGCAAGATTGCGCACCTCATCGGCAATAACGGCGAAGCCCTTGCCGGCGGAGCCTGCGCACGCCGCTTCAACGGCGGCATTCAGCACCAGAATATTGGTCTGGAATGCGATATCCTCAATGGTCTTGATGATCTTCTCGATCTCCTGAGAGGAACGGCTGATGTGATCCATCGCCTCAACCATTTCCTTCATCTGGTCGTTGCATTCGCCCGCCAGACGGTTGGTTTCGTTTACCTTTTCGCTTGCGGATTCCGCATACTGACCCGCCGTGCGGATCTGGTTATTGACCTCGGCAACGGTCGCCGCCAGCTCCTCGGTGGAGGAAGCCTGTTCTGTTGCGCCCTGACTCAGCGCCTGTGCGCCGTTTGCAACCTGATCCGAGCCGGCATCCACCTGCTGTGCCGCAACATTGATATCGGAGAGCATCGCATTAAAGCGCTCCAAAATCGTAACCAGAGATTTCTTGATGCTTGCAAAATCCCCGCGGAATTCCGTAATATCCGCGCCTGTCTTTGTCAGGTCGCTGTCTGCCATTGTCACCAGCAGTTCGCTGATTTCGTTGACATAGCCATCCAGCGTCTGCATGGTAAAGCGCATATTTTCAGCCAGAATGCCCAGCTCATCCTGCGATTCATATGTAATTTCATCGCAGCCCTTCAGATTGCCGGCGGACATCTGCTTTGCTGCTGTTTCCAGCTGCTTGATGGGAACCAGCAGACGTCTTGTTACCAGCAGCATCAGCGCGATTGCGATCACCAGATCCACAACCAGCACAATTACGCCCGTGATCAGAGCCGTGCGCCCGGTCGCCTGAGCGGAGCTTTCGTAATCCGCGGCTACTGTCTTCACCTGCGTATTGAATTCGTCGATCATATCCCTGATGTCGTTTACGGTTTCGTTATAGGTATTGGTATTGTAAATCCGTGCAGCTTCAAAATTATGCGCCTTCATCAGACGGAGCACCTCTGTGCGCTGCGGTGTTGCCTGATGGTCCAGTGCGTTTTTGATCTCCTCCAGACGAGACATGTTCTGCTGATCAATCAGATGATTGCGCAGATAGTTATACGCATCATCCATCTTCGCCAGATCGTCGTTGATCGTGCCCTCCAGAGTGCTTATATCCGTCATCCGCTCGCTGATGCCGCGGTTGATGGCGCGCTGGATGTCGATCTGCGTTCAGTATAGGTCGGCGCTGTAGGAAATATTCATCATCGGCCCTTCGTAGAGCTGCTTGATCTTCCCTGTGATGTTGTTCATCAAAATCAGCAGAACCACGATAAATGCGAATGTATCTGCGATGATTACGCCGTGTGAAAGTATCAATTTGCCTCGAATCGATAAATCCTTGAATGTTTTCATATCTGTTTTTCCTTTGTATTCTATAAAACCGCAAAATACACCAATTCACGGTCGAGTGTAACATAAAAGGAAAATATTTCCAAGAGAATTTTTATAACTTTTTTATATAAGTACTGTACACAAAATGAATACGTTGTAAAACAGGAATTTTATGAAAAAACGGCGTAAAAATGAACAAAAAACCCTGAAACACAGGACAGCTTCCGTGCGCTTGTGCGCCGTCGAAGGTCAGCTGTGGCTCAGGGTTATGTTCATTCGTATGCCTGCCGGGCTACATCGCATAGGTAAAGCGTCCGAGCATCAAAAAGAGGAGAAGGGTATGCAGAACCGTCGTCAGCGTATAGACGAGCAGGAAGCTCAGATGGCGGGTCTTATGCCGCTTGCGCACCATGCCGCACAGACCGCCCACACCGCCGCCCAGCGCTGCCGCGATGAAAAAATGCTTCTCCGGGATGCGCCATTCATGCCGGATGGCTTTCTTTTTATCGGAAGCCATCATGGCATAGGTGACGATATTGATGAGGATGTAGTAGGCGATAATCACGCCCAAGGCTTTGAGGTCAAGAGAAAGCTCCAAATCGGCACGACCTTTCTTATCGCATGATCTTCCGCCAATCCAGATCGCCGCGATCCAGCGCCAGCAGCAGCGTTTCCGCCGTCGCCAGATTGGTCGCTAGAGGGATATTGTGCATATCGCACAGATACAAGATGGAGTGCGATTCGGATTCATAGCCGAGGGAGGAAAGCGGATCACGCAGGAAGATCATCAGGTCGATGTCGTTATTGCTGATCTGTGCCCCCATCTGCTGCTCGCCGCCCAGATGCGCGGAAAGATATTTATGCACAGCAAGATTGGCAGCCTCCTCCACCAGCCGTCCGGTCGTCCCCGTGGCATAAATTTCATGCTTGCAGAGGATATGCCGATAGGCGATGCAGAGGTTTTCCATCAATTTTTTCTTATTATCATGGGCAATCAATCCGATATTCATAACAGACCTCCCTCAAATAGCGATTTTGTCTCTTTCTTTCTGATATTTAGAATCAAGCCGATGGCGACCATATTCGTCCACATGGAGCTGCCGCCATAGCTGACAAAGGGCAGCGACATCCCCGTATTTGGCAGGATACCCGTTGCCACGCCGGCATTGACGAAGGTCTGGAATGCGAACATGCCCGCAATCCCCGCCGCCAGAAGCTGGCTGAAGGTATCTCTGGCAGATATTGCTATAACTATACACCGAAACACGACAAAAAGCAAGAGAGCCAGTACAAATACGCAGCCGAAAAATCCAAATTCCTCGCCGATCACGGAGAAAATGAAATCATTATGCGGCTCAGGCAGATAGCTGAGCTGATTGAGCGTGCCCTGAAACAGCCCCTTGCCCATCAGCTCCCCGGAGCCGATCGCGCTGACGGATTTTTCCGTCTGATAATACAGATTCGCGTCGCGCCCGGGATCGACAAAGGAGAGAATGCGGTTGAACTGGTGGGTCTTGAATATCTTATCCGTAAAGAGGGGGTCTTCGCGGCTGACATCCAGCAGAATCAGCGCAACGATCGGCACAATGACGATCAGTACATTGCGGATGATGCGCCAGTCCAGCCCCGCGATGAATAGCTCGATGCAGAAGATCGCTACCAATACTAAGCTGGCGGAGAGGGCGGGCTGCTTCTGGATCAGCACCAGCGGTACAGCCAGCGCCGCGCAGAGAAAGAGCAGCATCGGCAGATCGTTGATCTGCTTTTGTCTGAGCGAAATCAGCCGCGCCAGACAGAAAATCATAATGACCTTGGCAAATTCCGAAGGCTGTATGGTCAATGGACCGATGGCGATCCAGCGCGTTGCGTTGTTGGAGCTTGTCCCGATCAGCAGTACCGCGAGCAGCAGCAGGATATTCAGAATATAGATGATGATATAAAATTGTGAGAAATATTCATAATCCACATTCGCCGCCACCAGCATCAGCACGATGCCCACGCAGAAAAATACCCCCTGCTTGATCACGTTGGAGGGGCTTTCCCCCAGATTAACATGGGTCGCGCTGGCGATGCAGACTAAGCCAAACATCGCCAGCAGAAAGACTGCGGCGATCAGCCAGAAATCTAAATTTTGCAGATATTTACGAAAATCCATAAGGTCAGCCTCCGCTGTATTTCTGTCAATTTCTATAATCGGAAAAGACCTTCAAACGATCCTTTGAAGGTCTCAGACTGTAGACAAAGTGATTTTATACTGCGGAAGGGTTTGGGAAACAATTGTTCACCACTTTGCTCCGCAAAGCGGGCTTTGCCCGCCGCCCCATCTTGGGCGGTGGATGGTTTCCCAACCGGAATCCGCAGCCGGAATTCACTTCCGGCGAGGAAAACAGTAATGCACGGGGAAGATAGACCCCGACGCCGTAGGCGGCTTTGCGAAGCAAAGTGCTGACAATGCACGGGGAAGATAGACCCCGACGCCGCAGGCGGCTTTGCGAAGCAAAGTGCTGACAGGGTTTCGAGGCTTTTAAGCCTATGGAACTCGTCTGTTTATTCCTCTGTCTAAGCAAGTCGAAATTCTGATTTCGACTTGTGGTTTTAGGTCGATGGAGTCGACACCTTGGAAGGTCTTTTTTCCCTTTAATCCTCTTGATTTACCTTGCGCATGCTCTTGATCGGGATATTCGCATAAAGCACGGGCACCGTGCCACGGTTATCCTCCGATTCCGTCTGGGTGATCTGGATATCCAGCTCTTCCTCGTCAATCTCCATGTAATTGGAAATGACCTTGATGATATCGGTTTTTAGCATCTCCAGAACCTGAGAGGAGCAGTTTACACGGTCATGCACCAGAACCAGCTTCAGTCTATCCTTTGCAACGCTGCCGGAGGGCGGCGTTTGTTTTTTTCGTAAAAAACTAAACAGATCCATCGTTCACACATCCTTTCCTGCTTTCCGCTCTCAGCCGCGGAAGAGCTTTTTGAGCTTATCCATGAAGGTTTCGGGGGGCTGCTCGAAGGACATGATCGGCACATCCTCGCCCAGAAGACGCTGCACGATATTTCTGTATGCCTGTCCCGCTCTGGATTCCGAGGAGGTTACGGCAGGCTCGCCCTTATTCGTCGCGATGACGATGCTCTCATCATCCGGTACAACGCCCAGAATATCAATGGCAAGGATCTCCGATACATCCTCAATATTCATCATATCGCCGCGCTGCACCAGATCCACGCGCAGTCGGTTCAAGATCAGCTTCGGGTCGTTCAGCCCATGCGCCTCCAGAAGCCCGATGATACGGTCGGCATCGCGCACGGCGGATACCTCCGGCGTCGTCACGACGATTGCGCGGTCCGCGCCCGCGATGGCGTTTTTGAAGCCCTGCTCGATCCCGGCGGGGCAGTCCAGAATGATAAAATCGAAGCCTTCCTCCTTCAGGCTGTCGCAGAGCTTCTGCATCTGCTCCGGGGAAACGGCGTCCTTATCTCTGGTCTGGGCGGCGGGCAGCAGGAATAAGCCGTCATAGCGCTTATCCTTGATGAGCGCCTGCTTCAGGCGGCAGTTGCCCTCCACAACATCCACCAGATCATACACGATCCGGTTTTCCAGCCCCATTACCACGTCCAGATTTCTCAGGCCGATATCCGCGTCTACCAAAGCGACCTTCTTTCCCAAAACTGCAAGACCGCAGCCAAGATTCGCGCTTGTTGTTGTTTTGCCAACGCCACCTTTGCCGCTGGTGATTACGATTACTTCACTCATTGCTATTTCCTCCTACTCTCAGAGGTCGTTTTCCAAGGCGATGCCCCGGAGCCTCGTCTGAAATGCGTCCGTTTTTCATGCGTTGATTTTCTCTGTTTCTATATTAACAAAAATATGCAGCTTTTGCACTCCTTTTTTTTAGCAAAAGGGGAGAAGTTTTCCCAAAATATGACAGGGCTTTGCTTATGACAGCGCCATCACAAAAATCTGCCCGTCCTGCACGAAGGCATATTCCGGCGGCTTGGGACCCTTTTTGTTTTCCTCCGGGAAGCGTGTGATGATATCCGCGATGCGCAGCTGCACCGGCGCCATGTAAATCGCCGCAACGAAGGCATCCGTCAGCCCCTTGCAGCCGGCATGTGCCATGCCCTTGAGCTGCCCCAGTATGATGATGTTTCCGGTCGCCTTGATCTCCGCGCCGGGGTTTACGTCCCCGATCACGACCACGCTGCCGTCAAATTCGATCTTCATGCCGTTGCGCAAAGAGCCTTTATGGAATTTCGTCAGATTCATGGGGGAAACCTCTTTTGCCAATAAATCGGAAAGCTGTTTCAGCTCGTTGTTTTCCGTTTTCACGAAGGTGATCTGCATGGTGGTATGCTCCGCGATGATCTTCAGCAGTTGCTCTTCCTCCTCCTCCGAAAAGCTGCGCCCCTTGAATGCCATGGAGGTCTTCACGTTATCGAAGAATTTCCCCGCTTCCTCGACCTTTTTCTCCAGCTGCTCGCAGAGCGCAGCAAAGGGCGCATCCGCATCGAAGAGAACCGTCACGCCGTCCTTCGTCCCCTTGAAGATTACATAGTTTTCCTGATTCATGGTTTTCCCCTCCTGTATCTCATTGTGCCAGTATTGTCTGCATATTTGTATTTTCGGGCGTTAGATCCAGCCCCAGATATTCCCGGATGATCGCCTTGGCAACCGCGGGCGCAAGCGTGCCGCTGCCCTCCCCGAAGGGGATCATTACCGTGATGGCGATCTGCGGATCGTCATAGGGCGCAAAGCAGACGAACCATGTGTGCGAACTGCGGTTCTTGTCCTCCTCGGCTGTACCCGTTTTGGATGCTACCTTTACGGGCAGATCGTCGAAGACGCCCCGCAGGGTGCCCCGCGTACCATAGTTTACATTTGCCATGCCCTGATAAACCGCCTGCAGGTTTTCCTCCTGCAATTCGATCACGTTCTCCACCACTTCCTCAGTCTTGGCATAAAGGCTGCCGTCTGCATTCTGCAAATGGTCTACCATATGCAGCTTGTAGAGCGTGCCGCCGTTGGCAAGCGTGGAGACGTATTTCGTGATCTGCGCGGGGGTGTAGCTGTTGATGGACTGCCCGATGGCGGTACGGATGGTATCGCCGTCCGTCCAGCGGGTCTGGCTGGTGGTCGCATCGGGATTGAAGGTCTTCACGGCTCTCTCCTTATTGGCGGGAGAAGCCATCGTGGGACCGTATTCGTCCAGCTCGACCCCCGTATAGTTGTTCAGCCCGAAAGCTGCCATATATTCGTTCAGTGTGGTGATGGAATTGTTGCTGTTTCCCGTGGTGGCGTTGCCCATGCGATAGGCAAGCTCGTAGAAGAAGTAGTTGCAGGAAACCTCCAGCGCCTTCGTCACATTCAGCGAGCCATGATTGCCGCCCGTATTGGAATAGATCCAGCAGCGGGCATAGGGAACACCCGTATCCTTGAAGATACCCCTGTCCGTGATCAGCGTTTCCGGTGTGATCACGCCCGTTTCCAGCCCGGCGAGGGCGGAGATCATTTTGAAGGTCGAACCGGAGGCTTTTTTCTGCTTCAGCGGGCGATTGACCAGCGGCGTATTCCCATCCTGCAGGAGATCGTTGTAGTAGCTGTTGTTGAAGGTATTCACCAGCTCATTGTTATCATAGGAAGGATAGGTCACGCTTGCCAAAACCTCCCCGGAGCCGACCTGCGTAACGAAGACAGAGCCGGTGCAGGGGTCAAGCCCCGTATCGGCAGGGGAAAGCTCCCCGCTGTTCAGCTTATTGAGGATCACGCGCAGGGGAGGGAGCGTGCCGTTTTGCAGCCCCGCGATCTCTTCCTCCGTTGCCGCAAGCTGCCCCTGTTCGATCATCACCAGCAGAAATTCTCTGGGGGTGATGCGTCCCGTTTCCAGCTCCTCCAGCAGAAACTCTTTCACAACTGCCACAGCATCCTCCTGATCGCTTTGGAACTCAGGATTTTTCGCCAGCATCCGCTGATAAATGTCATATTGCAACCCATTCTCCGCGCGCAACAGCTTTGCCGCAGAGATATGGTTCACGTTGATCATTGCGGCGAAAAGCTCCGTCGTGGAGACGGAATTTTTCCCCGTTGTCGTCAATTTTCGGATGATTGCGCCGCGCAGCTCGCTTTCCAGCGAATCATAGGCGACCTGCTGCAGGCGGCTGTCCAGCGTCAGGAAGAGATCCTTGCCGGCAGTCGGCTCTGTGGAGTCGATCACGCTCATCCGCCGCCCCTGATTGTCTACTTCAATGGAGACCTTCCCGTCCAGACCGTTCAGCTCGCGCTCGTAGAGCTTCTCCATGCCGTCCTGCCCGACGATGTCCGTCTGGCTGTAGAGCGGATTGCCCGCCGCATCCACATCGTCCTTGTAAAGCGCGTAGTCGTTCTCCGTCATCTGGCGGATATAGCCCAGAATATGCGAAAAATATTTCCCCTGAGGATATACGCGCAGCGAAACCGTATCGATAAATACGCAGGGGAAAATATCCTGATTTTCCTCCACATATGCCAGTGTTTTATCGCTGATCTGTGTCGCGATGGTGACGGACTGGAACTGCTGATACCGCTTGAGATACAGCGAATAGCGAATCCCCAGCGTGTGCCGCACCAGATCATTGGGCAGCCCCTCCGGCAGCCCGAAGAAGTCCCGCAGATAATCCAGCGTCTGCAGGGAATCGTATTGCAGCTCGTCGTCCTTCATCTGCATGGAGAGCTTCCAGTTTTCCTCTCTGGCTGCATTTTCGTTGAATTGGAAGGAATAGGGCGCGTCTGCATCCATCGGCAGCTCATCGGTGATTGTCTCGCCAAATTCCGTCAGCTTCATTGCCAGATTCATCGCCATGATGTTCCGGTCGCCACTCATGCAGATAGCAAGATAGCAGCGCTTTTGCGCATCGGAATCGTCCGCAGGGACGCTGTAGCGCTCATAGAGATAGTTCAGGCAATCCTCCGCGGAATAATCCAGCTGCTTTTTGTCCAGCCCAATGGATTTTTTCCAGCGCTCCTCCTGCTTTTGCTGTTCCTCCTCCGTACCCTCAAAGGTAAAGCGGTAGGGCGCTTGTGCGCTGATCGGCAGAGAATCGACCGTATATGCGCCCTGCGTCCGGAGATATTCCGTGAGCGCAGAGGCAAGCGCCTGCCGCTCCGCATCGGAAAATTCCAGCGTAACACTGCCGTCCACCTGCACGGAATACGCCACCTGATTGATCGCAAGCGGTCTGCCGTAGCGGTCATAGATGCCGCCGCGCGGCGCAGGAACGGTCAGCTCCTTGGAGATGCTTGTGGTGACGGATTCGCGATATTCCTCCCCATGCACGATCTGCAGGGAAAACAGCCGCAGCACGACCACGCCGAACAGCACGATCACGCCGCAGAGCATGATGAATATTCTGCTTTTACATAATTCTAAAAACTGATCCCAATATTGTCGCATCGGCTCCTCCTGTGGGAACGGTGTCAAAATAACCGATATCTGTATTTTTCCTTCAATTCCAGCCATTCATTGACGCCGAACAGCAGGCGATAGATGGGGACGGTGAGCACTGCCGTATAGACCGCCTCGGGCAGCAGCACGCGAAAGAGCAGATACAGCAGATTGCCCTCCCCGCGGAACAAAAAGCCCACGATATACACGACCCCCTCAAACAGACAGGCGGAAATCGCGCAGAAGACGATGGGCAGGAAATAATTCTCGCGGTAAAAATCGCGCTGCCCTCGCCCGAAGAGAAAACTGATCGTCGCGAAAAGCGCAGCATAAAAGCCGACGGAGGTGTGGAAAAAAACATCCATCAGAAAGCCCGTTGCCGCGCCGAAGATCGCCCCCTCCCGGCTGCCCCGCAAAAGGGCGTAGGAGGTGGAGAGGATTAGCGCCGTATTCGGAAAAATCCCCTGAATGGCAAGCATCGGAAACAGCGTCGTCTGCAATATGAAATTGAGGAAAATAATCAGTATTGCTAAGGCAATTCTCATTCTGCCGCCTCCGCTGTTTCGGTATCCGCCGCAGGCTCTGTCGCGGCATCCGCGTTTGCCTGCTTGTCGATCACAAGAATGGTATCCAGATGCTTCAGGTCAACGAAAGGCTCGATCACCGCATATTTCGTCAGCCCGTTGGCATCCGTTTCGATCTCCAGCACCCGCCCGATGGCAAGCCCCGGCGGGTAAATATCGGAAAGCTGGGAGGTCACGATCTCATCGCCCACCATGATCTCCGCCGCGCCGTCGATATATTCCATTTTGCAAAGCCCGCTGTTCATCAGCGTGTAGTCCCCCTTGACAACGCCCAGATCGCCCGTGCGCAGGCTCATCGCGGGCACGGAGCTGCGGCTGTCCAAAATGGACTGCGCCTTGGAGAAGGTCAGCCCGCTTTCCAGCACCTTGCCGACCAGCCCCTCCGGTGCGATCAGCACCATGTTTGCGCTCAAGCCGGCCTTTGTGCCCTTATCGATCGTGAAAACGTCATACCAAACGCCGGGGTCCTTGGCAATCACCGCCGCCCCCACGCTTTCATAGGCGGGGTATTTCTGCGAGATTTTCAGCAGCGCGGAGAGCTTCTCGTTTTCCGTTTCGTAGAGGGCGAGCCGCCTGTTTTCCTCGGTCAGCTCCGCGATCTGCGCCTTGAGGGCTTCGTTTTCCTCCCGCAGATCGGTCTTGCTGCGCGCGGAGGATACCGTGGAATCCACCCAGCTGCTGATGCCTGTCGTCAGATCCTGAAAGGGCGTGACAACAACGCCGACAGCGCTTTCCAAAAGGGTCGCGTTCAGCTGCTTTCTGCTGGCAATCACCGTGAGCAGGATCAGCAGCACAATGCCGATCCGAATAAGTTGTTTTCTGTATTTTTCAAAAAACTGCTGCAACGATAAACGCTCCTTCCGCTCTGGGCTTAGAACAAGGCTTTTCTGGGGGAGATCAGCACATTTTTCAGCTTATCGATCTGCTCCAGAACCATGCCCGTGCCCATCGCCACGCAGTTGAGCGGCTCATGCGCCACATTGACGGGCATGCCCGTTTCCGCATAGATCAGCTCATCCAGACCGCGCAGGGATGCGCCGCCGCCGGTCAGCGTAATGCCATATTCCATGATGTCTGCCGCCAGCTCCGGGGGAGTTGCCTCCAGGGTCTGCTTGATGCATTCGATGATCGAGCCGACAGGCTCCTTGAGTGCTTCGCGGATATGGATGGAGTTGACCTCGATGGTCTTCGGCAGTCCGCTGATGAGGTCGCGACCGCGAATCTCCATTTTTTCCTCTCTTTCCAGCGGATAAGCCGAGCCGATGGTGATTTTGATTTCCTCTGCGGTGCGGTCGCCGATGGCGAGGTTAAATTCCTTTTTGATATAGCTTGTGATGGCGGAATCCAGCGCATCCCCGGCTACGCGCAGAGAGGTGCTGATGACGATGCCGCCGAGCGAGATGACTGCGACCTCCGTTGTGCCGCCGCCGATGTCAACGACCATGCTGCCGGTGGGGTCAGCCACGGGCAGATTTGCGCCGATCGCCGCCGCCATGGGTTCTTCGATGAGGTAGGTGTCCTTTTCTCTGGAGCCTGCGGCGATGGCTGCCTCCAAAACCGCGCGCTTTTCAACCTCCGTTACACCGGAGGGCACGCAGATGACGATGCGGGGCTTCGGCCCGAAGAGCGAGCGCACATACGCCTTATTGATGAAATAGCGCAGCATCGCCTGCGTCACATCGAAATCGGCGATGACGCCATCGCGCATCGGTCGAATCGCAACGATATTGCCGGGTGTGCGCCCGATCATCTCCTTCGCCTCGTTGCCAACTGCCAGAACCTCCTTTGTCTGCGTGTTGATCGCCACAACGGAAGGTTCGTTGACGATAATTCCCTTTTCCTTCATATAAACCAACGTGTTGGCTGTACCCAAATCAATACCCATGTCCTTGGAAAACATTCTATTTTGCCCCTTTCAGCTTGAAATTCCCTTACAGTCTCCTATAAATGATAAACGCCAGCACGATGCCGATGATCCCGGCAATGGTGAAGCGTATGGTCAGTCCGAATTGCAGCGTCAGCACGCCCAGATCCAGCACAAGCGGGGAGGATAGCCCGAAGCTGCTGCCATAATTCAGCCAGCTCAGGAAGGCAACGCCCCCCAGCGCCTTGCCGATAAAGCCGCCGAGGACGACCCCCGCCAGCAACAGTAGTGTCAATACCCATATATTTTGTGAAGAAGAACGCGCTCCCATCTAAAAATCCCCTTTCATTGAATTCATCATATTATTTTATCACAGAATAGGGGAGGGCACAAGAAAAAAAGAACCCTCTGTAAGCAGGCTCCTTTAGAAAACAGATATTTTTTATTAAAAATGCCGTAAGTCTTTGTAAAACAAAGATTTACGGCATTCAGATGTTTTTTATTCAGATTTTGCTTCTGCCTTGGGAGCTTCAGCCGCAGGAGTCTCCGCCTTAGGAGCTTCCGCCTTGGGGGCGGCGGGTGCAGCCTGAGATGCAGGAGCGGCAGCCGGAGCAGGCTGCGCAGGTCTCTTGCCTGTCAGTACGCCCTTCGGGCACTTGTTTGCACAGATGCCGCAAGCCTTACACTTATCGTAATCAATCACTGCCAGATTGTCGATCACATGGATTGCATCGAAAGGACAATTCTTTTCGCAAATCTTACATGCGATACAGCCAACGGAGCAGTTGGGGATTACGTTCTTGCCCATATCCTTGGAGGAGCACTGTACCTTTACCTTCTTCTTTGCGGGAAGCAGCTCGATGATGTGCTTCGGGCAAGCGGATACGCATTTGCCGCAGGCAACGCATTTATCCTTATCGATGACAGCAATGCCGTCTACGATCTCGATTGCGCCAAAGCCGCAAGCCTTTTTGCAGCTACCCAGACCCAGACAGCCGTAGGAGCAGGATTTTGCGCCGCCGCCAGCCAGCTGAGATGCGAATGTACAGTCGTCAATACCAAAGTAATCATATTTATCCTTTGCCTTCTCGCAAGTACCACCGCACTTAACGAAAGCAGCAACGGGTTCAGATGTGGAGGCCTCTACGCCCATGATTGCGCCGACCTTCTCCGCAACTGCCGCGCCGCCAACGGGGCAGGCATTTACGGGAGCAGTACCGGCAACGATAGCGGATGCGCAGCCGCCGCAGCCGGGGAAGCCGCAGCCACCGCAGTTTGCGCCGGGCAGGCATTCCAGAACCTGACCGATACGGGGATCTTCATCAACCTTGAAGACCTCGCTGGCAACACCCAGACATGCGCCGAAAACGACGCCCATACCGCCGACACTCAGGACGGGGAATAAAATACTCATTGGATCCATATTCTTTTGCCCTCCTTCTATTACAGTTTAATCAGACCGGAGAAGCCCAAGAACGCGATGGACATCAGCCCTGCTGTGATCAGAGCCATGGGGAAACCATCAAAGGCCTTCGGTGTGTCATTGTCAGCGATTCTTTCACGAATCCCGGCAAACAGAACGATCGCCAGAGCGAAACCGGCAGCACCGCCGACTGCGTTCAGGATGGATTCGATGAAGTTGTAGTTCTTCTGCATATTTGTTACAGCAACACCCAGAACGGCACAGTTTGTCGTGATCAGGGGCAGGAATACGCCCAGTGCCTGATACAGAGCGGGTGCGGATTTTTTCAGGAACATTTCTACAAACTGTACCAGAGATGCGATCAGCAGAATGAACGCGATGTTGTACAGGAATGTGATATCCAGAGGTACCAGAATCCAGTTGTAAACCAACCAGGATGCCGCAGCAGCCAGAGCCATAACGAAGATTACGGCAACGCCCATGCCGGCAGCAGTGTCAACCTTCTTGGAAACGCCGAGGAAGGGACAGATACCTAAGAACTGGGACATAACGTAGTTATTTACGAAGATGCCCGCCAATACTAACAGAATCAGATACATTTATTTCCCCTCCTTCTTTTATGCTTTTTTGTTTCTGAAATGGTTCAAGAGAGCCATTACCAGAGCCAGTGTGAAGAAACCGCCGGGAGCCATAACGAACAGCAGTGTTCTGGGGAATGCTTCGGGCAGAACCGTCATATCGAACAGTGTGCCTGCACCGATAAATTCACGGATCAGACCCAGGCAGCCCAGAGCGATCGTAAAGCCAAGACCCATACCAACGCCGTCAAATGCGGAAGCGATGGGACCATTCTTGGATGCAAATGCCTCAGCACGCGCCAGAATGATACAGTTAACTACGATCAGCGGGATATACAGACCCAAGGACGCATTGAGCGCGGGCAGGTATGCCTTCAGCAGGAACTCGATGATCGTTACGAATGTAGCGATAACTACGATAAAGCAAGGGATACGAACCGTATCGGGGATCACCTTTCTCAGCAGAGATACGAACAGGTTCGCAAAGATCAATACTGCTGTTGTGGAAAGCCCCATGCCGATGCCGTTGATTGCGGAAGATGTAACCGCAAGGGTAGGACACATACCAATAACCTGAACGAAGGTGGGGTTTTCATCGATAATGCCGTTTTTGATAATTTTAATCGGGTTAGCCATCAATAAGCACCTCCATTCGCTGCGACCCAATCCAAAGCTTCCTGTGCGCCGGAGCATACGGCTCTGGATGTAATGGTGGAAGATGTAATGGGAACGATCTGACCGCCGTCCTTTGTTACGGAAACCGTGCCGGATACGCCCGTGAACTGTTCATAGAATGCGGGCTCTGTGGATTTTGCACCCAGACCAGCCGTCTCAGAGTGGCTCGTTACACGCAGACCCGTGATCACGCCGTCCGCATCCACGCCAACCATTGTGTTGACAGCGCCGCCGAAGCCGCCGGGAGCTGTTGTTACAACGAAGCCGCCGTTGTCGCCCTTGTATACTGCTGTGATTGTACCGGTCAGGTCAACGTTCAGCTCTTCAAAGGAGCTTGCATCGGGCATAACCGCCTGCATGCCCTCATTCAGGGATTTTTGATTCTGCGCTTCAATAGGAGCAGCCGTAACCTCGGAGATAACACCCAGAAGACCGGCAGCTACAGCCGAGATAAGCAACAGCACGACTGCGGGTTTGATTACTGCTTGTGTGTTCATGCTTATTTCGCCTCCTTTGTTTTAGGCAGTGCACCGAAGATCGTAGGCTCTGTGAATCTTTCGATCAGAGGTACACAGCAGTTCATAATCAGGATAGAGTAGGATACGCCCTCAGGATAGCCGCCGAAGGTACGAATCAGGTAGGTCAGAAGACCTGCGCCGACCGCGAAGATGATCTGCCCCTTCGGAGTTACGGGGGAGGATGCATAGTCGGTTGCCATGAAGATACCGCCCAGCATTACGCCGCCTGCAAGGATCTCATGCACGGGCATGCGAACGCCGTGTCTGCCGATTGCTGCAAAGAGAATGAATACCGTTGCGATATAGATTACGGGAATCTTCCAGCTGATGACATGCTTATACAGCAGGTAAACGCCGCCGATGATCAGCGCGATTGCGCAAGTTTCACCGATTGTACCGCCGCAACGACCGATGAACAGGTCAAGCAGATTTGCATCCAGTGCGCCTGCCTTCATCTGTGCCAGAGGTGTCGCATATGTAGCTGCATCGGCAGCCAGACCGGTGGGAACGGACCATGTGGTCATTTCCGTAGGGTAGGAAGCCAGCAGGAATGCACGACCTGCCAGTGCAGGGTTGATGAAGTTCTGACCCAGACCGCCGAAGAGCTGCTTTGCGAAGATGATCGCAAATGCGCCGCCTACGATCGCTACCCAAACGGGAGCAGCTGCGGGCAGGTTCATTGCCAGTAACAGACCGGTTACCACTGCGGATAAATCGCTTACGGTAACAGGTTTTTTGGTAGCCTTCTGGTACAGTGCCTCAAAGACTACGCAGGATACGATGGACGCGATGATCAGGATCAAAGCGTTCAGACCGAAATAATAGATACCCGCTGCCGTTGCAGGGATCAGAGCGATGATAACATCGCGCATGATGCTCTGAATGGATTCTTTGGAACGCACATGAGGGGTACCGGATACTACAAAGTTAGCCATGTTTTATTCTCCCCCTTCTTATTTCTTTTCCTCAGCGGCTTTTTTCTCAGCCTCTGCTTTTGCTCTTGCGGCTGCGGCAGCAGCTGCCTTCTTGCCTGCTTCAATCTTCTTTGTTGCTCTGATGGACTGCGCAAGCTGGCGCTTCGCAGGACATTCGTAGGAGCAGGAGCCGCATTCGATACAATCCAGACCGTGATGCTTTACAAAGCCCTCGCCGTCGCCCTTAATCGCGCAAGCGTTCAGCATGAAAGGCATCAGACCCATCGGGCAGTGCTCTACGCATTTACCGCAGCGGATGCAGTTTCTTTCCTCAGGAATATATGCCTCATCCTTTGTGAAGCAGAGCAGACCGGAGGTTGTCTTTACGGATGCAACATCCAGTGTATACAGGGTAGGACCCATCATAGGACCGCCTGCGATCAGCTTTACGGGAGGATTTTCCTCGTTGAAGCCGCCGATTGCGTCAACCAGATCTCTGAGCGTCATGCCGATTCTGATTTTATAGTTGCCGGGATTTTTGATGCCCTTACCGGAAACCGTAACGATTCTGCGCATCAGGGGTCTGCCCTTGCAGATTGCTCTCTCGATGGCAACAACGGTATCCACGTTATCCACGATGCAGCCTGCGGATGCGGGCAGCGCACCGGATTTTACCTCTCTCTGTGTGATCGCATAGATCAGGTGTTTCTCGGAGCCCTGAGGGAACTTTGTCACCAGAGGCTGAACCGTGATGTTGTCGATGCCCTCGCATGCCTTCTGCATAGCAGCGATCGCTTCGGGCTTGTTCATTTCGATGCCGATCACGCCCTTTGCATTGGGATGCAGCTTGAGCATGATCTGCAGACCTCTTACGATTCTTTCAGGCTCTTCGAGCATCAGGCGGTAGTCGCAGGTCAGATAAGGCTCGCATTCCGCCGCATTGATGAGGATGTGGTCGATCGGTGTATCCTTGGGAGGATTCAGTTTTACATGCGTAGGGAAGCCTGCGCCGCCCAGACCAACAACGCCGGCATTTTTGATCGCTGCCAGAATTTCGTCGTTTGTCATGGTCGTGTAATCCTTCGCCTCGTTAAGACCCTCGATCTCTTCCATCTTGCCGTCATTTTTCACAACGATGGCCTTTACCATTGCGCCGCCGGGAACAAGCATCGGTCTGATATCCACAACCTCGCCGGAAATAGAAGCGAAGATGGGAGAAGACATAAATGCACCGGATTCCGCAATTTTCTGTCCTACCTTTACATGATCGCCAACGGCTACCAGCGGCTCACAGGGCGCGCCGATGTGCTGGCTCATGGGATAGAACAATTCAGAGTTTTCCTTGGGCATAATCACCTTGATGGGCTGGTCCTTTGCCAGTTCCTTCCCATCAGGAGGATGTACCCCACGTTTGAACGTTAAAGCTTGCATATAATCCCCCTCTGTTCAAATTTGTTGTGTGTCCGCCGGGAAAAGACCGAGGGACACGGGCTTCAGTTATGCACTATAAAATACTGCTATACATACAACAGCAATATTTTAATACAAAAATAAGAATTTCTCAATCTTTTTGTAGAAAAAATCCAAAAAAACTTTTTTTCGTACAAAAAGATTTCCCAAAACGAAGTGATTTTTGGAAAAAATCCCAAAATGCAGCCCATAGACAGTGTTCTTTTTGCATCGCGGAAGGGCTTGGGAAACCGGTTTCATCACTTTGCTTCGCAAAGCGGGCTTTGCCCGCCGCCCCGTCTTGGGCGGTGAGTGGTTTTCCAACTGGAATCCGCAGCCGGAATTCATTTCCGGCGAGGAAAACAGTAATGCATGCCGAAGATAGACGGCACCGCCGCAGGCGGCTTTGCGAAGCAAAGTGCTGACAAAGTTTCAAGGCTTTTAAGCCGATGGAACTCGTCTGTTTATTCCTCTGTCTAAGCAAGTCGAAATCCTGATTTCGACTTAGGGGTTGATTCTGAAAAACAGGGGCTGTCCCTGCGGCGAGGGAAGTCCCCCGCGCCTACCACGCCTACAGTGTACACTTATTATTTATAAAAGTAAATGTTCATTTATTACCAAATTTATAGACTGTCATTTTCCCGAATCTCAAGGGAATATTGCCAATAGGCAATCTGTCTGAATTGTGCTAAAATAACATCAAATTATCGTTAAGACAGACCGGAAGGGGAGGGGTATCGCATGGAATTATCGTTGCAGCTGGCGCAAAAGCAGGTTTTGTCGCAAAAGCAGCAGCAATCTGTGGAGATTTTGCAAATGAATACCCTTGCCCTTTCGGATTATGCCAAGGAGCTTGCGCAGGAGAATCCCGTTCTGGAATGGAGCGAGGAAAGCCGCGCGGAGGAGCAGCCGGCGCAACGGCTTTTGCAAAAGCTGCAATGGCTGGAGGAAAGCGACGAGCAAAACCGCGGCTTTGCCCGCGTGGAGCGGGACGAGGAGCAGCGACCGGAGCTGGGGCAGAGCCAAGCCCAGAGCCTGCAGGAATATTTGCTTTTTCAGATCAATATTTTGAAAATACCGGAGGATCATAAAAAGGTGCTGCGTTTTCTGGCGGAAAATACGGCGGCAAGCGGCTATCTGGAGTCGGACGCGCTCGAAGCCCTTGCCGAACGCTATCATCTAAAGGAGAAAACGGCGGAGCGCATCCTGCGTCAGTTTCAGCATCTTGACCCCATCGGGGTCGGCGCACGCGATCTGCGGGAATGCCTGCTCATTCAGCTGCGGGAGAAGGGCGCGTCCGCGCTTGCCTGCGCCATCGCCGCAGAGCATCTGGAGGATCTGGCGAAAAACCGCCTGTCCTATCTGGCGCGGAAAAGGAAGGTATCTATAGAAGAAATTCAGGCGGCGGCAGCGGAGATTCGCGCCTGTGAGCCGAAGCCGGGGCGTGCCTTCGCGGAGGAAGTCCCCGTGGAGTATGTCTATCCCGATGTGCTGGTGGAGCAGAGCGGGGACGAGCTGGCGATCATTGTCAATGGCGGCGCAGTGCCGCGCTTGCAGATCAGCCCTGCCTATGTGCAGCTGCTGCGGGCGGGCGCGGATACGCAGACGCAGGAGTATATCGCGGAAAAGGTGAAGCAGGCGGAATGGGCGTTGCAGTGCATCGCAAGGCGGGAGAGCACCCTTAAGCGGACGGCAGAAGCCATCGTCCGGCGGCAGAGGGCGTTTTTCCTCTCCCCCAAGGGACAGCTTGCCCCTCTGCGCATGGCGGATATCGCGGCGGAGCTGGGCGTGCATGAATCCACGGTCAGCCGCGCCGTCAAGGAGAAATACTTGCAGTGCGAGAGGGGCGTGTTCCCTCTGCAGATGTTTTTTTCCAAGGAGATTGCCGCCGAGGGCGAGGGCGTTTCTGCGGACAGCATCTGCAATCGCCTGCGTGCGCTCATCGAGCAGGAGGACGCGCGCCATCCCCTCAGCGACCGCGAGCTGACGGAAAAACTGACTGCGGAGGGCATCCGCATTTCCCGCCGCACCGTGGCGAAATACCGCGAGGGCATGGGCATTGCCACGGCGTCCGGCAGAAAAAGCTATTAAGGAGCAATTCCGATGAAATATGAAGAAATTTTCGGCGTCACGCTGGACAAGACGGGGAAAATCCCCTTATATCAGCAGTTGGAGGAGGCTTTGGCGGCGCTCATCCGCGACGGCGTTCTGCCTGCGGACAGCAAGCTGCCGCCCATCCGCAAAATGGCGGAGCATTTCGGCGTAAATGCGGTCACGATTGTTACGGCGTATAAGCAGCTCGAACAGAAGCAGATGGTCTATTCCCGCGTGGGCAGCGGCACATTCGTCTCGCCCCTTCCGGTGGAATCCATCCCGCAGCCGATCGTCCGCAGGGAGCTGCGCTCGATGGATCTCGCGCTCTCGATGGACAATGCCATCAATTTTGCGTCGGCATCCCTGCCGCATGAGCTTTTCCCCGTGGATGCCTTCAAGCGGGCGTTTGATGAGGTTTTGGAGCGGGAGAAGGGCGGCGCCTTCCGTTATATGGACAGCATGGGCTATGCGCCGCTGCGCCGCCAGCTTTGCCGCTATCTGGGTGAGCACGGTATCCAGACGAGCATGGAAAACGTGCAGATCATATCGGGCGCACAGCAGGGCATTGACATCATCTCCAAGGCGATGCTGCGCTATGGCGATGTGGTTTTTGTGGAACGACCGACCTTTTACGGCGCGGCGGGGGCGTTTTTGTCCCGGGGGGGCAAGCTGGTGGAGATCCCCTTGGAGCAGGATGGCATGGATCTGGCTGTTCTGGAGGATTATCTGAAGCTCTATCAGCCGCGCTTCCTTTATATGATGGCGTATTTCCAGACACCGACGGGCATTTCCTATTCTATGGAGAAAAAGCGCCGCCTGCTGGAGCTTGCCGAGCAATACGACACCTATATCATAGAGGAGGACGATTTTTACGATTTCCATTACGGCAAGGAGCCGCTTGTGCCGCTCAAGGCATTGGATTATAAGAATCGCGTCATATACATCAAGAGCTTTTCCAAGATTTTGATGCCCGGTCTGCGGATGGGGCTGATCGTGCTGCCGAAGAAGATACAGCAGGCGGTTGCCGAGGCGAAATATACGACGGATATATCGACCTCGGGCTTCATCCAGCGGGCGATGGAGTATTATCTGCGGGAGAATGGCTGGGAGAGCCACGCGGCAGAGATGCGGCGCTACGGCGGGGAGAAATACCGCAAGACGCTTTCGTTGGCGCGGAAATATCTTTCCGGTCTGGTGCAGTTTGCGCATCCCAATGGCGGGATCAGCCTATGGATGGAGCTGCCGGAGGGGGTAAGCGCGGATGCCTTTTGCAGCCGCATGCTGGAGAAGAATGTGATTTTAACGCCGGGCAGTCAATACAGCATTGGCGGCGGGGCGGAGCGGCATGTGCGGCTATGCTTTGCGAATGTGAGCGATGACAAGATCGAGGTGGGGCTGAAGCGGATGGGGGATGTGCTGCGGGAGATGCGGTAAGACATAAGACAAAAGACCTTGGGGGCTTTGCCCCCAACGCCCCTAAAGACTGTGGGACGCTGTCTCACACCCTGCCAAGGGAGTTCCTCCCTTGGAACCCGTTTGCGCAGGAGCGATTCTCGCTCCTGCGGGGACAAAGACAAAATAATTTGGAAAAAAATACCGCCTGCGAAAAGGGAAATGATATATCCCAACTCACAAGCGGTTTTCTGCATTCATTTTGGCTCTGTACCTGCAAACGCATGCATATGCGTTTGCCATAACGGGGTCAAGGGGACAAGTCCCCTTGCGGAGTGTGAGGCAGAGCCTCACGGTTTTCGGGGGCCTTGGGGGCAACGCCCCCAAGGTCTTGAGCCTCAAGGTTTTCAAGGTCTTGCGGCTCGTCTGCAACAATCTCCGTCATTTCGCCGGCGACCACGCTAAAATCGCTTCCGCCGCCGTTGAAGATGTTCCTGAAATCCGACCACTCCACCTCCATCAGGAAGGGGAAGGCGAAATAAAACGCCAGAAATAACGTCAGCAGCCAGAGCAGCACATCCAGCGTCCTGCGCTGTATGCTTTTGTGCATTTTTTTCTCGATCTTCGCCTCGATCTCCGGGTCGGGCTTGGGGCGCGGCGGCGTCAGCTCCGCTACGGCAACCGCGGGCGTCTTTATGCCGCATAGCAGGTCAAGGCTCAGCTTCAGCTTCTGGAAGTCGAAGGCATCCTCAGGCAGCGTCTTGTGGATATGCAGCTTATCGGTGTACGCCGTGTGCGAGAGCTTGTCCGCAAGCTCCTTGTAATAGGAGATGTAGACCATGTTCTGCTTCAAAAACTCCTGTATCCGATTGGCGTGCAGCGTTTCCGGCATATAGGTCTTGCCGCGCGCCATGATCGCGAAGCCGTCGGAGTAAAAATTGATGATGAAAATATCCGTCAGTGGCAGGTCAAAGCCGTAGGGCGCAGTCATCATCAGCAGCCGCTGACTGGTGAGGAAGAAATTCCCCGGATATTTCTCCGCAACCCGCCGATGCGCTCCGGAGGATACGGCGAACTGCCTGCTGCGATAGAGCTGGCTGATCGAGTTCTGGTTGGCGATCACCGCGCTGTTGACCGCGCCGTCGCCCGGCGCAGAGCGTAGGCGAATCACGGAAGCAGGGCACTGATAAAAGCAGGTTTCCCCCCGGCTTGGTGAGCATTTCCGGATTGCGGATGATATACCGCCGCAGATCTCGCTCCAATGCGTGTATATTTTTCTCGAAAGCAGTCTCCATCACTGCCACTCCCAAACATTTTTCATCTCAAAGAATTGGAGACCTTGGGGCGCCGCCCCAACACCCCGCAAGGGGCATCTGGTCAAAGCATCCTCCCTTCGGGAGGACGGCTTCGCCGCCGCCTTAGTCTTGGCGGTGCTCATACCCCTTGATCCCATTTTGCAAATGCATATGCTATACGTTTGTACACAAAAGGAGTGAAAAAGACCATAAATTATTGGTCTGCCGCCTTCCCGTTTGCTCCCGCAGGAGCGTATGCTCCTGCAAATCGGGTCAAGGGCGGGATGCCCTTGTGGGAGTTTGAGGGCAAAGCCCTCAAGGTCTTTTCGCCCTTTGTGCCCCCAAGGTCTTTCAGTCTTATTTTTCCCCTTACTTCGTTTTCCCGAGGTAGGCTTCCTTGATCTCCTCGTTCGCGAGGATCTCCTCCCCTGTGCCTTCCATCGTGATTTTCCCCGTTTCAATTACATATGCCTTATGCGCGATTTTCAGCGCCATATTTGCATTCTGCTCAATCAGCAGAACCGTGATCCCCTCTTTGTTGATCGCCTGAATGATATTGAAAATATCCTTTACCACCAGCGGCGCAAGCCCCAGCGAGGGCTCATCCATCATGATCACCTTCGGGCGATTCATCAGCGCGCGCCCAACCGCCAGCATCTGCTGCTCGCCACCGGAGAGCGTCCCTGCCATCTGCCATTCGCGCTCCTTGAGCCGCGGGAACAGCGAGAAAATGTACTCAAAATCCGACCGCAGATCATCCTTTCGCAGATATGCGCCGATCTTCAGGTTCTCCATGACCGTCAGGTTCGGGAACACCCGTCTGCCCTCCGGTACCAGCGTGATCCCCTGCGATACGATGAAATCCGGTGTTTTGCCGACGATCTCCTGTCCTTTGTAAAGGATGGACGCCTGCTTGGGCTTTACCAGCCCGGAAATGGATTTGAGCGTAGTGGATTTGCCCGCGCCATTCGCGCCGATCAGCGTGACGATCTCGCCCTCCGGTACCATCATATCAATGCCCTTTACGGCTTCGATCCCGCCGTAGGAAACGACGAGATTGCGAATCTCAAGTATATTACTCATCCTCAGCCACCCCCAAGTATGCGTCGATTACGCGCTGGTCATTCTGAATATCCGCAGGTACGCCGTTGGCGATCTGCTTGCCGAAGTCGATAACGTAAATCCAGTCGGAAATGCCCATGACCAGATTCATATGATGCTCAATCATGAATATGGTCAGGTGGAACTGGTCGCGCACGCGCTTGATGAAGTCCGTCAGCTCATCCGTCTCCTGCGGATTCAGACCCGCAGCAGGCTCATCGAGCAGAAGCAGAGTCGGATCGGTCGCCAGTGCGCGGGCGATTTCCAGATGCCGCTGCTTGCCGTAGGGCAGGGAGGAGGAAACCTCGTCCCTCACGTCGTACAGATCCAGAATCCGCAGCAGCTCCAGCGAATCCTCCCGCATTTTCTGTTCCTCCTTGCGGTTCAGGCGGAAGGTGTCCGCGAAGATGTTCGCCTTCATGCGCATGTGCTTTGCGATCAGTACGTTGTCCAGCGTCGTCAGCTCCTTGAACAGACGGATATTCTGGAAGGTGCGGGCGATGCCCATTTTTGTGATCTTATCGGGCGTCGGCTCCAGCGTTTTTTTGTATTTCCCCTTGTTTTCGCCGGCATAGAGCTTCTCCATTTTGCCCTTGGGATGGTTGGAGATGATGGTCTTGTCGTGGAATACGACCTCGCCGTTGGTGGGCGCGTAAACGCCTGTGATGACGTTGAAGGCGGTGGTTTTGCCCGCGCCGTTCGGTCCGATGAGGGATACGATGTCGTTTTCGCGTACCTTCAGATTCAGATTATTTACGGCAACAACGCCGCCGAACTGCATCGTCACGTCATTGACGGAAAGTATGGTCTTTTTCTCACTCATTGCCCTCACCTCCCGTGGGTGCGGCCTCAGCCGGCTGTTTCCCGCCGATGCGGTTTAGGATAAAGTTCCAGTTAAATTCCTTCGTACCCATGATGCCCTTGCGGAAGAAGAGCACCACGATCATCAGTATAATGGAAAAGACGACCATACGGAAGCCTGTTTTCAGGAAGGGCACCTGAAAGCCGCCGATCACCAGCGTCTGGTCGAGGAAACGCAGCCACCATTCTCTTGCCGCAATCACAAGGAAGGCGGAAATGACGCTGCCCGTCAGAGAGCCCATGCCGCCGATGACAACGATCAGCAGGATATTGTAGGTCAGAGTGACATTGAATGTCGTCGAGGTGATTGCGCCGAGGAACATCCCCATCAGCGCACCGCCGATGCCCGCAAAGAAGGAACTGATGATGAAGGAAAGCTCCTTATGCTTTGCCAGATTGATGCCCATTGCCTCCGCCGCGATCTCATCTTCGCGGATCGCCTTGAAGGCTCTGCCGTAGGAGGAATTGATGAGCAGGGCAATCACCAGAATGCAGATCCCCACAACGATGAAGGGGAAATAGAAATTCGGGAATTTCGGAATCATTTTCAGCCCCAGAGAGCCGTTCGTGATGCGGCTCATGGGCGTACTGCCAACGATGATACGCACGATTTCCGCAAAGCCCAGCGTGGCAATGGCGAAGTAGTCACTTTTCAGGCGCAGTACGGGCGCACCGATCAGTGCCGCCATACCCGCGCAGACCAGACCTGCCAGAATCAGCGCTGCGATAATGGGCAGGTGCAGATTTGCCAGCCAGTCCGCAACGCCGTAAAGATAATATACACCGGGGCGCTGTGCGGGCGGGATGGTGAAAATCGCAAATACATACGCGCCCAGCGCCATAAAGCCCGCCTGTCCCAGAGAGAACAGACCTGTAAAGCCATTGAGCAGATTCATGGAAACTGCCACCAGCGCATAGATCGCGCCAAGCTGCAGCACCGTGCGCAGCATATAGGTCGGCGCAGTAAATTTATTGACCCCGACCAGCGCAACGCAGAAAACGACTGCGGCAATGACGGAAAAGAGGATGGAAAGCTGTTTCTTTTTTTGTTCTGTCATACTTGCCCGCCTCCTTTATACTTTCTCTGTGATCTTCTCGCCGAACAGACCCGTAGGCTTGCACAGCAGAATGACGATCAGCAGAACGAACGTGAATACATCACTGAATTCGGAATAGCCCGCCGCCTTAATGAAGGTCTCGGACAGACCGATTACAAAGCCGCCCAGAACCGCGCCGGGGATCGAGCCGATGCCCCCAAATACCGCCGCGATGAAGCATTTCAGCCCGGGCAGAGAGCCGGCAAGCGGATAGACCGAGGGGCGCGGCGTGAAATACAAAATCGAGCCGACCGCCGCCAGAAAACAGCCGATGACGAAGGTGAAGCTGATGACGCGGTTGATTTTAATACCCATCAGCTGGGATGTCTCGAAATCCTTGGAAACCGCACGCATCGCCATGCCGATTTTTGTATGGTTAATCAGCTGCATCAGCAGGAATACGAAAATCAGCGTCAGGATCGGCGTGATGAAGGTCACAACGGAGGTGGAGATCCCCGCGATGGTGATGTTCTTTGTCAAAAACGCGATGGAAGGATAGCCCTTGGGCAGCGCGGAGAACAGATATGTAGCCAGATTCTGCAAAAGATAGGAAACACCGATTGCAGAGATCATGATGGACATACGCGGCGCACTGCGCAGCGGCTTATACGCCACCCGCTCGATCACAACGCCGAGGATGACCGTGCAGACCAGCACAACGACGATGGATACATACCAAGGCAGCGCAAAATCTACCATAGCAAAAATCATAAAATATGCCGCCATCATGAAAATATCGCCGTGGGCGAAGTTAATCAGGCGGAGGATACCGTAAACCATTGTGTAGCCAATGGCGATCAGGGCATAAATGCCGCCGATGGAGATGCCGGTCAGGCAATATTGCAAAAAGGATGAAGATGTCATGAACATACCCCCTGACAATTTGTTTTTTGAAAAGCTGCATGCCTCGTCCGTCAAATGTCTAAGCGGATGTGTAAGAGGCTTTTACACACTCGCTTAGACGCTTGCGGAATAGAGAAAGCGGCGGGACGCAGCATAGGCTCCCCGCCGCAAGACTTTAATTGGTTGCTGAATCAATCAATGCTTCGATTATTTCGCAGCTTCCTGTGTTTTTACGAATACGAACTTGCCGTCCTTTACTTCCTTGATGTAAGCGATGCTCTTGTTTGCGTCGCCGTTTTCATCGAAGGTGATGTTGCCTGTTACGCCGTCATAGTTTACATTTACCAGAGCATCACGCACGTTTACGCTTGTCAGCTCGCCCTCTGTGCCGTCCAGAGCCTTCAGCGCTTCATACATGCACATATATGCATCATAGCCCAGAGCGGAAACAGCTGCAACGCCGTCTGTGCCGCCGTTACCTGTGATGTTTGCGGGATCGCTGTTCAGGTAAGCCTTGAAGCCTGTAACAAATTCCTTCGCAACGGGGTTGGATTCGTCGTTTTCATCGAAGAATGTGGAGAATGCAACGCCTTCTGCCGCTGCGCCTGCTGCTGCGATGATGGATTCATTTTCCCATGTATCGCTGGCGATGATCTGTGCATCCAGACCGATTGCTGCTGCCTGAGGCAGGATCAGTGTTGCTGTTGCGATGGAGGAAGGAATGAATACGCATTCTGCGTTGGACGCCTTTACGGACGTCAGAATCGCATTGAAGTCGGATTCATTTGTCTGATAGGTTTCCTCAGCAACGATTGTGCCGCCGTCAGCCTCAAATGCCTGCTTGAAAAATGCAGCCAGACCTGTGGAGTAGTCATCGCCGTTCTGGCTGATGATTGCTGCCGTTGTGTAGCCCTGATCCTTTGCATAGGAAGCCATTACTGTGCCCTGGAAGGGATCCAGGAAGCAGGTTCTGAAGTAGAAATCGTTGCCCAGCGTTACCTGAGGGTTCGTGCAGGAGCAGCCGATTGCGGGAACCTGTGCATCTGCAAATGTCTGACCTGCCGCGATGGAAACGCCGGAGCCATAGGAGCCCAGAACGCCGATTACGCCGGAGGAAATCAGGGACTGTGCAGCGGTTACGGCTGCTGTCTTGTCGGACTGGTTATCAACCTCTACCAGCTCGATGTTGTAGGTTGTGCCGTTGATGTCAACTGTGGGCGCGATCTGGTTTGCATAGCGCATACCTAGAACCTCCTGGAAGCCGCCGCCGCCGTTTTCGCCTGTAGTAGGCTCAAAAACGCCGATTTTGATTGTGTCGCCCGAGATGGGTGTGCCGCCTGCAGCTGTTGCCGCATCGCCGTTGCCGTCTGTTGCTGCATCGCCGCCGCCGCAAGCTGCCAGAGACAATGTCATGACAGAGGCCAAAGCCAAAGCAAGAAATTTTTTCATGATGTAAAACCCTCCTAAAAATATGTACCGTCCGCAGAAGCATCCGCTGCGAAGGCTTGATGGAATCATTGAGTAGGTTGAGATTGCACGAATGTCCGTACAAGACAGACAGATGCTTTTTCGTATATGCATCAATATACCACATCTTTCCAGCAGAATCAATAATCGGACAAGGCTTTTTGCAAAAAGGACGGGCAAAAAATTGCCGTGTATACAAAAAAGAACATGCTTATGTAAACTATCTTGGTTTATCGGAAAGCATTATGTTCAAACACTTTTCGGCAAAATGCAAATTGCAAATTTCAGAGGTATCTTTTATAATGAAGTATCTTGAGGATCGTCCTTGAAGCAGAGAGAATGTAAGGAGGAAAACGATGAGCAGAGCAGACGAGCTTTTTATCAAAAATTGCAGAGAGATACTGGAGCATGGCTATTCCACGGAGCAGGAGAAGGTGCGCCCGAAATGGGAGGACGGCACGCCCGCCTATACGATCAAGACCTTTGGCGTGGTCAATCGTTACAATTTGCAGGAGGAATTTCCCCTGCTGACCCTGCGCTATACCAACTGGAAGGCGGCGATCGACGAGATTTTGTGGATCTGGCAGAAAAAATCCAATAATGTGCATGAACTCAACAGCCATATCTGGGATCAGTGGGCGGATGAAAACGGCTCCATCGGCAAGGCATACGGCTATCAGCTTGGCGTGAAATACCGCTTCCCGCATGGCGAGATGGATCAGGTGGATAACGTGCTCTGGCAGCTGAAAAATACGCCTGCCTCCCGCCGCATCCTGACGAATATCTATAACTTTGCCGACCTGATGGAGATGGGGCTGGAGCCCTGCGCCTACAGCATGACCTTTCAGGTGACGGGGAATCGGCTCAATGCCATCCTCAATCAGCGTTCGCAGGATACGCTTGTGGCGAATAACTGGAACGTGGTGCAGTATTCCGCGCTGCTGCTGATGATGGCGCAGGTGAGCGGGCTGGAGCCGGGCGAGCTGGTGCATGTCATCAGCGATATGCATATTTATGACCGGCATGTGGATATGGTGAAGGAGCTGCTGACAAGAGAGCCGCTGCCCGCGCCGCGCCTGCGCCTGAACCCGGATGTGAAAAATTTCTATGATTTCACGGTGGAGGATTTCATCGTGGAGGATTATCAGTACGGCAAATCGCTGGGGAGAATCCCCGTGGCGGAGTAAAGGAGGCGGTTTGCGTGGATTTGATCGTAGCAGTGGATGAAAATTGGGGCATTGGCAAGGATGGGGAGCTCTTGCAGCGGATCTCTGCGGATATGCGCTATTTTCGGGAGAAAACGATGGGCGGCGTGCTGATTCTGGGGCGGAAAACGCTGGAGTCCTTCCCGAACCAAAAGCCCCTGCCGAATCGTGTGCATATCGTGCTGACGCGTAATCGGGACTATCCCGCAGATGGTGTGATTCTCTGCCATGACCCGGCGGATTTGCCGCAGCTTTTATTGCCCTATGCGGATAAGCGGGTGTTTGTTGCGGGCGGCGGGATGGTGTATCGGGTGCTTTTGCCGCTGTGCGAGCGGGCGTATGTGACGAAGATTCGCCGCAGCTATCCCGCCGACACAAGTTTCCCGAATCTGGATGAGGCTGAGGACTGGATTTTGGCGGAGCAGAGCGCGCTGCAGGAGGAAAACGGTGTGGCGTTTTCCTTTGATGTATATGAGAGGAAGTAAGACCTAAAGACCGTGGGGCTCTGCCCCACACCCTGCCAAGGGAGTTCCTCCCTTGGAACCCGGTTGCGCAGGAGCATACGCTCCTGCGGAGGGCGAAAACAGAATATTTTGGCAAAAAATTGCCGCTTGTGAAAGGGAAATTGCGTATCCCAACTCACAAGCGGTATTTTTGTATGTTATTCCAATTTGCTCCCGCAAATGCATGGATATGCATTTGCCATAACGGGGTTAAGGGGATGAAATCCCCTTGCGGAGTGTGAGGCAGAGCCTCACGGTTTTGGGGCGTTGGGGACAGAGTCCCCAAGGTCTTTGGTCTTTGTCCTCGGTCTTATCCCCCATCCTGCCGCATAGGATAAAAAGAAAAAGGAGTTTTCCCATGTATCCCTATTTCACAAAGCATAGCCGCGACCTTCACGCAGCCGAGCAGTCCGCCCCCGGCGACCTGCTGCGCCTTTTCCTGAAGCAAAACCCAGAATACGGCACGCTCCAGTTCCAGGTAACGGGCGGGCAGGGGGCATTTCCCATCGCCGGGGCGCAGGTCGTCATCACGCAGGATTTAGACGAGACCCACGCCTTCTCCATCTCTACCTTGACCGATTCCAGTGGCAAGACCGACCCGCTTGCCCTGCCAGCGCCCAGCAAGCTCCTCTCCCAGACCCCCGGTAACGGCTCTGCCGGCTTCGTTACCTATCGCGCGGAGATTACCGCCCCCGGCTACGTCGCCACGGAGGTGCTGGACATCCCCGTGTTCGATGGCGTTGCGACCATCCAGCCCATCAATCTCTCTACGGACATCAACGGTATGCGCCGCGAGGAAATCGAGCGCATCCAGGACGAAGAACCCAATCTCTGAGCGAAAAGGAGCGATCATATGGCATTGCAGGAATTACCTTTCATCCCGGAAACGATTACCGTCCATCTCGGTCTGCCGAGTGCGCCCGCAGAAAACGTGACGGTATCCTTCCCGGACTATATCAAAAATGTTGCATCCAGCGAGATTTATCCTACTTGGCCGGAGGAAGCCATCCGCGCCAATATCTACGCGCAGATCAGCTATGCCCTCAATCGCGTCTACAGCGAATTTTACCGCAGTCAGGGCTATGATTTTGACATCACCAACACCACCCAGTTTGACCAGCGCTTCATCAAGGGCAGGGATATTTTCGAAAATATCAGCCAGATCGTGGATGAAATTTTCAATAACTACGTTGTGCGGCAGGGGCACATCGAGCCGCTGTTCACTGCCTATTGCAACGGCACGACCACCCTCTGCGAGGGGCTGTCGCAATGGGGCACGGTGCGCTTGGCGGAGCAGGGCTACACGCCCTACCAGATTCTGCAATATTACTACGGCGAGGACATCGGCATTGTGGAGAATGCGCCGATTTCCGCCAATATTCAGTCCTATCCCGGCACGGCGCTGCGGCTGGGCGACGCGGGCAATAACGTTAAGACCATACAGCTTGAGCTGAACCGCATTGCCAATAATTACCCTGCCATCCCGACCATTTCCAACCCGAACGGCGTATTCGGCATATCGACGCTGAATGCGGTACGGGCGTTTCAGGAAATTTTCAATCTGATTCCCGATGGGATCGTGGGCAAGGTGACGTGGTATCAGCTGAAATATATCTACAACGGCGTGAAGCGGCTGAATGAGCTGACCTCCGAGGGGCTGACCCTGCAGGAGGTGACACGACCGTTCCCGGCGGTGCTGCGGGAGGGGGCGAGCGGCGTGGATGTGCAGTCGCTGCAATATTATCTGGCGATCATCGCGTATTTTACGGAGGGTTTACCGGAGATTCGGCAGGATGGATATTTCGGACCGGCGACGCGCGAGGCTGTGGTCGCCTTTCAGGAGATGACGGGGCTGACACCGGACGGGGTGGTCGGCATTGCCACATGGAACCGACTGGAGGAAGAATATCAGCGGATACTGGATATGCTGCCGCCAGGCATTGAGGCGGACAATGCGGGGATTTATCCGGGGTATTTTCTCTCGGAGGGGATGGAGAACGAGGATGTGCGGAATTTACAGACCTATCTGCGGGGGATTGCGGAGTATACGGGGGTGATCCCGGTCATTGAGGTGACGGGTGTGTTTGATGATGCGACGGTCGGCGCGGTATCGGCGATACAGGCGCAGAACGGGCTGCCTGCGACGGGCAATGTCGGTCCCGCAACGTGGAACGTAATCCGATGGCTATATAACGCGAGGTAGCGGAAGAGTTGGGGTACAGCTAAGACCTTGGGGGCTTTGCCCCCAACACCCCCTAAGACCGCGGGGCTCTGCCCCACCACCCCGCCAGGACCTTGGGGACGCCGTCCCCAACACCCCTGCAAGGGGTTTCACCCCTTGACCCGTTTGCGCAGGAGCGAGAATCGCTCCTGCGGGGGACAAAAACAAAATATTTTGGAAAAATAAGACCGCTTGTGCAAGAAAAATGATATTTTCCAACTCACAAGCGGCTTTTTCATTTTATTCCAATTTACACCCGCAAACGCATGTATATGCGTTTGCCATAACGGGGTCAAGGGGATGAAATCCCCTTGCGGGGAGGCGGGGCAGAGCCCCACGGTCTTGCCTTTTGTCTTTTTGAATAGATTCAGGAAGAGCCTTCCATACTAAATAGCACGGAAGGGAGCGATGGATTGATATGACGGAAAAATGGAAAAAAGCAGCAATCGGGCTGGTGACAGGCTTTGCCAACGGTCTGTTCGGCAGCGGCGGCGGCACGATCGTCGTCCCGGCGATGGAGCGATTTCTTCAGGTGGAGGAGCATAAGGCGCACGCCACGGCAATCGCCGTGATCCTGCCGTTGTCCCTGCTGTCGCTGGGGATCTATCTTTGGAAAACGGGTTTGGGCGAGGTCTGGCAGATCGCGCTTTGGGCATCGGTCGGCGGTCTGGTCGGCGGCATTGTCGGCGCAAAGCTGCTTAGCCACATCAGCGGCATCTGGCTGCATCGCATCTTCGGCGCGTTTATACTGGCGGCGGCTGTGAGGATGATTTTATGATGTGGGTGGCTCTGATCGGCTTTGGCTCCGGTATCATCAGTGGTATGGGCATCGGCGGCGGCACGATCCTCATCCCCGCGCTGCTTTTTCTGACCGGGATCGATCAGCATCAGGCGCAGGGCATCAATCTGATTTATTTTGTCCCGACCGCCGTAACGGCGCTGTGCATTCATCGCAAAGAGGGCAATCTTTCGTGGCAGGTCGCCAAGCCCTTGGCGCTGCTGGGGCTGGCAGGGGCGGCGGCGGGCGCGTTCCTGGCAGTCTCGCTGGAATCGGAGCTGCTGCGCAGGATATTCGGCGGCTTTTTGTTCCTGATGGGTCTGAGCGAAATTTTAAGAAAAAGAAAGGTGGAAAAAATCATGCAAAAGGATGACTTTATGAAATTGAAGCTGCAATTTTCACAGGCGGATTTGCAGGGGAAGATCGCGATCTATACCGAAACGCCCGGCTTGAGTGCGGCGCAGTATAAGGAGCTGCTGCGGATGTACCCCTACGACCATATCGCGGAGCTGGAGCAATCTCTGGCGAAGCTGTAGCCTTGTGCATTTATTGGTTGGATTGCCGTCCATTTTGTGATATAATACCAAAAAAGCGGCGCGGGAGGGGACGGCAATGGAATTTATCGAGGATTTTTTCATCGGAAAAAGCGTGATGGATCTGCGGGGCATCCTTGCCGATCTGCGCCGTGGCGTTGCCGTGCCGCGGGTATACTGCATTGTGTATTTTGAGGACAGGGGGCGGCTGGAGCTGCTTTCCTCGCGGGAGCTGCTCCATGCGAGAAACCGCAGCCGCCCCGCAAAGGTGGCAGGCATTGCGATGGGAAGAAGGGAAGCCATCGAGCTTCTGGGCTTCATGGCAAGGACGGCATGGGAGAGCGGGCGCGACTGCGCGAACCCGCAGGAATGGATTTTGTGAGGGCTATGCAAGTGAAAGATAAGGGGATTGGGCTGCTGGCGGCGCTCTGCCTGATGTGGACTCTGCTGATTACGGCGGGGGAGGCGGTGCTCTACGGCATACCCGGCTATTTTGAACGGGAATACACGAAATACGCCGTCACGGAGCAGGTGCCCATCGAAATGGACGCACTGCTCGGCGTGACGGATGAAATGATGGAATATTTGCGGACGGACGGCGCGGAGCTGACCGTTTTTGCCGAAATCGACGGGCAGGAGCGCGAATTTTTCAATGAGAAGGAAAAACGCCATATGCGGGATGTGCAGCAGCTTTTTCTGGATGCGCTGCGCCTGCGACTGCTGACTCTGGCGATTTTTATGGTCTGCGCGGCGTATCTGCTCGGCAAGGGGCAGAGGGATACGCTGCTGCGGATGCTGCAATGGGGCATCGGCGGCATTCTGGCGGCATTGGTCGCGCTCGCGCTGCTGATTTCCACGAATTTTACGCGCTATTTTACGGTGTTTCATCTGCTTCTTTTTGACAATGATGATTGGCTGCTCAATCCCAAAACGGACCTATTGATCAACATTGTACCGGAGGGCTTTTTCCGGGATACGGCGCTTTTGATCGCGGCGGTATTTTTGGGCAGCGCGGCTCTCACCTGGCTGATCGCGGCAGCCCTGCGCAAAAGAGCGGGACGATAGAGGATTACTTATGATGATTTTATTGGGGATATTGAAATGGATCGGAATCGTGCTGCTGGCACTGCTGATTCTGCTCCTGCTGATTGGGCTTATGCTGCTTTTTGCGCCCATACGCTATCGGCTGGCAGGGGAGAAGGGGGCGGAGCTTCGCGGCTTTTTCGACGTATCCTGGATTTTCGGCGCGGTTCGGGCTGAGGGCAGCTATACCCCTGCGGATGCGCTGCAATGCAGGGTGAAGCTGCTGTGGTTTACCGTAATCGGCGGCGAAAAGAAGAAAAAGCGGGAAAAACAGCCGAAACGTGAACCGACTCCGCAGCCGGACATCGTTGCAGCGGAAAAGCCGACCGCAGCGGATGCATCGCCGGCGGAAAAGCCGCCGCAGGAGAATGCCGCGCCGCAGGAGCAAGCCCGGCAGGAGGAATCGCCGCCGAAGCAGGCGGAGCCGAGGGCGCGCAAGCGTCCCTCCATGCAGCAGATGGAGCGGATGCAGCCCAAAACCATGCGCCGTGTGAAGCTCTCCGAGCTTGCGGATGAGCCGCCGCAGGAGGATTTGGCGGAGGACATTCCTGATTTGGAGGATGAGGACTTCTTTTCGGACGAGCCGCCGGAAAGCGAGACAAAAGGCATCAGGAGTAGGCTTGCTGCCATTCGGCAGACGGCATCGGAGATTGAGGACAAAAAAGGCATCGCGCAGGCTCTGGGGCGGCTGATCAAACGGCTCATAAAGGGCATTTTGCCGAAGGGCTTGTTCCTGAAGGGGACGTTCGGCACGGGCGACCCCGTGACGACGGGCTATCTCCTCGCGCTGGCGGGCATCCTTACGGCAAAGTTCGGCGAGGATATTCAGGTCAGCGGCGATTTTACGAAGGAGTGCGCCGAGGATATCGAGGTCAGAATACAAGGAAGGATCATATTGGGCGGACTGCTCTGGGCATTGGCGGCATTTCTGCTGGCGAAGCCCGTGCGCCGCGCGATAGCATATCTATGGAAAAAGCGAAAGGCGAAGGAAGGACAGGGTGAAGCAAATGAGTAAGGATTTCAACGAATCCGTGAAGGTATTATTCGATAAGGTGGACGATTTGGTAAGCACGAAAACGGTCGTGGGCGATGCCATCCAATCCGACGGCATTACCATCCTGCCGCTGATCGAGGTATCGGTCGGGGCAGGGGTCGGCGCGAAGGAGGGGGTCAATGCCGCAGGCGGCATGGGCGCAAGGATTACGCCGACGGCAATCCTCGTCATCCATGCGGGCGGCGTACAGACCATCAATCTGAAAAATCAGGATGCGGTCAGCAAGCTGATCGATATGGCGCCGGGGGTTGTCAATAAGCTGAATTTCGGGGCGATTTTCAAGAATCGCAATCAGCAGACCGAGCCCGAGGTCAGCTTTGAGGAAGAAATCATCGTAGAGGAAGAAAAGCCGGAAAAATGAGCGGGAGGTAGATTCCGATGAAGGTTTTGATCGAATATTATGACAAGGACGTTCTGAAAAACATCATGGCGCCGCTGACGCTCAAGCCCGACCGCGTGGTCTATCTTTACGACCGCGGCATGCAGGATATGACCGTTTTTACCTCCTTGGAGACCTGCTTCCGCGTCCACATGGAGACAAAGCTGGAAACCGTCCCCATCGACAACAGCAGCATCGAGCAGATTCGCCTCTCGACGCGCCGCGTGATGCAGCGCTACGCCGGGGAGGACTGCATGCTGGAGCTGACGGGCGGCAGCGAGCTGATGATGATCGGGGGCTATCAGGCGGGCAAGGAGATGGGCGCGCGGCTTTTGCATACGGATCTGGTGCGCCGCTGCATCAAGGATGTGGAGACGGAGGAGCAGGTCGCGGAGACGACCACCCTCACGCTGGATGATTTCCTCAACGCCAAGGGCGCGTGCCTGATGGGGGAATCCCATCGCCCGCCGCAGCCGGAGAAATACGATGCGATTCGGGACATGGCGCACTATCTTTTCACCCATCTTTCCGAATGGAAATCGACCTGCGCCTATTTGCAGAGCATCGCCGCGCGGGGCTTGCTGCATGAGCTGCATATGGAATTTCGGCGGCGGGTACATATCAAAAACGGGCGCGTGGTCACGCCGGATAAGGAGGTCATGAAGGAATTTCAGCGGCTGGGCTTCATCCGCAATCTGATCATGGATCAAAATTGGGTGCGTTTTTCCTTCTGCTCCATCGAGGATAAGCAGTATTGCATCAGCTATGGCGTGTGGCTGGAGCTGTATGTCTATATCGGGGCGATGGTGAGCGGCGTTTTTGACGATGTGAAGCTGGGGACGATGATCGATTGGGACGTATACGACGGGGTGCGCATGGGCGGCAACGAGATCGACGTTGTGCTGATGGACGATTCCCTGCCGGTTTTCATCTCCTGCAAGCTGCGCGATGCGGACACTGCCGCGCTCAATGAGCTGCTGATTGCGAAAAAGCGGCTGGGCGGCTGGTTTTCGAAGGGGGTCATCGTGACCTTCAGCAAGGAAAAGCGCAACGGCACGGGCACATACCAGCGATCGAAGGTGCTGGGGCTGGAGATGCTGGATGCGGATGATATTCTGGCGGAGGATTTCCCGATGCGGCTGGTGAAGGCGATCCGGGAGCATGATCTGGAGAGCCTGAAATGGAAAAAGGTCTGAAAAAAGGGGATAAAAATAGGGCAGGGGAATTTCCCTGCCCTTGCTTTTTGCGATAGAGGCGGTTATGCGCCTGTTTGGCTGTCGTTGCCGCCTTCGTTACCAGATTCGTTGCCGCTTTCGTTGCCGCTTTCGTTACCGGATTCGTTGCCGGTATTGCCGCTATCCTCGCCGCCGCCGGTGGTGTTGCTATTTACTGTAAAATCGCCCATGCCTAGCCATGCATCGTTCTTGTCCTGACCCCACGCTCTGCACCACACGAAGTATGTCTTTTTTGGTTCAAAGCCAGAAACACCTTCTGCGTAGTAGATCACTGTGTCATTTGGACCTGGCGATGTAGGGGGAAGAATCTTTGTGAATATCTTTACATTGCTATCGGCATCCCCCGGTTCTCCTGTGTAGTTTGAATCCGGTTCTCGATCTGCTTCTGTGTAGGCTACTTGTACACCTGCATTGCCGTCATATTTTGCTTCTACGGTGATATTTTTTTGTCACTGGTAGATCCTTCGCTCGTAGTTACAAACAGTTGAGGATGGCACACCCAAATCTCTTTCGTTATTGTCAAACCTTCATCCGGGAAATACCAGCCCTTGCTCTCGTCCACCGTCAATGCGGCATCTGTGCTATTTGTGTCCTTCTTGGGAGTAATTTCAACCTGCCCTGTTTTATGAGCATTTTTAGGATCGGTATCCAGCTTATATGCCCCTGCAAGCTGAGCTGACGAAAAGCTAATATCGAGAGACAGTCCGCCCGTAGTCTCGTGATAGCCTGTTATCGTGAGATAGTCTAGTTGCTGGTCGGTGCTGGTCAAGGCTTTTGAATTGCCTACATCTCTTATTCCCATCAGGCTGGTATCTCTGTCCGTGATTTCAGATGCGCCGTTCAGATTGATTTTGATCGTGCCTGTGGCATTATCGCCGGAGGAGAATGCAGGTGTGTCCGTGGCCGAACCCTCGCTGATCGGTGCGCCGATGAGGGCGGTGTATTCGCCGATTTCACCGTAGTCAGTAATTGTTTGATTCTCGATATCGTGGTATGCCGCTGTAACCTTGAAGGTAATATTCATTGGTTTATCCGGGGGATTATTTACACGTATACTCTTTATGTCATCCTCTGAACCGTCCTCAATTCCAAGATAGTTCTTCCAGTCGGGAGTCGTAATCGTCCACGTAAGGTCAACATTATCCGTTTTGCCTTCGCTGAGCTGCACATTAATTGCGTAATCTAACAACATGTATGTTCCGACGCCTTTTTCAATGGTTGTGCAAGATCGCCCATCGCCCATTGGGGCTGCTCCTTCTTCCCGCTATCCAGCATAGCCTTTATCTGCGCCTTAATGTAGTCATTTGTGTAGGCGTTGCCTGTCCGCTTAGTCATCCCATCGACCGCATCCATGTCCGCTTTCAGTTTCGCTGTCATGTCGTCGCATTCAGCTTGGGAGTTGAACTTGTTTGCGCTGGCATCAAATGAACGATCCTTTGCGTCATTGATGGTAGTTTCCAGCGTTGTGTGTGCGCCTGCATCTTTTTGAAGAACGAACTTTACACCCTTTGTGATGGTACTTGCATCAGTATTATCCGGTACAATATAAATCTTGTCGGTTTCGGTTGCATCCGCTATATCTGTCACTTCTACAAACTCGTCCCGCTTCGCTTCTGCATCCCTCAGCGCTTCATTAAGCGCAGTCTTATCCAGTGCCTTTACGGTCACGGTCGCCTGTACGGTCGTGGAGCCGCTGTAGGTATAGCCGCTGGGTACGGTGAAGCTGCTTTCCGCTGTGTATTCTGTGGTTGTGTTTATACGGTCATACTTTACGCCATCCGCCCATTTCCACTCTGGCACGGTCGCGGGAACGGTTTTGCCGTCTTTGAGGCTCAGTGCGATGCTTGTGGGAATCAGCTTCAACGCTGCTTGCGCATCTGTGCCGTAGGGTACATTGACTTCCTTGATAGGTGCAACGCCCGTGATCTCCTTCGAGGTCGTGCCGCTGTTGCCGCTATTGCTGCCCGTATTCGTGGAGCTGGAAATCTCCTTGGGGGCTGTTGCGCCGTTGGAGGTATCGATCTTGCGAATATCGAGGTCCTTATCGTATGTCACGCCGCTCGCGGAAACGTCCAGCAGGTCGATCCGACCCTCGCCCGTCAGCTTGATCTTTGCGTCCGTGCTCAGCTCATCGACCATCGTGCCCTTCTTGATCTCGATCTCGGAGCCCTTCGCGTCCTCCTCTACGATCAGCGTCTCCACATCGCCGCCGAGAATCAGGTCAGCCTGATTTTCAATGCGCAGCTGCTTCGCGGGAACGTCGATCCGCATTGTTGTGCTCAGATCGCCATCGCCGGCAAGGATGATCTCATTGATCTCGCCATCGTAGGAGCTGCTCTGCGTGATGCGCGCCGCCAGATCGATGACGAGCTTGCGGATATCCGTATCGCCGATCAGATGCAGATGCACGCCCTCCTTGAGCAGACGTACCTTGCCGCGCACATCGACATCCTCCGGCGTAACGGTGTTCGAGCCGCCGCCCTTGATGGTGACATTGCGCAGCGTGACATCGCCCTCGCCAACGGATTTCGCGATCGTCACATTACCATCGACCGTCTGATTTTTCAGCGTCGTGCCCTTATCCTCGATCACAACGTCGTCAGAGGTGGTTGTCTTGCTGTCGTCGGTGGTGGTTGTCGTGTTGTTTGTGTTGTCGGTGGTGGGGGTGGCAGGCTGCATCGGCTGGTACGTCGTGCCGCTGATCATGCGGTTGAGCGAGGATACCGCCTCGGCTCTGCTGATGGAGGCGTTGGCGTCAAAGCTGCCGTTGGGATAGCCCGTCATATAGCCCGCCGCAACGACTGCGCCCACGCTGCCCCGCGCCCATGCGGGAATGGAGCCGACATCCGTGAAGCGATACGCGCCTGCCTCATTTGCGCTCAATCTCGCCGCGTTTGCGATCATCACAGCCGCCTCGGCGCGGGTGATGCGGTTGCCGGGCTTGAAGCTGCCATCGCTGTAGCCCTTGACATAGCCCGCCGCAACGGCTCTCGCCACGGCGCTATAGAACCAGTTGCCGGATTTTACATCCGAAAAATTGATGCTGCCCTCCGACCAGAAGCCCTTCGCGTTATTCATCAGCGTGACAAATTCCGCGCGGGTGATGGTGTTGTTAGGCTTGAATGAGCCGTCCTCATAGCCTTGGATCAGACTCTTGCTCTGCCACTGTGTAATGACGCTTTCCGCCCAGTGCCCGGCGATATCGCTCGGCGCAGCCGTCAGCGCCAATGGCAGAAGTTTTTTGGTGAAATTCTTCCCCATTTCGTTCCTTCCTTTGATCTAACAAAAAAACGTTTGTTCCCCATCGTTTGCTTTGCATCCCCATGCGAAGATCAGGCGGTTCCTGCTGCCCTGCTGCCGCAGAGACCGCAGCTTTTTCTTCATTCTATCATTATTATTATGCGAATTTTGCAATCGAATCGCCATTTTGTAAAGAAATATTTGGATTTGGAGGGAATTTATCCTCTCTTTTCTGGATAAAATTCCGCTTCGGAGCAATACTATTCCAGAAAAAGAAAAGGAGATGGGAGCTTGAATTGGAATGCAATTTTGATGGGAACGCAGATCGCCTTTTTTTGTCTGGGGGCGTATTATTTTTTCAAAAGCAGCCGCAAACGCAGCAAAATCAAGGGCTTGACCTTTGAGGACAACGTCGTGGAGCAGGACAGGCTGGCATGCATGCGGGAGGAAGGGCTGACCGAGCCATTAGCCGAGCAGACCCGCCCCAAGGCGCTGACGGAGATCATCGGGCAGGAGAAGGCGATCCGCGCCCTACGTGCGGCGCTCTGCGGTCCCAATCCGCAGCATGTCCTCATTTATGGCCCGCCCGGCGTAGGCAAAACGGCGGCGGCGCGGCTGATCCTGGAGGAAGCGAAGGCGCGGAAGGAGTCTCCCTTTCGGCAGAAGGCGAAATTTGTGGAGATCGATGCGACTGCCCTGCAATTTGACGAGCGCAACATTGCTGATCCGCTGCTCGGCTCTGTGCATGACCCGATCTATCAGGGGGCGGGGGCGTTCGGGCAGGCAGGCATCCCCCAGCCCAGACCGGGCGCGGTCTGCGAGGCGCACGGCGGCATCCTCTTTATCGATGAGATCGGGGAGCTGCACCCCATTCAGATGAACAAGCTACTGAAAATTCTGGAAGACCGCGTGGCGCATTTCCGGAGCAGCTATTACAGCAGGCGAAACCGCGATATCCCGCCCTATATCCATGAAATTTTCCAGAAGGGCATCCCGGCGGATTTCCGTCTGGTCGGGGCGACCACGCGCAGCCCCTCCGAGCTGCCAGAAGCCCTGCGCTCCCGCTGCACGGAGATCTTTTTCGACCGTCTGGATCGCGATTCTCTGGTGCAGATCGCGCAAAACAGCCTGAACCGCACGGGCTTATCCTATGAGGAAGGCTTATGCGGCAAGATCGCGGGCTATGCGCATGGCGGCAGGGACGCGGTGAATCTGGTGCAGTCCCTGACCTCGCTGGTCAGCATGGAGGGCAGCCGTACCATCACGGCGGCGGATCTGGAATGGGTCGCGGAAACGGGCAAATACCAGCCCGTCCTTCAGCCGCATATCCCGCCGAAGCCGCAGATTGGCGTGGTAAACGGCTTGGGCGTGCAGGCGCATGGCGGCGGGATGCTCCTATGCGTGGAGGCGATCCTGCAAAGGGGCGGCAGCGGCTTGACGGTGACGGGCATTCTGGAGGAGGAGGAGATCAAAAGCAGGCAGGGCAGCGCAAGGCGCAAGAGCAATGCGCACTCTGCGGCGGAAAATGCGCTGGCGCTCTTGGAGCAGTTCGGCTTTTCCAAGCAGGACTATCATGCGCATATCAATTTCCCCGGCGGCATCCCGATAGACGGGCCATCAGCGGGGGCGGCGATGTTTCTCGCGCTCTATTCCGCCTATACCGAAACGCCCGTGCCCAATACGCTGGCGCTGACGGGCGAGATCGGTCTGCATGGGCAGATTCTGCCTGTGGGCGGGGTGGAGGATAAGCTGGAAGCCGCACAGCAGGCGGGCGCGACCCTTGCCCTCATCCCGCAGGAAAACTGGCGGGAGGTTTATCGGCAAATGGAGATTGAGGTCGTCCCTATCGGTGATGTGGAAACGCTCCTGCGGCGGGTTTTCCCGCCCGGCGCGGGGGCGACGCTCTCGGAGGGCATGGAATTTCTGGTGGGACAGGAAATCGGGTAACAAATCGAAGAAACGGCGCGAATGCGTGAGGCTTTGTCGCAAAAAGAAAGATGCTTTTGCCGGAGGTAAGTTCCCGCCTTCGGTTTTCGGCAGCTGAGGGGCATCTCCGATCCCCTGCGGCGGCAGAAAATAGACAAGTTCTTATTTCTGCCGTTGCCAAGGGGGCGGTCGGCATAGTATAATGAAAGATAAGTGCGCCGCCTTGTCGATTTTCGCGGTCGGCGCTTGCGAGAAAAAAACGAGGGGAGGCTCCTTTGTGGAAATCATAAATTGGAAAGAACTGCTCTATCCCTATGAGCAGGCGGTGGATGAGCTGATGCTGAAATTCAAGAATCTGGACAGAGAATGCCGCCATCTGGGGATTTATTCGCCCATCGATTCGGTCACGGGGCGGCTGAAGCGTCCCGCCAGTATTCTGGATAAGGCGGGCAAAAAGCAGATCCCGCCGGATCGCATCGAGGCGGAGATTGAGGATATTGCGGGCGTCCGCATCCTTTGTCAGTTCGTGGAGGATATTGAGAAGGTGGTGACGATGATCCGCTCCCGCAAGGATATGACGATCGTGGAGGAGCGGGATTACATAGCCAACACCAAGCCCAGCGGCTATCGCAGCTATCATGTCATCATTCATTATCCCCTGAGCACGGCGCTGGGACCGAAGGAGATCCTGGCGGAGATACAGGTGCGCACGAATGCGATGAATTTCTGGGCAACGGCGGAGCATTCCCTGCGCTATAAATACAGCGGCAATATCCCGCAGGACTTGCAGGATCGGCTGAAAAACTGCGCCGAGGCGGCGTTTCGGCTGGATCAGGAGATGGCGACCATCCGCGAGGAGATCACACACGCCCAGCGGCTCAATGAGATCCGCAACAACATGACCTCGAATATTCTGGATAACATCCAGAAGCTGCATTTTGTGGCAAAGCTGGAGGATATGGATTCCATCAATCGAGAATTTGTGGATGTCTGGAACAGTCAGGATATCGACCGCCTGCGCACGTTCAATGAAAAGCTGAATGTGCTGACGGAGATCTATCGGGTGTAAAACGGGGGTGTCAAATGGGCTTATTTGCCATTGCGGATCTGCATTTTGGCTTTTCCGTGCAAAAACCGATGGAGATTTTCGGGGAAAACTGGCGCAATCATCCGCAGAAGATCATCGCGCACTGGCGGGAGAGCATCTCCGAGGGGGATACGGTGCTTTTGCCCGGCGACCTTTCCTGGGGAATGCGCATAGAGGAAGCCGCGGTGGATCTGGATGTGATCTATGCTCTGCCGGGGCGAAAAATCCTTTTGGGCGGCAACCATGATTATTGGTGGAAATCCTCCGCGAAGCTGGAGACGCGCTATCCGGGGATGCGTTTTCTGAAAAACAGCTTCGACCGCTATGAGGATTATGCCCTCTGCGGCACGCGGGGCTGGCTCTGCCCCAATGACCGCCATTTTACGCCGCAGGATCAGAAAATATACGAAAGGGAGCAGATCCGCCTGCGGCTTTCGCTGGATGCCGCCATGCGCGCGGGTGCGGAGAAAATACTGCTGATGATGCATTTCCCGCCGATGAATGACAAGCAGGAGGATTCCGGCTTTACGGCGATTTTTCGGGAATATCCCATCGAGCGGGTGATATACGGGCATCTGCATGGCGCGCAGAGCCACAGCACGGCATTTGAAGGGGAGAAAGACGGCATTCGGTATGAATTGGTTTCGGCGGATTATCTGGATTTTCGCCCGAAGCGGATTTGCTGAAATGGGGGAGAAAAAATGAAATTGAATTTGCAAAAGCTGCTGACCTTTATCTGCGCCATTTGGCCGGGCGGCGGCTATATGTATTACGGCATGATGCGCAAGGGCGCGGCGCTGATGGCGCTTTTTACGGCGCTGCTCGGGCTGACGCTGACGGTGGGCTGGAAATTTCTGGCGTTTTTGATCCCCGTCCTCTGGTGCTATTGCTTTTTCGATACCTTCCATGTGGCGAAGCTCACCGTGCAGGAGCGGGAGCGGGAGGATCGGGAGTTTTTTCAGCGCATCGTGGATTTCCTGCGGGATGATCCCCTCAAGCATCTGGAGGATAAGCGTACCTACACGGGCGTAATGATCCTGCTGCTGGCGCTGTATACGGTGGTCTATGGCGTGCTGCTGCCGTTTTTCCGCTGGGGCGAGCAGTTCCGCGTGGTGCGGATGCTGCTGACCGCGATCCCAACGGCTGTTGTGGCGGTGCTGCTCTTTATGGTCGGCAAGCACATCCTGCAAAAGGAGCAGGAGCGCAAGGAGGCGCAGCAATTCGCGGAGGATGCCGCGTCTGATGGGGAACAGAGCGTGGATGAGGCGGGAAAGATGGAGCTGAAATTCCTCGTGACAGAGCCGATTGCCTCGGAGAGGATTGAGAAGGTCGATCGCACGGAGGAGGAAGCGCAGAATGTTCCGGATGAAGCGGAAGAAGCCGAAGTCGAAGCGGATGTAGAGGATGAGATCGCGGCGGTCGAAGCGGAAGTGGTCGCAGAGGAAGCGGCGGAATCTGCAGAAGAAGCAGTTGCAGAGGAAGAAGCGGCAGAATCTGCGGAAGAAGCAACGGTAGAGGATGAATCGGAGCCGATCGCAGAGGGGACGGCTTCTGCTGAACCGGAGAAGAAAAAGAGAATCCCTTTTCGGAGAAAGAATCGGAAATAAGCCGGCGCCGACTAAGAAAACATCCATAAGGGCTTCGCAAAAATGGAAAAAACACCAAACCGAGGGAATTCGCGGCTTGGTGTTTTTGTATCCCGCGGCGGGATCAGGGCATTGCGTCCATCATATCATCGATGAGCTCTTCTGCTTTTACCGCCATTTTCTTGCCCTTTTTCACGACCTTCTGGCAGGTGTGCTTATCCCTCAGCATATAGCCGACACCTGCTGCGGTCATTACGCCGCCGATCAATACGCCTGTTGTGAATCGATTCATGTGCCATCCCTCCTTTGGCTTAGTATGCACCAAAGGAAGGCATTTTATCAAAAAAAATCATGATAAAAGACCGTGAGGCTCTTACATCAAACATCAAAGACCGTGAGGCTCTGCCTCACACTCCGCAAGGGGATTTCATCCCCTTGACCCCGTTTGGCAGGGGCATTTCATGCCCCTGCGGAGACAAAAATAAGGTGTTTTGGAAAAAAATACCGCTTGTGAAAAAGGGAAATTGCGGATCCCAATACACAAGCGGTGTTCTATTCTATTTCGATTTTGTGCCTGCAAACGCATGTATATGCGTTTGCGATATCGGGGTGCAGGGGACAAGTCCCCTGCCGGGGTTTGGGGCAGCGCCCCAAGGTCTTAGGTGGGGCAGTGCCCCAAGGTTTTAGGGGTTTGGGGCTACGCCCCAAGGTTTTTTACCCCAAATCATGAATAAACAAACCGCTTCTCAGCTTCGGCTCGAACCATGTGGACTTGGGCGGCATCGTCATGCCTTCATCCGCCACATCCATCAGCTCCGCCATAGAGGTCGGGAACATGGAGAACGCCAGCGCCATCTCGCCGCTGTCCACCCGTCTTTCCAGCTCCTCTAAGCCGCGGATTCCGCCGACAAAGTCGATCCGCTTATCCGTCCGGGGATCGCCGATCGCCAGCACAGGCTCCAGAAGCTCTTTCTGCAAAATGGATACATCCAGCCCCAGCACGGGATCATCCGTGATGATCTCCTCCTTCGCCGCCAGCACATACCATTTGCCGTCCAGATACAGCCCAAAGGTATGCGGCTCTGCGGGGCGGCAGCAGCCCTCGCCCTCATAGGGCGTTACGGTAAATTTCTCGCTGATTTTCTGCAGGAAGCCCTCCGCGTCGTAGCCGTTCAGATCCTTCACCACGCGGTTATAATCCATGACATACAGCTCATCCGCGCAGAACAGCACAGACAGATAGTAATTGAACTCCTCCTCGCCGGTATAGTCGGGCTTTTTCTCTCTGCGCTTGAGAGCAACCTTCACAGCGGAGGCATTGCGGTGGTGACCATCGGCGATGTAGAGATTTGGCACATTTTGGAAGGACTGCACCAGCAGATTGATTTCCGTATCGCTGTCGATCACCCAAACGGTATGCCCGATGCCATCCTCGGAAACGAAATCGTACACGGGCGCATGCGCGGCAATCCAGCCGTCGATAACAGCCTTCGCGTCGGCATTTTCCTTATATGCAAGGAAGATCGGACCGGTGTTGGCGTTCAGCGTATCCACATGGCGGATACGGTCAGCCTCCTTATCGGCGCGGGTCAGCTCATGCTTTTTGATTGTGCCGTCCAGATATTCGTCCACAGAGGTGCAACAAACCAGGCCCGTCTGGCTCTTGCCGTGCATCTCCAGACGATAGATGTACAGATTGGGCAGCAGATCCTGCCCGAAAATGCCGTTTTGCACCATTCGATCGAGGTTTTCCTTCGCCTTGGCATAGACCGCATCGCTGTAGATATCCGTGCCGGCGGGCAGGTCTACCTCCGCCTTATCGATATGCAGGAAGGAATAGGGCTTATCCTGCACCATCTCTCTTGCTTCTTCACTATTCATAACGTCATAGGGCAGAGCCGCAACCTCAGATGCATAATTTGCAGCGGGGCGGATCGCCATAAAGGGTTTGATCGTAGCCATAGTATCCTCCTTATTTTTTACTCCAATACACGCACTTTCAGCACTGTCTTGATATTGTACAGATCGCGGATCATATCCTCCAGATTTTCGGGCAGATTATCGCAGACGATGATATTATACGCCAGCTCGCCCTTGGAGTTATTCACCAGCTTGTCGATATTGACTTGATATTTTGTGAAGACCGCACCCAGCTGCCCGATCATATTCACGATATTCTTATGGCAGATGGCAATTCTGGGCTTGCCGTTATAGGGCACGACGCAGTTGGGGAAATTCACGGAATTTTTGATATTGCCGTAGCGCAGGTATTCGCGAATTTCCTGCGCAGCCATGATGGCGCAGTTTTCCTCGGATTCGGGCGTGGATGCGCCCAGATGCGGCGTTACGATGATGTTCCAAGGGTCGCCCAGCAGATCCTCGGAGGGGAAGTCCGTCATATAGCGCGCGATGATGCCGTCGGCAATGGCTTTTTTCAGCGCAGCATTGTCCACCAGACCGCCGCGGGCGAAGTTCAGCAGTCTTGCGCCGGGCTTCGTCACGGAGAAGAGCTTTTCATTGAAGGTATGCTTCGTCTTCTCGTTCAGGGGGATATGCAGGGTGATGTAATCCGCCTTGGCAACCAGTTCTTCCATGGATTCCTCATGCACCACATTCGGGGAGAGATGCCATGCGTTTTCCAGAGAGAGGAAGGGGTCGTAGCCGATGACATCCATGCCCAGATCCAGCGCGGCATTTGCCACATGCACGCCGATTGCGCCCAGACCGATTACGCCCAGCGTCTTCCCGGCGATTTCCGGTCCTTGGAACTGCTTTTTCTCCGCCTCTACGGATTTATCGACATCCACGCCGGTATCCTTGAGGGTCTGCACCCAATTTGCGCCGGCGATGATGCGTCTGGAGGATGCGAACAGCGCCAGCAGCACCAGCTCCTTTACGGCATTGGCATTTGCGCCGGGGGTATTGAATACGGGAACGCCCTTTTCCGTGCAGCGGTCGATGGGGATATTGTTTGTGCCTGCGCCTGCTCTGGCAACCGCCAGCAGACTCTCGTTCAGCTCCATGCTGTGCATGTCATAGCTGCGCAGGATGATGCCCTGCGGGTCGGCTGCGTTTGCATCCACCGTGAATTGATCCTTCGGCAGCTTTGCCAGACCGTTTTCCGCAATGTTATTTAAGGTACGAATGGTATACATAATTCTGCTCCTTTTTCCATATATAAACGAAGGGGCTGCAAAAAACAATTTTTCGGCAGCCCCGATCTTTATCACTTCTATCAGCTATTTTTCGCCTCAAATTCCTTCATGAAGGCAACCAGCTTCTCAACGCCTTCCACAGGCATCGCATTATACATGCTGGCGCGCATACCGCCTACAGTGCGGTGTCCCTTCAGGTTTTCAAAGCCCTGCGCCTTTGCCTCCTTGATGAATTTCTCGTTCAGTTCCTCCGTCGGCAGAACGAAGGGCGCATTCATCAGGGAGCGATCCTTCTTTACGACAGTCCCCTTGAACAGCTTGGATTCATCGAGGAAATCATAGAGGATGGCGGCCTTATGCTCATTGATCTTCTGCATTGCCGCAACGCCGCCCTGCTTTTTCAGCCATTCGAACACCAGCCCCATGAAATAGATGCCGTAGGTCGGGGGAGTGTTGTAGAGGGAGTTATTGTCCGCGTGGATGTCATAGCGCAGCATGGTCGGCGTGAAATCCATTGCCTTGCCGAGCAGATCCTCCCGCACGATGACAACCGTTACCCCTGCGGGACCGAGGTTCTTCTGCGCCCCGGCAAAGAGCAGCCCGAATTTGGTGATGTCGATCTCCTCGGAAAGAATGGAGGAGGACATATCCCCCACCAGAGGAACAGAGCCGACATCGGGCAGCTTTGTCCAGCGTGTGCCGTAGATCGTATTATTCAGTGTGATATAGAAATAGTCTGCATTTGGATTGAATTTGGACGGATCCAGTTCGGGGATGTGGTTGAAGGTGGAATCCGCTGAGGATGCTACGATATTGACCTTGCCGTAGCGCTTTGCTTCCTCGGCTGCTTTCTTCGCCCACTGACCCGTAATGACATAATCCGCCTCATTGCTCCCTGACATCAGGTTCAAGGGGATCATAGCGAACTGCGTTGAGCCGCCGCCCTGCAAAAACAGGATCTTATAGTTATCCGGAATGTGCATCAGCTCCTTGAGGTCTGCCTTTGCCTTCTCCAGAATGGATTCAAAAACCTTTGATCGGTGACTCATCTCCATAACTGACATGCCTGCTGAGGGGTAACAGACAAGCTCGCGCTGTGCCTGCTCCAGCACCTCCAGCGGCAGCATAGATGGTCCGGCTGAAAAGTTATATACCCTTTTTTCCATAGATAAGCCTCCTTCAAAATCGTTAGGGTAGCGCGCATGCGGAAAATATGCTCCGACTGCGCCATACATTTGTCCGCGATTTACGGTCAAATGTAGATAGTTATGATTATAACACGATGAGAGACTGCGTCAACCAAAATCAGGGACTTTTTTTCGTACAGTGGCGATATTTGGAAGAAGAGGCAAATTTCGGGCAAAAGCTGGCGCTTGTATTGGTAAAAATAGCAGAGGACTGCCCCTATCCCGCGGACAAATCGGACGAAATGCTTTTGCTTTTGCGCAATATGCAGACAGGCGATGAAGTGGGATGGGAGGATGCCGCTGATGCATTGTTCAGTTTTCTGCAAAATGCGCTGAACAATTTTATAGTGATCCTGCGCGGAATGCGAAAATTCGAGCGGGGGATGCGGTTTGCTTGACAAAAAAATATCAAAGAGAGGGCTTGGAAGCGGGGCTGTTTCATGCTATCATAAGGATACCTTCGATGGACAAGAGCACACACGCTTCTCAAAGCGAATGCAGCAGCATCCACCGTGTGTTTCCTTGCCCATCGAAGGTAGCGATAGGAGCGACTTTATCATCAAAGGGGAGAGGGAAATGAGGATCATTGATTTGACACAAACGATTTCCGCTGCGATGCCCGTCTATCCCGGCACGGCGGCGGCACGGCTGGAGGTCGTGAATACCCACGAAGCGGACGGCTTTCGGGAAACCATGCTCGTCCTGACCTCCCACACGGGGACGCACATGGATGCGCCCTTTCATCTGTTCGGCGAGGGGACGCGGCTGGAGGACTTTCCGGCGGCGCAGTTTGTGGGCAAGGCGCTGGTGATCGATTGCCGCGATTTAGGTGCGGGGGAAATCATCGGCATGGAGCGGATCGAGGTGCTGCGCGATCTGGCGGATGAAGCCGAAATGTTGCTTTTCTGCACGGGCTGGGATCGCTATTGGGGGCAGGAGGAATATTTCGGGGATTACCCCGTCATCAGCACGGAAATTTGCGACTATGCCCTGCAAAGCGGCAAAAAAGCGCTGGGCTTCGATACAATCGGGATCGACCCCATCGCCGACCATGCCCTGACGCGGCACAAACGGCTGTTATCCCAAGCGGAAATCGTGATTATCGAAAATCTGACGAATCTGGGCGAGATCGGCGGCGGGCTGTTCACGCTGGCGGCTCTGCCCCTGAAATATGAAGCGGCGGACGGCGCACCGACCCGCGCGGTGGCGATTTTGGGGGATTGAGCCTATTTTCCTCCCCTCGTGCATATCCTTCCTTATAAGAACCTTGTTTTGGGGGAGGAAGCATGAAGGGAATGCTGAAAAAAAGAGAATGGGCGACGCTACTGTGTGGGCTGTGTGTCATCGGATGCTGTATGCTGTATGCTGCGAAAACGGAGAGCGCACGGGCGGCGATGTTTCCCATTGCGGAGAAGACGGTGATACTGGACGCGGGGCACGGCGGCTGGGATCCCGGCAAAACGGGCACAAACGGCGCGGACGAGAAAACGCTGAATCTTGCCGTGGTGCAGAAGCTGCAAGGTTTTTTGGAGCAGGGCGGCGCAGAGGTCATCCTGACCCGCGAGACGGATGAAGCCCTCGGCAGCGGCAAGCGGGAGGATATGGCGGTGCGCAAAAAAATTGCCAATGAGAGCGACGCAGACCTGCTGGTCAGCATCCATCAGAATGCCTTCCCGTCGGCAAAGGCGAAGGGCGCACAGGTGTTTTATCATAAGAGCAGCGCGGCGGGAAAGCTGCTTGCGGAAAGCCTGCAGGAAAGCCTGCGGCAAAGGGTGGACGATGGCAATCAGCGGCAGGCGAAGGAAAACGCGGATTATTACATACTGCGCACAACGGAGATCCCGGCGGTGATCGTGGAATGCGGCTTTTTGTCCAATCGGGAGGAGGAAGCCCTGCTCAATGACGAGCTGTATCAGGAGCGGCTGGCATGGGCGATTTACTGCGGCATCCTTGATTATTTTGAAAAATCGGGTATGATATAAGGGAATACGAAAATTCCGCAGAGGGTTGGCTTGGTTTTGGGTTGGCTTTTGGTCGGCTGAACGCAAATGTATGGTTGTCAACTCGCCCGACAAACGCAAACGACGACTCTTTGCTGCATTTCTGCGGAAAAGGGCTTGAAAAATAAGAAACGAAAGGGAACACTATGAATAACGATTTTGAAAAACTGGGGCTGAATGCTGCGCTGGCGGCCGCCCTCGAAAAACAGGGCATCGAAACGCCGACGGAAATACAACAGCAGATCATTCCGCAGCTTTTGGCGGGGCGGGATGTGATCGGGCGCTCGGAGACGGGATCAGGCAAGACGCTGGCGTATCTTCTGCCGATTTTCCAAGGGCTTGACCTCTCTCTGCGCGGCACACAGGCAATCATCCTCACGCCTACGCATGAGCTGGCGGCGCAGGTCTTTCATCAGGCGGAGCTTCTGGAGCAAAACGCGGGGCTGGAGGTCGGTTGTGCGCTCTTGATCGGCGCGGCGGGTATGGGCAGGCAGATGGAGCGGCTGAAGGCAAAGCCCCGCATCGTGGTCGGCTCCTGTGGGCGCATTCTGGATTTCATCCGCAAGCGGAAAATACAGGCGCATCTGGTGCGGACGATCGTGCTGGATGAGGGCGACCGCCTTTTGGAGGACGGTAATTTTGCCGATGTGGAGGCGATCATCAAGGCGACGCTGCGGGATCGTCAGCTGGTGCTGCTCTCCGCCTCTGTGGACGCGGAGACGAAAAGCCGCGCCGCAGGGCTGATGAAGCCAGAGATGATTGATATGCAGGCGAAAAGCGGCGGGATCGTGCCGAAGAATATCGCGCATTATTACATCCTGACGACCCCGCGGGAAAAATTCGTGAATCTGCGGAAAATATTGGCGGGAGAAAAGCCCGAGAAGGCGATCGTTTTTTTGAATAACCCGGAGAATATCGAGGTGACGGTCGATAAGCTCTGCTATCACGGCATCAAGGCGGCGGGCATCTACGGTCAGGCGGGCAAGCAGGATCGCAAAAAGGCGTTGGAGGACTTCCGCGAGGGGCGCATTGCCGTTCTGGTCGCGTCGGACATCGGCTCGCGCGGGCTGGATATTCCGGGCGTGACGCATATCATCAATCTGGATGTGCCGGAGGAGCCGACGCATTATCTGCATCGCGCGGGACGCTGCGGCAGAGGCGGCGCGCCGGGCGTTGCGATTACGCTGGTGACGCCCTATGAGCGCAAATGGGTGCATAAATATGAACGGGCGTGGGGCTTGCAGTTTGCGCAGAAGGAAATGTCCTATGGCAAGCTGGTGGACAGCACGAAGACCAAGCGCGATCTGGAAAAGCCTGCCCGTGCAAAGGAGAAAACGCAGGAGACGCAAAAGCCGAAAGCGGAGCGGCAAAACGCGCCCGCAGCCAAGGCAAAGCATCCCCAAAAGGAGAAAAAAACGGCGCAAAAAGAGGAAGCATTGGGCTTTTTTGCCAGAAAGGCGCAGAAACTTGCGCAAAAAGAAGCAAATCGGCAAAAAAATCAAAAAAAGTAATTGTAGAACTGCCGCCAATCGGTTATGATGGTAGATGAAACGGCGAGAGACGCTTACTTTGAAGGAGGAACGATACAATGTGCGATAAATGCGGATGCGGTCATGATCATGACCATTTGGAGGAAGAACTGGAGATGGAAACCCTGACCCTGACTCTGGACGATGATACGGAGCTGGAATGCGGCATTCTGGGCGTTTTCTCTGTAGATGGGCTGGAAGGCAAGGAATATATCGCCCTGCTGCCCTTGGAGGATGAAACCGTGCTGCTCTATGAGTACAAGGAAAATGAGGACGGCATTGAGCTGCTGAATATCGAAAGCGATGCAGATTTCGATCTGGTGTCCAATGCCTTCGGCGAGCTGTTCGACGACGAGGAAGAATAAGCCGAGACAAATGGGACGGGGGCGTACCTTTACCCCCCGTCTTTTTTTCGGAGCAAACGGGAGAGGATGAAGATGAAACAGGGCAGAAGGAGACTGCTTGCGCTTGCGGCGCTGCTGAGCGTGGCGGCGGCACAGCCCGCCCTTGCGGCGAATTGGCAGGAGGGCAATCCCCTCATCGCCCATGCGCTGGGGGAAGCGGATGGGAAGATCGAGACAAATTCCAAGGAGGCATTCATTTCCTCCTGGGAGAACGGCTTCCGCGTAGTGGAGGGCGATTTTACCTATACCTCGGACGGCGTTTTGGTGCTGCGGCATGATTTTGAGGCGAGCGGCTCCTATTATCGCTTGGAGATTGAGCCGCAGGGCGAGCTGGTGATGGATCGCAAGACCTTTTTGGAGGAGAAGGCGGTCTTTACGCAGACACCCATTACGGCGGTCGATCTGCTGGGGCTGATGCAGGAATATACGGACATGTATCTGGTGACGGATACCAAGGATGCGGATGAGGAGACGGTCAAGCGGCAGTTTGCGGATCTGAAGCGCATTGCGGTCAATATGGGTGCGCCGGAGCTATTGGAGCGCATCATCCCGCAGATTTATCATGAGGATATGCTCGCATGGGTACGGGAAATTTATCCGTTTGAAGATGTAATTTTTACGCTCTATCAGATCGACGAGCCGAATTATGCCGAAATTGCGGATTTTTGCGCCGCAAAGGGCATCGATACCGTGACGCTGTATTACAGCCGCGCGGAGAAGGACGTGATCGACCTCTTTCATGCGAAGAATATCCGGGTCTATGTGCATACGGTCAATCGCTATCTGATGCTGAAGGACATGCTGGAGCGTGGCGCGGACGGTGTGTATACCGACCGCATCAAGCCCTATGAGCTGGAATGGGTTGGCTTGGAGAACAGCCGCAAAACCGCCGAGCAGACGGTATCTGTCGGCGAGAAGGAAATTACCTTTACCACGCTGGACATCATGGGGACGACCTATGCGCCCCTGCGGCAGCTGGCGCAGGCGGGCAAGGGCTTTTCCGTCAGCTATGACGGGGAGGCGAAGCGTCTGCAGCTTGCCATCGGGAAGAAGTTCGCGGGCATCGGCAATGAGCTGCTCTTGGACGAGAGCGGCAGATTGGTGACGAAAAAGGCAGAATTTGCGCTCTATGCCGATGGGCAGGATACGGGTCTTGCCTGCTATTTGGTCGATGGCGAGGTTTATGCGCCGCTGGATGGGATGCTGGCGCTGGTGCAGAAATGATTTGACAAGATGGTCTTTCGGTGCTATCTTATGAATATTGCTGGGGGTGTCGCGCGGCGGCTGAGAATTTACCCTATGAACCTGATCCGGCTCACACCGGCGGAGGGAAGCGAAGGTTTGCGAAAGCGAAGGGGTACAGCAACAGCTGTATCCCTTTTTGTTTGCATTGCAAAGGAGGAATGGAGTATGAAAAACGTATTGACGATCGCTGGCTCGGACAGCTGCGGCGGCGCGGGCATTCAGGCAGACCTGAAAACCTTCTCCGCGCAGGGGACATACGGCATGAGCGTTATCACGGCGGTGACGGTGCAGAACACGCAGGGTGTTTTCGGCTGTCAGGATATCGACCCGGAGATCATCAAGGGGCAGATTGACGCGATTTTTACGGATATTGAGGTTTCGGCGGTCAAAATCGGGATGGTCTCCCGCATTGAGACAATTAACGCCATCGTGGAGAAGCTGGAGCAGTATCAGCCGCGCAATATCGTGCTTGACCCAGTGATGATCTCCAAAAGCGGCTTTGATTTGATGCAGCCCGAAGCGAAGGATACCCTCATCCATCGCCTGCTGCCGCTGGCTTATCTGATTACGCCCAATTTGCCTGAAGCGGAGGTCATCACAGGCAGAAAAATCGAAACGCTGGCGGAGATGGAGGAAGCGGCGAAGGCGATCTACGCCATGGGACCGAAAAACGTGCTGATCAAGGGCGGGCATCTGGAGGGCGAAGCCACCGACCTGCTCTATGACGGCAAGCAGCTTTTGACGCTGCAATCTGAACGCATCCACACGAAAAATACCCACGGCACGGGCTGTACCCTTTCCTCCTGTATCGCCGCGAATCTGGCGAAGGGCAAGAGTGTGGAGGAAGCGGTTCGCATCGCCAAGGACTATATCACCGTTGCTATCGCACATGCGCTGGATATCGGTAAGGGCGTCGGTCCAACGAATCATTTCTATGAGCTGTACAACAAGGCAGGGATCTGGGACGAAATAAAATAAACTATTGTAGGATGCAGTTGATGTTATTCTATACCGCGGAAGGGTTTGGGAAACGAGGGTTTCATCACTTTGCTTCGCAAAGCGGGCTTAGCCCGCCGCCCCGTCTTGGGCGGTGAGGTTCATCACTTTGCTTCGCAAAGCGGGCTTAGCCCGCCGCCCCGTCTTGGGCGGTGAGGTTCATCACTTTGCTTCGCAAAGCGGGCTTAGCCCGCCGCCCCGTCTTGGGCGGTGAGGTTCATCACTTTGCTTCGCAAAGCGGGCTTAGCCCGCCGCCCCATCTTGGGCGGTGAGTGGTTTACCAAATGGAATCCGCAGTCGGAATTCATTTCCGGCGAGGAAAACAGTAACGCATGCCGAAGATAGACGGCACCGCCGCAGGCGGCTTTGCGAAGCAAAGTGCTGATAATGCACGGGGAAGATAGACCCCGACGCCG
>CAVGZD010000005.1:0-62442 GCA_963633805.1 Lachnospiraceae bacterium | reverse complement strand
CTTTACCCCTTGATCCCGGATACCAGCCCCTTGTCATCAAAGCTCAGGGTGATGAACTTCCCGCGGCAGTCCTCATCCAGATCCGCCAGCTTCACCCCGCCGACATCGCAGCTGGGCTTCTGCACAACATTAAAGGAGAAAATGCCGCCGTCCTTCGTCTTGATGCGGATCAGATGGTCGTCGTCCTTGTATTCCTCCAGCGTGCCCTCCGCCGCCTTAATCGTCACGCGGATCTCGCTGACATACTTGCGCTCATTGAGCGATGCAACAACATACGCCTCCAGCGCGTCGTCCTCCAGGATCTCCTTGAGCTTCTCAAGAGATTCGCTGGGCATGCTGTCGTTCCGAATGATAATATCCTTGCGGTTCACCCAAGGGAATACGCCGTCAACGCCCTTGACCTGCAAGCCGTCCTTGCCTGCGGTAGCCGTACCCGTCACACGACCGAAGCCCACGCCCGCCGAGTCATTCGTCACCGTAATCTTGTTTACAACGCCGCTGCCGCCGCATTCCAGCTCGACCGTCGCGCCGACATAGCTCGTGCCCGCTACATCATCCAGCGTAAAGGTCTTATCGTCCGCATCGGTCAGCTTGGGATTGCTTGCCGTTTGCAGCTTCAGCTTTTCGCCCGTTTCCAGCTGAATGGTGATCTCCTTATCGTCCCGGTCATATTCCACAAGCGTACCCTTCGCGGAAACGATCCTTGCCTCAATGCCGATCACGCGGTTATCCGCATCCGCAACCAGCTCCACATACATCTTCACGTTCTTGCTCTTTGCCGCTCTCTCGAATACGGACAGCGAGCTGGTCACTGCGCCGTCGATCGTCAGCGGATAGCGCACATAATCGCCATCCGGTCCCTTGCCGATATAGATGGAATCATCCCGCTTGCCGCCATCGCTATCATATGTCTTGTTATACTGGCTCAGCAGCGTATATTCCACGGAGCTGCCCTCCAGCTTGAGGATATTGCCCTCCAGAGAGGAAACATTGCCCTTCTTCTCCGTCTGCTCGCCGCTCTTGCGCCAAGCCGCCTTCACATAGGAGAGATAGATCGCGGAAATCTTGCCGCCGCTGTTAAATTCCAGGCGGCAGTAAGTCTCATCCTTATCCTCATAATCCTCCGGCGGATCCAGATAGTAGTTTCTTGCCGATTTTTCGGAAACGGAATCCCATTCGCCCGAGCCGGTCCAGATATAGAAACGGATATTTTTGGTCGGGTTGACCGAGCCGAACTGATACGTCACCTTGCCATCTGTACCGCGCACGGAAATGCTGGACTCTGTAAAGCCCGCAAGCTCATAGGTAATCTTGGAGACAGCCTCGTTCGCCTTGGTATCGAAGCTCTCCTCGGACAGCGTGACCTTCGTTGCCTTCTGCTGCTGATTGAGCTGCACCTTTGCATAGATCGTGCCGCTGTCGCCCAGCTGAACGGCTCTATCCAGCGTAATTTTATCCTCGCCATAGTAGAAGGTGCAGTCCTCTGCATAGGTGATCATTTTTTCCTGACCCGTGCCCAGCGCGCGGATGCCGATGTTCTTCTGCGTCAGATCGGAAACCGTACCGGTCGCGGTGGATTCCTTGCTGAAGGAAACATAGACCTCGACTACGCGCAGAACCTCTTCCTTGCTGCGGTACGCGGTAGAGGACTCCTTATCCTCCCGGCTTTCTCTCTGCACCTCGGAGGAAAGCAGCAGCTTCGCATAGGCAAATTCATCGCTGCGGTCAGAGATGGTATCCTTCAGCTCCTTCGCCGTCACCTTCTTGTCATCCAGATAGATCAGGCAGCTCGAGCTGTAGGAATATTCGCTCGTCTCGCCGGTATTATCGTTTTCCAGCGTAAAGCCGGCGGTAGTCGCCTTGGTGATGTAGCCCGTTACGTCGTATTTCTGCTGATCCGTCGTGCCCTTGAGCAGGCGCATACTTTGCAGCTCAAAGTTTTTATGGATCACGCTGACCGTATCGCCCACGGCAAGGCGGCTGAGGGACAGCTCGGTATTGCTGTTGCCATCATAGAGCTTGACCGTGCCTGCGGGCGCGGAGAAAGTCTCGCTTGTGCCGTCCTCCATTTTTACATCGAAGGAATAATTATCCCCATTGCGGTTGATGCCCGTGATGGTGGCGGTGCTGCCGATGCCCTGCTTGAGGACCTCATAGGTCTTATTGAGCATAACCGCCATTTCCGCGCGGTTGATGTTATTCTTCGGGCGGAACTGATTGGACTCATCCCCGCTGACGATGCCCAGCCGCTTGAGCAGATCCACCTGCGCAACCGCATTTGCGGAAATGCTCCAATAATCCCGGAATTGGGCTGCGGAATCGGAAGAAGATGCAGTTTCATAGCTTGCGGAAAGAGCATTGCCGAACATCATCGCCACATCCTCTCTGGTGGCGGCGTTGGACTGCCCATTCGTCACGAATTTCATCATATCCTGCATGCTGATAATCTGCTGATTCAGACCATAGGCAACAGCGGTCTGCGCCCATGCGGGAATGCCGTATGTATTCATCACGCTGTAATACTGGAAGGCGGCGCTTGCCTCCAAGGGCTGCGCCACGCCGGATTTGATGAGCGTGCTGTAGACCATCTGCATGGCTTCGCAATAGGTCACGTTATTCTTGGCGCGGAAGGTGTTGTCCTCATAGCCATTGAGCAGACCCAGATCCGCTACGCTGCTGATGACCTTCTCCGCACCTGCCCAAGGCAGATCGTCCATATCCTTGAAGCCCGCCGCATAGACGGAGGTGGGCAGGCTCGATGCCGCCATCACCGCCGCTATGAGCAGTGCCATGTGTCGTTTCATTTGATAACCCCCTTTATTCTTTCCTGCCGAATCGCCGCCCTTGCCATACGGGGCACGGGCAGAGCCGATCGACTATTTCACTTGACCTTAGTCTACCATATCTGAGCCTTTCTGGCTAGCCCTTAGCGCTTTTCCATATTGTGCCAATCCTTACAAATTTCTTTAGAAAATGCCTGATTTTCCCGTACGGGGCGAAGTTTGCCGCGCCATACCCTCCCGACCCGGAAATTTTTCTCATCCACATTTTATTTCGCCCTCGCGCGCTCCATCTCCTCGATCAGCGCAACGATGCGGCGATTCATGGTGATGGAGGTATTTTCGAGATATTCGTCCGCGACTCTCGCTGCCGCCTCCGCTTCTTTTTTGACGTGCTGCATCTGTTTTTGTTCCAGCCCATCCGAAAGTCGCAGCCCGATGATTGCCGTATGCCCTTCGACCACCACCGCGCTGCCCGTGACCTCCTCAATCTGCCCCAGCCGCTGCTTGATCGCGAAGGCGCGTTCCTCCTGCGTTTTCTCCCCGATCTCATCGTAAGCCTTGACGAAATGCAGCTGCGAGAGATTATTTTCCGTCACCTCCGCGCCGCAGCCCGCCAAAAAAAGTATTCCAAACAAAATAAGCCCGCCGATTCGTTTTTTCATCTCACGCTGCCACCTTTCTTTTCCTATGCCTAGTATGCCGCGCAGGGCGGTTTTTATCAGAGGGAAGATGCGGCAGCTTTATGCATATTTTGCAAAAATACTGCATATTATTCCCGCTATATGCATTGCAGCCTATGGGATATACGTTTTTGTTTCGTATCAGGAAATATATGCATCAAAATACGCTTTGTCTGCTTTTTCGCGATCTTTCCCAAAAAATCTGAGCAAAACCATATGCATCAAAATACGCTTTGTCTGCTTTTTCGCAATCTTTCCCAAAAAATCCGAGTAAAACCGCGCTGTCTTTTCCTCACACTGCCCGTATTTGTCAATGAAATACGTCGCTTCCTCGCGCGGCGGCAAACTGCACTCGGTATTTTTGCCGAAAGCTATTTCGCATATCCCCCCTCTTTTGCACATTTTTGCCCAATCAGGTTTCGTTTGCCTCCAATTTTGCCGCAATTCGCTAAAATTGCATAATTATTCGTTTTTTTATTGCGTTCCGTTTTCGAGAGGTATATAATGGGAACAAAATCACCTGAGGAAAAGCATGCGTGCGGCACAGAAAGGAGCCAGACATGAAGCATACGGTATACATCGATGGGCAGGCAGGCACGACGGGCTTGCAACTGCGCCATAAATTGGAAAATCATAAGGAGATCGAGCTGCTGCTCATCAGCGAGGAACTGCGCAAGGACGAGACGGAACGCAAAAGACTGATGAACGAAGCGGAGGTCGTTTTCCTCTGCCTGCCGGATGATGCAGCGAGAGAGGCGGTCAAGCTGGTGGAAAATCCGGAAACCTGCATCATCGACGCCAGCACGGCGCACCGCACCCATCCCGATTGGACCTATGGCTTCCCGGAGCTTTCTCCCGCGCATCGGGCGAAAATTGCCGCTTCCAAGCGCATCGCCAACCCCGGCTGTCATGCGACGGGCTTCATCGCGGCGGTCTATCCCTTGATTGCGCTGGGCATCATCGGCAAGGATTACCCGCTGTGCGTGCATAGCCTGACGGGCTACAGCGGCGGCGGCAAGGCGATGATCGCGGATTACGAGGCAGAGGGGCGTTCCCCCCTGCTGGACAGCCCCAGACAGTACGGTCTGTCTCAGCAGCATAAGCATCTGCCGGAGATGCAGCATGTGACGGGCATTGCTGCGCCGCCCGTGTTCTGCCCCATCGTGGGGGATTATTACAGCGGCATGGCAACATCTGTCCCCCTGATCGCGTCCCTGTTCCAGAAAAAGGTGACGAAGGACGAGCTGCTGGGACTTTTGACAGAATATTACAAGGATGCAAAGCTGATCGATGTAGCGCAGGAGCAGACGAATTTTCTCGCATCCAATCTCCTGCGGGATACCAACGGTCTGCGGCTGTATCTGGAAGGCAACAACGATCGCATGACGCTGACCAGCGTATTTGACAATCTGGGCAAGGGCGCATCCGGTGCGGCGGTGCAGAATATGAATATTGTGCTCGGCTTGGAGGAAACAAGCGGCTTACTGTAAGGAGGAATGACGAGATGCAGAAGATAAACGGCGGCGTGACCGCGCCCAAGGGCTTTACGGCGGGCGGACTGCACTGCGGCGTAAAGACGACGAATCCCGACAAGAAGGATATTGCGATGATCTACAGCGAGCAGCCCTGCGCGGCGGCAGCTGTGTATACACAGAATAAGGTTTACGGCGCACCGATCACGGTGACGAAGAAAAATATCGCCGACGGCAAGGCACAGGCAATGGTCTGCAACAGCGGCAACGCGAACACCTGCAATGCGGACGGCGTGGAAAAAGCGGAGAAGATGTGCGTGCTGGCGGCAAAGGCGCTGGGGCTTGCGCCGGAGGATATTATTGTGGCATCCACGGGCGTGATCGGGCAGATTTTGCCGATCGAGCCGATCGAAAAGGGCATTGCCGCGCTTGCGCCCGTTTTATCCAAGGAGGGGCATCTGGATGCGGTACACGCCATCATGACGACCGACACCAAGCCCAAGGAAGAAGCCTACGAAATCGAAATCGGCGGCAAGAGCGTGAAAATCGGAGCGATGGCGAAGGGCAGCGGCATGATTCATCCCAATATGGCGACCATGCTGGGCTTTCTGACCACCGACGCCGCAATCACGCCGCAGCTGCTGCAAAAGGCGCTGAAGCTGGCGGTAGATGAGACATTCAACATGATCAGCGTGGATGGGGACACCTCCACAAACGACATGGTATCCATACTGGCGAACGGCATGGCGGGCAATCCCGTCATTGATGCGGAGGGCGAGGCATTTGACACTTTCCTGCTGGTGATCAAGACGATCTGCCGCTCGATGTCCAGACAGATTGCCGGGGACGGCGAGGGCGCGACGAAGCTGGTGGAATGCACGGTTGCGGGTGCGCCGAATCTGACTCTGGCACGGGCGATCGCGAAGTCCGTTATCACATCCAGTTTGACGAAGGCGGCGATGTTCGGCGCGGATGCGAACTGGGGGCGTATCCTCTGTGCAATTGGGTACACGGAGGGAGATTTCCGCGTGGACGATATAAAGGTAGAGATTTCCTCGGCGAAGGGGAGCATTTTGGTCTGCGAAAACGGTTCGGGCGTTGCTTTTGACGAGGACATTGCGAAGAAAATCCTACTGGAGGACGAAATCCACATCGAAATTACCATGCAGCAGGGCGATGCCACTGCCACCGCTTGGGGCTGCGATCTAACCTACGATTATGTGAAGATCAACGGGGACTACCGGACTTGATGGGATGATAAAAACCGCGGGACTCTGTCCCGCACCCTGCAAGGGGAGTTCCTCCCCTTGACCCCGTTAGGCAGGAGCATGCGCTCCTGCGGATGCATAATAACTTTGTCCCCAGAAAAAGCGATAGCTTTTTCATATCGGGTTCCAAGGGGGTGACCCCCTTGGTGGGGTTTGGGGCAAAGCCCCAAGGTCTTTAGTCTTTTTTTGATAAAGGAGATTTGACATGAGTAATATGAATAGCCTGAAGGCAAAGGTGCTGACAGCCGCCTTGCCTTATATCCAAAAATATAACGGCAAAACCGTCGTCGTGAAATACGGCGGCAACGCCATGATCCGCCCCGACCTGAAAAAAGCAGTCATGAGCGATATTATCCTGCTTTCGCTGGTCGGCATCCATGTCGTTCTGGTGCATGGCGGCGGTCCGGAAATCAGCGGCATGCTCAAGCGGCTGGACATCCCCTCCCGCTTCGTGGACGGTCTGCGCTATACGGATGAACAGACCGTCGAGGTCGTGCAGATGGTTCTCTCCGGCAAGACCAATAAGGATTTAGTCTCCCTCATCGGTCAGCTTGGCGGCAAGGCGATCGGCATGTGCGGCATCGATGGCGGCATGATCCAAGCCCGTAAGCTGGAGGGCGATTACGGCTATGTCGGCGAAATCACAGGGGTCAATGTCGCGCCGATCAACCATGTCATCGACCACGGCTATATCCCCGTGATCGCAACCGTCGGCACGGACGCGGAGGGCAATGTATACAATATCAACGCAGATACCGCCGCAGCGGAGATCGCGGCAGCCCTGCAGGCGGAAAATATCATCACCCTGACGGATATCCGCGGGCTTTTGGAAAATGTGGATAATCCAGAATCACTGATCCCGCTGGTGCGGATGAACGATATCGCGGCTCTGATGGAGCGCGGCATCATCAGCGGCGGCATGATCCCCAAGGTCAAAAGTCTGGAAAAATGCATCCGCTCCGGCGTGAAAAAAGCCGCGATGATCGACGGCAGAATCGAGCATTCCATATTGATCGAAATGTTCTCCGATGAGGGTATCGGAACGATGTTTACAGAATAAGGGGGAATTCCTATGAGTTTTGAACAGATCAAAAAGCTGGATGATACCTATATCGCGCATACCTATGCCCGCTATCCCGTGGTGCTCGATCATGGCAGCGGCGCAATCTGCTATGACGATGCGGGCAAATCCTATATCGATTTTACAAGCGGCATCGGCGTGAATGCGCTGGGCTTTGCCGATGCAGGCTGGGTGGCAGCCGTGACGGCGCAATTACATAAATTGCAGCATATCTCCAATCTGTACTACACAGAGCCTTGCGTGCAGGCGGCAAAGCTGCTCTGCGAAAAAAGCGGCATGAAGAAGGTTTTCTTCGGCAATAGCGGCGCAGAGGCAAATGAGGGCGTGATCAAGGCGGCGAGAAAATATTCCTATCAAAAATACGGCAAGGGCAGAAGCACCATCCTCGCGCTGGAAAATTCCTTCCACGGCAGAACGATGGCTTCCCTTTCCGCAACGGGACAGGCGCATTATCATGATTTCTTCTTCCCCTTCGTGGAGGGCTTCGCGTTTGCCAAGGCGAATGATATCGCCGATACGCTGGGTAAGCTGACGGAGGATGTCTGCGCCGTGATGATGGAAATGGTGCAGGGCGAGGGCGGCGTAATGCCCTTGGAGAAGGAGTATGTACAGGCGGTCTATGCGGCTTGTCAGGAAAAGGATATCCTGTTCATCGTAGATGAGGTGCAGACGGGCATCGGCAGAAGCGGCACCTTCTACAGCTATCAGCAGTTCGATATTCAGCCCGATCTGGTGTCTTCCGCAAAGGGGTTGGGTGGCGGTCTGCCCGTCGGCGCGGTGCTTTTCGGCGAGAAAACGCAGGATACCCTCGTTCCCGGCGACCACGGCTCGACCTTCGGCGGCAACCCGGTTGTCTGCGCGGGCGCGGTGGAGATTCTGAATCGCATGGATGATGCTTTTCTCGCAGAGGTGCGGAAAAAGGGCGCGTATCTGCGGGAGGAAATCGAAAAAATGCCGCATGTGACGGGCGTTGCGGGTATGGGCATGATGCTCGGCGTGGAGCTGGATGTGGATGTGAAGCCGCTAGTCAATACGCTGCTGGAAAACGGGCTGCTGGTGCTGACGGCAAAGCATAAAATGCGCCTGCTGCCCCCGCTGAATATCACGGATACAGAACTGGCGAAGGGGCTGGCGATACTGCGGACAACATTGGAAAATATCGAGAAAGAGGGATAAAAATGAAGCATTTCTTGAAGCTGCTGGACTGCACGAGAGAGGAAATCTACGAACTGCTGGACTTGGCGGCAGTGATGAAGCAATATGTAAAAGAAGGGAAGGAGCATCACTTCCTCAAGGGCAAAACGCTGGGGATGATTTTCGAAAAATCCTCCACCCGCACCCGCATTTCCTTCGAAACGGGGATGTATCAGCTGGGCGGACATGCGCTTTTTATCAGCGCGAAGGATTCCCAGATCGGGCGCGGCGAGCCGACGCAGGATACCGCGCGAGTAATGAGCCGCATGCTGGACGGCATCATGATCCGCACCTTTGAGCAGAGCGAGGTGGAAATGCTGGCGGAATATGGCTCGATCCCCGTCATCAACGGGCTGACGGACTTCTGCCACCCTTGTCAGGTAATGGCGGATCTGCTGACCATCCGCGAGCACAAGGGCAGGCTGGAAGGGCTGACGATGTGCTACATCGGCGACGGGAACAACATGGCGAACTCGCTGATTGTCGGTGGCTTAAAGGTCGGGATGAAGGTGCAGATTGCCTGCCCGAAGGATTATCGCCCGGACAAAACGGTGCTGGATTTTGCGGCGCAGTACCCCGAGCATTTCCTGCTGGTGGATCAGCCGGAGGTTGCGGCGAAGGATGCGGACGTTGTGATCACAGACTGCTGGACCTCTATGGGGCAGGAGGAGGAGAAAAAAGCGCGTGAGCAGGCGTTTGCGGGCTATCAGGTGAATAAAGAGCTGATGAAGCTGGCGAAGGCAGACGCGATGGTGTTGCACTGCCTGCCGGCGTATCGCGAGCAGGAGATTACGAACGAGGTATTCGAGGAGCATGCGGATGAGATTTTCGATGAGGCGGAGAACCGGCTGCATGCGCAGAAGGCTGTGCTGGTGAAGCTGCTGGGGTAAAAGAGAAAAGACCTTGGGGACTCTGCCCCTAAGACCTTGGGGACTCTGCCCCTAAGACCTTGGGGCTTTGCCCCAAGCCCCACAAGGGCATTCTGCCCTTGACCCATTATGGCAAACGCATGATATGCGTTTGCGGGGGCAAATATGGAATAAAATACAATACCGCTTGTGCTTTGGGAAACATCATTCCCCCTTCCACAAGCGGTATTTTTGCCAAAATATTTTGCTTTTGTCTCCGCAGGAGCGAGAATCGCTCCTGCGCAATCGGGTTCCAAGGGATGAAATCCCTTGGCGGTGTTTGAGGGCAGAGCCCTCAAGATCCTTACTCTCCAAAAGTCTTCGCCAGCACCTTCACTGCGCACTGCGCAATCATCGTCTCCCCGTGCTCCAGCAGATAATACCGCGCCAAAGCCGTTGAAACGTGCTTCTCTCCGTATTCCTTCAAAATATACTCCATATCCTGGGCGGCATCGTCTTCCTCGCCCGCAGCTGCATCCGCCTGCAAAACAAGGTAATACCTCCCGTCATTCTTGTATAGCTCGCTCTCCCCGCGGAAGCTGTCCGCCAGAGATAGGCTCACCGAGATCACATCATCCAGCGTGGGGAAGGAATAAATCAAAAGATCCGAAGCCTCCTCCATCGCATCGGAGATCACCGGCGGCTTGCTCTTCCAGCGGCGCAGATCATGCCCGCCCGCAAGGTAGCTCGCCGCTCTCGCCTCGCCTTTTTCCTTAGATACCTTCGTCACAATAATCGTGATCCCGTCCACGCCCATCGGCATCGCCTCGACCATAAGCGGCGTGTTCTCGCCGATGAAGTCATATTCATCCAGCGCCTGTGCCATAATATCATGAAATAGCTTTTGTGTCTTTTCGGAGGGCGAAATCAAATCCTCCAAATGCAGCTCTCTCTCCTCTAGATCATCCTTTGTCAGTGTCAGCTTTAATTGATTTTCACTGATGCGTTCCACCTTCATGTCTGTCACTCCCTTCATAGACCGGGAAGGAAACGGATTAAGCAGGGGCGCGTCTGATCTGCCGCGGGGGCAGCTTTCAGAAACGTCCTATACAAACTTTTAGAAATATAGTATAGTATATTAAATTGGCGGGGATATGTAAAGAGGGGAATTCCGTCATTTTTACTAAAATGTTTATAAAAATGCGAAATACGGCTCGCATGGAGCTGCGGGAAGAGCAATTTTTGTCGCTTTTTCATAAAAATTGCCCCTGTAAATTGGCAGTAAATACAAGTGCATGATCGCAGGGCGGGGATCGCCGGATTTATCGCAGGAAAAAAGGAGGAAAACATGAAAAAATCTCGTATCATTCCCATCATTCTGACGCTCATCCTCTGGGCGGGAATGTATTATTACTATCTGCCGCCGCTGAATATCCACTCGAATGCGGCGTGGATGTTCTTTGTGGCGGCGGTGCTGGTGGGCTTAGTCCTCAACTCGTGGACACTGCTGCGCGCCTTATTTCTGGACAGAAATGCCGCAGGCGTGGATCAGGATAAAAACCGCAGGCGGCTTCGGCGCATCCTGCTGCTACCGGCGGCATTGGTCGTGTTCTATCTGGCGGGGACGCTGCTTTCCTCCCCGATCCTGCGGGCTTCTGCCTATCATAAGCTCTTGGATGTGCAGACGGGCGATTTTGCAAGCGATATCCACGAGGTGAATTATGCGCAGATTCCTATTCTGGACAGCGCGTCCGCGGCAAGGCTTGCGGAGCGGGAGATGGGGAACATGGTGGATATGGTTTCGCAGTATGAGGTCAGCGCGTATTTCAATCAGATCAATTATCGCGGCAAGCCCGTGCGCGTCACGCCTTTGCAGTACGGCGATTTGATTAAATGGTTCACCAACCGCAGGACGGGCATCCCCGCCTATATCAGCATCGATATGACGACGCAGGATGTGGAGCTGGTGCGGCTGACGGATGGCATCAAGATCTCGCCCTTTGAGCATTTCGGGCGGAATCTGAACCGCTATCTGCGCTTCCGCTACCCGACGGCGATGATCCGCAGCTACAATTTTGAGATCAACGACGAGGGGACGCCGTATTGGGTCTGCGCGGTGGAGGATAAGACCATCGGGCTGTTCGGCGGGACGGACGTGAAGGGCGCGGTGATCATCAATGCGGTGACGGGCGAGCATATTTATTACGATGTGGCAGATGTGCCGTCTTGGATCGATAAGGTCTACGATGCGCCGCTGCTCATCGAGCAGTACGACTACTACGGCACGCTGCAAAACGGCTTTATCAACAGCATTTTCGGGCAGAGGGGCTGCTTGGAGACGACCGAGGGCTATAATTATATCGCGCTGGATGATGATGTTTGGGTTTATACCGGCGTGACCTCCATCGGCGGGGATCAGTCGAATGTCGGCTTTGTGCTGATCAATTCCCGCACGAAGGAGACAAAATATTACCAGATTTCGGGCGCGAAGGAGACCTCGGCGATGTCCTCGGCGGAAGGACAGGTGCAGCATCTCAATTATGAGGCGACCTTCCCCATCCTGCTCAATATCGCCAATGAGCCGACCTATTTCCTTTCCCTGAAGGATAACGCCGGGCTGGTGAAGAAATATGCGATGGTGAATATCCAGAAATACCAGATCGTAGCGACCGGGGACACGGTTGCGGAATGCGAACAGGCGTATCGGAATTTGATGGTCGGCAGTGGGATTGAGACGGTGAATTCCTCTGCGGCGCAGAGCATCAGCGGGGCGATCGTACTGCTGAAGGACATTGTTGCGGATGGGAACACCTATTATTACCTGATGCTGGAGGGCAGCGACATGCTCTTTGAGGCGAAGGCGAGCGAGCATCTGGAGCTGCTGCGGCTGCAGGCAGGCGATATGGTGACGCTGCGCTATATCCCGCAGGCGGATGAGCGGGGATCCGTGCTGGAGGTGGAGTGAGTAAGAACCTTAAGACCTTGGGGACGCTGTCCCCAACACCCCTGCGAGGGGAGTTCCTCCCCCTCGACCCCATTATGGCAAACGCATTTTCATGCGTTTGCGGGGGCAAATTGGAATGAAATACAAAAACCGCTTGTGAGTTGGGGGATGAAATTTTCCCCTTCACAGGCGGTCTTTTTTTGCCAAAATATACGATTTCTGCCCCCGCAGGGGCATATAATGCCCCTGCATAACGGGTTCCAAGGGATGAAATCCCTTGGCGGGGTAGTGGGGCGGCGCCCCACGGTCTTTGATCTTAGCTCCTACACCTCAACCCCGTCCAAGAACCGATACATCCCCTTCAGCCTGCTCCATTCCTCCGCTAAATATCCCGGCAGGTCAGGCGAGAAAACAATGTCCTCCAGAGCGCTTCGCCTGCAGATCACAATATCCTTCTTCCGATACCATTCCTGCAGGGGCGCAGCCAGCGTCTCGTTCTTGATCTTCTTGTATTCCTCGCCCTCCAGGCGGAAAATCGGGTCTTTCTCCACCTTCTTCACCAGCCGCGCAAACACCGCCGGATTCCCGTCAATCTTCCTGCGGTACGCCGCCAGATACGCCGGCATCGCACACCACATCCCCAAGCCGTGGGTATATCCCTCCGGGGTCAGCTCGAAATAGAAGGAGGGTCGCTCCTTCCATGCCGTCCCCTGCAGATTGTGATCGTAAAACACCACCCAGCGGCAGGCGCGATAGGGGCTTTTATCCTTCGAGTAGCGAATATCCCGATTGATGCGCGAGATGGAATATTTCGCCCCGACCTCGCAGAATAAACCGCTTTTCTCCGCCAGCTCCGCCGCAAAGCGGTCAAACGGCTCTTTCAGCACCGTCTTGTACCGCTCCCGATTCTGCTCCATCCATTCACGGCTGTTGTTCATCCGCAGCTCCCAGAGGAAATCGATCGTCTCCGGGCGAAAGCCTTCAAATGCCATTGCCATCAGAACATCATCTTGCCCTTCAGATAGTCAAGCAGCTCCGCGATGGGCATTCTCACCTGATCCATCGTGTCTCTGTCGCGCACGGTCACGCACTGATCCTCCACGGAATCGAAGTCATAGGTGATGCAGAAGGGCGTGCCGACCTCATCCTGTCTGCGGTAGCGCTTGCCGATGGAGCCTGCGTCGTCATAATCGCAATTAAATTCCTTCGTCAGCATGGCATAAATCTCGCCCGCCTGCTCGTTCAGCTTCTTGCTCAGGGGCAGCACCGCCGCCTTGATGGGCGCAAGCGCGGGATGGAATTTCATCACCGTTCTCACGTCGCCCTCGCCGACCTCTTCCTCATGATATGCGTCGCAGAGGAACGCCAGCGTCACGCGGTCCGCGCCAACGGAAGGCTCGATGCAGTAAGGGATGAATTTCTCGTTCTTTGCCTGATCGTAATAGGTCATATCCTCGCCGCTTGTGTTCTGGTGGCAGCTCAGGTCGTAGTCGGTTCTGTCTGCGATGCCCCAAAGCTCGCCCCAGCCGAAGGGGAACTTATATTCGATGTCTGTCGTGCCCTTGCTGTAGTGAGAAAGCTCCTCGGGGGAGTGATCTCTCAGGCGGATGGCATCCTCGGTCATGCCAAGGCTCAGCAGGAAGTTTTTGCAGTATGTTCTCCAATAATCCAGCCATTCCAGATCCGTTCCGGGTTCGCAGAAAAATTCCAGCTCCATCTGCTCAAATTCTCTGGTACGGAAGGTGAAGTTGCCGGGCGTAATCTCGTTACGGAAGGACTTACCGATCTGACCGATACCGAAGGGCAGCTTCTTTCTTGTCGTTCTCTGCACGTTCTTGAAGTTGACGAAGATACCCTGTGCCGTTTCGGGGCGCAGATAAACCACGTTCTTCGCATCCTCGGTAACGCCCTGGAAGGTCTTGAACATCAGGTTGAACTGACGAATATCCGTGAAATTATGTGCGCCGCAGGAGGGGCAAGCCACGTTGTGCTCGTCCACAAATTCCTTCATCTGCGCATTGCTCCAGCCGTCCACGGTCACCTCGGGCATATTGTTTGCCTTGATGAAATCCTCGATCAGCTTATCCGCGCGGAAACGCTCCTTGCATTCCTTGCAGTCCATCAGCGGATCGGAGAAGCCGCCCACATGACCGGAAGCCACCCATGTCTGGGGGTTCATCAGGATTGCGCAGTCCACGCCGACATTCATGGGGTTCTCCTGAATGAATTTCTTCCACCAAGCCTTCTTCATATTATTCTTCAGCTCCACGCCGAGCGGACCGTAATCCCATGTGTTCGCCAGACCGCCGTAAATTTCAGAGCCGGGGTATACAAAGCCTCTGTTTTTTGCCAATGCCACGATTTTTTCCATAGATTCTACTGCCATAGTCATTTCCTCCTTTTCCGCGGGGCTTCCCCGCCATCTCGAAAGCGATTTTCTCGCAAGGGCGGGCAATAAAAAAAGCTCCCATCCCTCGCCGATAAAGCAAGGGACGAAAGCTGATCTCTTCCGCGGTTCCACCCTTATTGACCAATGCCATGCACTGATCCTCTCTTATGTTTCTGCTCCAAAGCGCCCTTGACTGCTTCGTTCCGCCATCTCGCACCGACCGATGGCTCTCTGTATGCCCTCCGCAGCTACTCCTCTTTTTCATCGCAGCTTATGAACTTGCGGTCTATGATACCGCGTTTGCCGCAGAATGTCAATACAACAATCTGCACGGAAATTTTGATTTTATCCACAGTACATAGAACACTTTTCCACAAAAGAGGGGGTTTATCCACAGCCGGGTGTGAAAAAGTCCCGGCTTTTCAGGCTCAGCTCCATATGTACGTCGATATAGCGGCGCAGGATGAAGCTCAGTTGCTCCAAGGCTTCCCCGGATAGCGTAAAGCCGAAGACCGCCTTGCCCTCCCGCCCCAGCACATAGGCAAAGGCGCGGCGCACCGCGTCTGCAACCAATACATCCCCTGCGCGGCGATGCATCTCGCAAAAAAATGCCGCCTGATCGCTATTAAAATACAGGCTCTGCGCATTGCTGCCGCAGATCGCACAGACTTCGGGCGCAAACAGCCCGGAGAGCTGCAGCAGCTTCAGTTCAAATATACGGGCGATCAATTTGGGCGGCAGCGTCCCCTGCTCCATGCGCAAAAAGGCATAGTACAGCAGCTCCAGCACGGCGTCCTGCTCCATGCCCTCCGGCGAGCAGCGATCCGCCAGCTCCGTCAGATACATCGCTTCGGCGAATTTATCCACATCCGTCCGCAGACCATAGAAGCTATGCAGCAGCTCCGCCTGCGTGATGGCGAGATAGCCCCTGCCGACATACACGATAAAATCCGCGCAGCAAAAAAGCTGGGTTGCCGCCAGAAGGCGGCTATTCGCCTTTCGCGCCCCGCGTGCGGAGAGCAGCACCCTGCCGACGCCCTTCGCCAGCAGGACGATCTGTTTATTGCTCTCGCCGCGCACCCGCTCCGCAATCACGATCCCGCGCAGTTTTTCCGTAGCCATAGCCGCCCCCTTTATTACTCATTACTCATTACTCGTTATTCATGACTCAGTAAAAATGCTTATATCGCGAACTTTCCTCTATGCGGCGGCGCGGGTTTTCCATCGGCTGCTCCGCCTGCCTGCGATAACGCAGGTAATCCGCGATCTGTCCCGTTTCCAGAAATTTACGCCAAAAAAACTGTTCCTTTTCCTGCATCCATTCCAGCCCCTTTCAAGGATAGAATGCGAAGAATGAATGCGGCGCATACTGTATAATTCCTTCCAAGGGAAAGACCGTGGGGCGCTGCCCCACTGCCCCCAAAGACCTTGGGGACTCTGTCCCCAACTCCCCTGCAAGGGCATCCTGCCCTTGACCCGATTGGCAGGAGCATTCGCTCCTGCGGGGAAAACATCATATTTGCCAAAGACCTCTAAACCTGTGAGGCTTTGCCCCAAACCCCACAAGGGGATTTCATCCCCTTGACCCCATTATGCAGGAGCATTCGCTCCTGCGGAAAAAATATGATATTCTCCCCTCGAAAAGCAGTGATTTTGCGGGACGAAAAATAAAATTTCTGCCCGCAAACGCATAGCATATGCGTTTGCCAAACGGGTTCCAAGGGATGAAATCCCTTGGCGGGGTGTGGGGCAGCGCCCCACGGTCTTGTTTTTTCATATCTTCTTCTTGTCGTAGCCGAAATTCTTGAGTAAAAAATCGCTGTCTCGCCAGTCCTTCTTGACCTTCACCCAAAGCTGTAAATAAATCGGCGAACCGAGCAGCCGCTCCATGTCATAGCGCGCCGTAGAGCCGATTTTCTTGAGCATCGCCCCTTTTTTGCCGATCACAATGCCCTTGTGCGACTCCCGCTCGCAGTAGATCGTCGCCTGTACGTCCACCATCTCCTGCTCCGGGCGCTTCTTCATGCTGCTAATCTCCACCGCAATGCCGTGCGGCACTTCATCCTGCAGGAGATACAAAGCCTTCTCGCGGATGATTTCCGCCGCAATCTGCCGCTCCGGCTGGTCTGTCACCATATCCTCCGGGAAATAGCGCGGTCCTTCCGGCAGATATTTGCGGATGACCTTCATCAGCTCCTCCGTGTTCCTGCCCTTCATCGCGGAAATCGGCACGACCTCCGCAAAATCATGCAGCCCCCTGTAGGTCGATATGACCTCCAAAAGCGTGTCCCGCTCCACGGTGTCGATCTTATTGATGACCAGCACCACCGGCGTTTTCACGCCCCGTATCCGCTCCAGAACGTAGCTGTCCATCGCGGGGACCTCCGTTGTCGGCTCAATGAGCAGCAGCACCAAGTCCACCTCACGGAAGGTCGTCTCTGCGGAGCGCTGCATATATTCTCCCAGCTTGGACTTGGGCTTATGCATCCCCGGCGTATCCAGAAAAACGCACTGAAAATCGTCCTTGGTCAGTATCGCCGTGATTTTATTGCGGGTTGTCTGCGGCTTATGGGAGGTGATGGCGATTTTCTCGCCGATCAGGCAGTTCATCAGCGTGGATTTGCCGACGTTCGGTCTGCCGATCAGCGCAACAAAGCCGGAATGGAAGCCCTTCATTCTGTCTCGACCCCTCTTTCCGCCAGCATCGCCTTCTGCTCCGCCAAGAAGATTTGGTCTTTTTCCTCCCAATCCTTCGCCATATCCAAAAGCAGCATATATTGCAGCCAGCGTTCGTTTTTCGTCTCAATATCCTCCGGCGTCAGCCCCTTGAGCAGACACAGCGCATGGTAATATTTCATGCCGTTTTCCGCCGTCATGTATTCGGAGTTCATCCCCAGCACGACATGAATTTTGTTCGTATTCGGCAGACGATATCTGCGGATATCATCCTGAAAATTCGTGATGTCCTTGCCCATCATTTTGGCAAAATCCAGCGCCGCCTTATAATGCGCCATCAGCTCTGTCTCCGTGATTTTCACGCGGAATGCGCCCCAGTGGTCGATGATGTACTGCTCGACCTCCTCCATCGTTTTCGCGTTCGGCGTAAGCTCCACGCCGTCAAATTTCGCCTTGAGTGCTTCCAATCCGTTCATGTGTTTTCCTCCTGAAATAATACCCTTTCCCAACATTTATTCTAAAATAAACGAAAGGTTCTATGCTGGGAGTGCTTTTCTATCGCAAAACCACTCCCAGACCCTCTCAAAATGCTCTAGCAGGCAAAAAGACCTGCGGGACTCTGTCCCGCATACCCTGCAAGCCTTTGAAAAGGCTTGACCCAAACTTTCATATCAAAACCCTTTCAAAACTTATCCCATGCCTTCGTTTTCCTTTTTGTCTCGTTGTTATTCTTCCCGCAATGCATCATATTTTGCGCGGATCGCCTGCATATCCTCCCATGCGGGGCGTTTTTTCGTTTCATCCCGCAAAAGCGCGGAGGGGTGATAGGTCGCGATCATATGATAGCCCTTGCGCTCAAACCATTGTCCTCTTTGCTGCGTGATTTTGAATGTCGGCGAGAGGATGCTCGTTGCGGCGATGCGCCCCAGACAGACGATGATTTTCGGCTGAATCAGCAGCAGCTGATACCTGAGATAATTCAGGCATGCGGCGCGTTCCTCCTCCTTTGGATCGCGATTGCCGGGCGGGCGACATTTGACCACATTCGCAATATAGACCTCCTCTAACGAAAGCCCCACGCTCACCAGCATTTTATCCAATAATTGTCCCGCAGGACCGACGAAAGGCAGACCCTGCAAATCCTCCTGCTGCCCCGGACCTTCGCCGATGAAGAGAATATCCGCATTGCGATTGCCCTTGCCGATGACGACATTCGTGCGCGTGCGCCAGAGGTCGCATCTTTGGCAGGACAGACACGCACCCTCCAGGGTTTCCCAGCTTTTTTCCATGGGAATCCCTCCTTACTTGATATCCGCCGCGCCGAAGCTCATCGGCAGCAGCTCCTGCACGCTGTAAGAGAGAATGCCCTTTTTCTCGCTATACAAAACCACCTTGCCCTCCGGCATAAATTCCGCAAGCACCTGCCGGCAAATGCCGCAGGGCGGGGCATAATCGCCGCTGCTCGCCACGATCGCGATTTTCTCAAACTCCCGCGCCCCCTCGGATACGGCTTTGAATATCGCCGTGCGTTCGGCGCAGTTTGTCGCGCCGTAGGATGCATTTTCGATGTTGCAGCCGCAAAATACGCCGCCGTCCTTCGTCAAAAGCGCCGCACCCACCCGAAAATGGGAATAGGGCACATAGGCATGCTGCATGGCATCCTGCGCCCGCTGAATCAGCTCTCGATCCGTCATATGAATCCCCTCCTTTTCGTCATACTCCATTTCCCCCGCCCAACAAAAACAAAGGCAAAAGACCTGCGGGGCTCTGCCCCACATACCCCGCAAGCGGGGAACCGCAAAGATAGCTGCGGCGGCGAAGCCGTTTTCCGCAGGAAAATTCCTGACCGCTGAAAAGGCTTGCCCGAAACCTTACTTATAGAAAGAAAAACTTTTTATTCAATCCGTTTATCCAATCTAACAGGAAATAAAATTTTTCAAGAACGCTTCACATCGCGAAATGCTTTATTCCCGTGGAAAGCCCGCCAGCAGCAGGATTTCCCTTTGCCGTGCAAACATTTCCTTCTCCTCATCGGGCTGCATATGATCGTAGCCCAGCAGATGGAGCATACTATGCGCCGTCAGAAAAGCGATCTCCCGCTTGAGGGAATGTCCGTATTCCTCCGCCTGCTCCCGCGCCCGCTCCATGGAAAGGATAATATCGCCCAGAAGAATCTCGCCGTTTTCATTGCGCTCGGCGCGTTCGCCCTCGGCAAAGGTCAGCATGGGAAAGCTGAGTACGTCCGTCGCGCGGTCGATCCCGCGAAACTGCCTGTTGATCTCGCGAATCTCCGCGTTATCCACAACGGAAACGCTAATCTCGCAGGCATCCTCAAAATTTTCATAGCGCAGGCTCTCCGCCGCCGCCCGAAAAATGGCATCCTCCAATTCCGCCGCCAATGGCTCGTCCGTTCTATTGTCAATCAGTAGTGTCACTGCTCTCGTCCTCTCTTTTCTCCGCACTCTCCCGCGCCGCCTGAATTTCCTCCTGCTTGGGATACGCCACCCGCTCATGATACATCCCGCGGAACACCTCCACAAAGGCTCTGCGGATGCTTTCCATCTCGCGGATGGTAAGCGCGCTGTTATTGAGCTGTCCATCGTCCAGCTTATCCTTCATCAATGTGCCGATGAGCTGCTCCGCTTCGGCAAGGCTCTTGCCGCTGCCCAGCATGGAGCGCACCGCCGCCTCCACCGTATCCGCCAGCATGACCACAGCCGCCTCCCGCGAGGAAGGAATCTCCCCCGGATAGCGATAGTCCGCCTCCTGCACGTTCTCCGCGCCATAGAGCTTGACCGCCTTGAAATAGAAAAACTTCACAAGGCTTGTCCCATGATGCTCCCGGATGATGGCAAGGATGCTCTTTGGCAAATCATGCGCCATGCCAAGCTCCGCGCCGTCCTGCGTATGCCGGAGGATGATTTTTGCGCTCTCATCCGGCGCAAGCGCGTCATGCGGGTTATAGCCGGCTTGATTCTCCGAAAAATACTGCGGATTTTTCAGCTTGCCGATATCGTGATAATATGCGCCCGCACGCGCCAGCGCCGTATTGCCGCCGATTTCGTAAATCGCAGTCTCCGCAAGGTTTGCCACGATCAGACTGTGATGATACGTCCCCGGCGCTTCCAGCATCAGCCGCCGCAGAAGCTCATTATTGGGGTTTGTCAGCTCCAGCAGATGCATGGGCGTATTGACCTCAAAGGTCGCCTCCCAGAAGGGCAAACTGCCTACCGCGACCACCACCGAAAGCAGCCCCATCCCCGCCGCCGAGATGCATTTGATCAGCAGCTCCATCGAGTAGCCGTCCCCAAAAAACAGCCCCACGCCCAGCATGGACAAAAAGCCGATGCCGCCCATGGCGACCGCCGCGGGGACCATGTTGCGTCTGGTGTCCGTTTTCTGAATCAGAAGCGCACCCATCGTCCCCACAAGGACGGAATAGACCAAAAACTGCACATCTCCATGAAAAATAAAGCTACCCACGATGCCGAAAAAGGTATTGAGCACCAGCGCGATGCGCCGCCCGATCAGAAGGCTCACCAGCATGGCGAAAAGCCCCAGCGGGATCAGCCCGAAATTCGTCAAGTCGGCAGTCAGCCGCAGGATCAGCAGCATGATGCCGTAAATCACTGCCAGCATCCGCGCATCCTTCCTGCGCAGCCTTTTGTTTCCTCTGCCCCCGCCGAAAAAGAGAGCTACCGCGACAAAGAGCAGCAGCGTCAGCAGGGCGCTGGCTGCCAGCGGCAGCAGGCTGCTTTTATCATTCGCGCTGCCGATCAGGCGCAGGCTCAGCAGGCGGTCGTAAATATCCTGCGTGATGATCTCGCCCTCGTCCACGATTTTCTGGTTCTTGCGGATCATCACATCCTCCACCTCGGCGCGTTTGGCTTCCCGCGCCGCCTCCATTGCCGCTTCATCCGGCAGGAGGTTCGGTTCTATTGCCGCAGAGAGGACGTCGTTTGCCATCTCCTTGAGACTAGTGCTCCAAGCGGTTTCGGCAAAGGCAGTGTGCGCCTGCTCCTTCGCGCCCTCCAGCGCATCCGCCGTGATGCCCTCGGCATAGACCTGCGCCAGAGCCGCCGTGCAGTCCTCGGCAAAGCGCTGCCGTTCCTCCTCTGCCATGCCCTGATAGGCGGAAAGCTCCCGCGCATTGAGCACGACAGGCAGCTTCCACGGCGCCTCCTGCGCACGGGTATAGAAGCTCTCATCCTCGCCCAGATCGGCAAGAACCAGCTCCAAATCGGCAAACAATTCCTCTATCTCATCCTTGCCGACCTGCTCCACCGCCGCATCCTTGGTATAGATCGGACCGACGCTCTCCGCCGCCGCATCCCGCAGCCGCTGCGTCGTCACCTCATCGACCGCATCCGCCGCCGCGATATAGCGTTTTTCCGCCACAGAGCCGACCTGCACCTTCTGCATCTGCCCGATGTAGGAGCTGCTGCCGATGCAAACCAGTGTCAGCAGGAAGGCAAGCAAAAGCAAAAACCACTGCTCATTTGCGTCTTTCTTTTCTGTCATGCTGCTCGCCCCGTTTCCTGCCCTCAAATTTCTCATATGCCAATATGATCCTCTGCACCAGAGGATGGCGCACAACGTCCTTATTCGTCAATGTGATCTGTCCGATGCCCTCAATGCCGGAGAGGATCTTGGTGGCTTCCATCAGCCCGCTGCGCTTGCCCTCGGCAAGGTCGATCTGCGTCACGTCGCCCGTGATGACCGCCTTGGAGCCATAGCCAATGCGGGTGAGGAACATCTTCATCTGCTCCGGTGTGGTATTCTGCGCCTCATCCAGCACGATAAAGGCGTTATCCAGCGTGCGCCCGCGCATATACGCCAGCGGCGCGACCTCGATCAGCCCCTTTTCCATATTCCGCATGAAATTTTCCGCGCCCATGATCTCATACAGCGCATCATAAAGCGGGCGCAGATAGGGATCGACCTTCTGCTGCAAATCGCCCGGCAAAAAGCCCAGCTTTTCCCCCGCTTCGATGGCAGGGCGGGTGAGTATGATGCGGTTTACCTCGTTATTCTTAAATGCCGTAATCGCCATTGCCATGGCAAGGTAGGTTTTGCCCGTGCCGGCAGGACCGATGCCAAATACCACCGTGTTCTGCTTGATCAGGTCGATATATTTCTTCTGCCCCAGCGTTTTGGGCTTGAGCGGTCTGCCATTTACAGTCAGGCAGATCAGATCATCGTAGACCTTTTCCAGCTCCTTCAGGTCTGCCTCCTCCGCAGATTGCAGGAAATATTGCAGATTCTGCTCCGTGATCTCCTCGCCCTTGCCAGCCAGCGCCGCCATGGACTGCATCACCCGCCACGCCTTCTGCACGCCGCGCTGCTCGCCGGAGATTTTCACATCATCCCCGCGATTGACGATGCTCACGCCGCATTCCTTCTCTATTTTTTTGATATTTGCGTCAAACTGCCCGAAAACCGACAGAATGATGCGATGATCCACTTGTAATGTCCTCTCGAATTGATTCATTCACTCGCTCCCGTTTCGTCATTGCGTACTTGTTTTTGCTCGATCCGCTCCGCTAAGGTCAGCTCCGCTTCCGCGTGAACATGGTCGGCATATTCCGTATAGCGGATCGTAATATCCTCTATTGTACCGTAGGGTGACAATAAATTCTCTGCCTTTTTTCTTAAATTTTCTTCCAGAAATGCCTTCGCTTCCTCCGGCGTTCTGCTTTTCTGCTCCATTTCATAGGCTTTCCAGCTTTCCTTTTTCCATGTGAGCGGCAGGGCGAAATCGCCGATGGCAAGGGGCTTTTCCCAACGGGGCGTCCGCTCCCACTGCTTCTCGCCGCTCGGGCGGACAAAATCCCATTCCTGCCCGGAAAGGATGAGGCTGTGATTTTCCCGCTCCTCGCCCGTATAGCGCATTTCCTCATAGGCAAGCGGAGCATCCTCGGCAAGGCTCTGCCAGATGCGCGCCGTAACCGCGCCCTCCGCCGCGACAAGCTCGGTACGCTGTTCCTCGCCCTCCAGCCCGATCACAAGCTCGCAGGAAATCAGCACATCCCCCTTCTTCACCACATCCCCCGGAGAAACCAAAGGCGTGCCGCGCTCGGCGGTAATCTGCAAAATCACGCCATCCGCCGCGGCGATGATATCGCAGGGAGTGGTCTTATCGACCATTTCCGCCTTCTCGATCGTCTCCGCTAGACGAATGATAGCGTCCGTGCCGTCCATGCCGACACTGACCCATGAGATGTCCGAAAAACGCGCCAAAAGCGCATCGGTGATCGCATCCGTATCCACGCTGCTCTTCCACGCGCCGGGACGCAGACCCATCTCGCGGCAAGCCGTGAGGATCTCGTCCTCACTCAAGCGCGCATTACCCTCGACCTCGATCACCCAGACAAAGGAGGACAGCAGATACAGCCCAAGCGCGAAGAGCAGCATCCCTGCCGTCCAGACGCTTTTTCCGGAAAATCGCCGCAAAAAGGCGGGCAGACCGCCATAGCCCAGAACTTCCAGAGAACAGCCTGTTTTTTCCGCGCAGGTCTGCAAAATATCCAGAGAACCGCCTGCCGCCTTCATCGTCATGCCCGCGCCGACCTGCGCCACATCCCAGAGATAGACCCCGCGATAAGCCGCCAGATTCATGAAGCGTTCTGCGGAAAAGCCTTTCGCCCTTATCATAACATATCCACGCAAATAATACCATAATGCCAGAAACAAAAATCCTCACCCCGAAATCCTCACCCCGAAATCCTCGCCCCGAAATCCTCGCCCCGATATGATCACGCTTCCGCAGCGGCGCTCAGGTCAGAAAGCGCATACTCTCCACCTGACCCGTCACGACCATACATTCTGCGGAAAGCTGCTTGAGGCACAGCCCGCGCCCGTTCAGCTCCAGAATGCCCGCCGCCGTGCCGACGCGCACGGTTTGTTCGCTATATTCCAGGATACCCTTATAATTTTCAATGGCGACCTCTTCGCGCCCGATGAAGGAGATCAGCGGCAGGTTCAGCACGATCTCCTTCGGCAGCTCCAACGCCTCCGTCATTTGCTTGCGTATGCCCATTTCGCTCACCCAAAATCCGTTTATTCATGCTATGCCGGATGGGGAGAAAGTAGAATAGGGATTGGAATACCTTAAGACCGTGAGGCTCTGCCCCACCACCCCCTAAGACCTTGAGGGCTCTGCCCTCAAACTCCCGGCAGGGGGTCACCCCCTGCACCCGTTTGCGCAGGAGCATACGCTCCTGCAAAGAGCAAAAGTTTATTACAAAACAAAAATACCGCTTGTGGATAAAGACCTCGGGGATTCTGTCCCCAAACCCCTGCAAGGGGATTTCTTCCCCTTGACCCCGTTTGCGCAGGAGCATACGCTCCTGCAAAGAGCAAAAGTTTATTACAAAACAAAAATACCGCTTGTGGATAAAGACCTCGGGGATTCTGTCCCCAAACCCCTGCAAGGGGATTTCTTCCCCTTGACCCCGTTTGCGCAGGAGCATACGCTCCTGCAAAGAGCAAAAGTTTATTACAAAACAAAAATACCGCTTGTGAAGGGGAATTAGGTTTCCCAACTCACAAGCGGTTTTCTATTTTATTCCAATCTTGTACCCGCAAACGCATGAAATGCGTTTGCAATAACGGGGTCAAGGGGGCGCACCCCCTTGCAGGGCGGTGGGACAGCGTCCCACGGTCTTAGGGGGTGTTGGGGGCAAAGCCCCCAAGGTCTTTTACTCAATTGCCACCATGCCTTCGGGGATAGCTACGCCCAAAGCCTCGGCAACCTCAGGGTTGTACTTCGGCACGATGTTCTCGGAAACATACTCGATCGGCATCTCTGCAGGGTTCGCACCGTTTACCAGAATGTCATATGCCATCTCCGCAGCCTTTACGCCCAGATCATAATAGCTGATGCTCAGCGTCGCCAGACCGCCGCCGCCGCACATGCCTTCCTCGCCGCAGATAACCGGAACGCCCGCGGGAACTGTTACATTTTTCACAATTTCGATATTATTCGCCATGGTGTTATCCGTGGGGATATAAACCGTGTCGCATTCGCTGATCGCCTTCGTTACTACAGCCTGCACCTCATTGGAATCCGCTACCGTGTATTCCGCATATTCCAGACCTGCCTCAGCCAGATACTGCTGCGCCAGCTCGGACTGGAACATGGAGTTCGGCTCTGCGGAGCAGTACAGGATTGCAACCTTCTTCGCATCGGGAACCATCTGCTGCAGCAGCGCAATCTGCTCGTCTACGGGCGCCAGATCGGATACGCCGGTTACGTTCTTGCCGGGCGCTTCATTGGACTCCGCCACGCCCGCCGTCACATAATCCGTAACGGATGTGCCGACAATGGGGATATCCGCCGTTGCCGCCGCCGCGGACTGCAATGCCGTTGTCGCATTCGCCATGATCAGGTCAACATGATCTGCCACAAAGCTGGTCGCGATGGTGGTGCAGTTTGTCTGCTCGCCCTGCGCGTTCTTGTAGTCAAATTCAACAGAATCGCCCAGCATTTCCTTCAATTTATCCTGAAAGCCTGCGGTAGCCGCATCCAGCGCAGGATGCTCCAGCTGCTGCACGATGCCTACGCGGTAAACATCGCCGCCGGCATTCGCCTCATCCGTCGGCTGATCATCCGCAGGGGCGCTGCCGCAACCCGCCAAAGCCATTACCGCAGTCATCATAACCGCCGTCATACTCATCCATTTCTTCATTGCCATAGTAACCATCTCCCACTTATTCCACTTATTTTTTCACAATCTTCTTTTGCGCTTTACCGCATGTATGCGTGTACGCATTGCTACGATAAAGCTATTATAGCACCGCTTTTTTTATTGTCAAGAAAATTGTTCGCTTTTTTGAACGAAATATTTTTCTCATCTGTAAGCATCTCATGTAAGCGATTCACCGAAGGGGCTTTATCGCAGGAAGGGGGACGCAAAGCCCGCTCCCCGCTGCTCACGCGACCGGCTTTCCTCCTCCGCGCATCCCCTGCCGAGCGGATTTGATCGCAAAAAGGGACTTAACCCAGCAGGGCTCTATCGTTCGCAAACTCACTGCCGCTCGCCACCGCGAACTGCTTGAGCAGATCATCCACAGTCAGGTTTTTCTTTTCCTCGCCCTTGATGTCCAGGATGATCCTGCCGTCCCACATCATAATCAGGCGATTGCCATGCACGATGGCATCCTTCATGTTATGGGTAACCATCAGCGCGGTCAAATGGTGTTCCTCCACGATTTTATCGGACAGGTCCAGTACGCGCGCCGCCGTTTTGGGATCGAGCGCGGCGGTATGCTCGTCCAGCAGCAGCAGCTTGGGCTTTTGCAGCGTTGCCATCAAGAGGGTCAGCGCCTGTCTCTGCCCGCCGGAGAGCAGACCGACCTTGGCATTCAGGCGGGTTTCCAGCCCCAGCTCCAGCGTTTTGAGCAGCTCGACATATTCCACGCGCTCCTGTCTGGTGATGCCCCATTTGAGGGTGCGTTTCTGTCCGCGCCGCTTCGCGATCGCCAGATTTTCCTCGATTTCCATATCCGCCGCCGTGCCGTTCATGGGGTCTTGGAAGACGCGCCCCAGATAGCGCGCACGCTTATGCTCCGGAAGATTGGTCACATCCACGCCATCGATGATGACCGAGCCGCTGTCCACGGGCCAAACGCCCGCAATGGCATTGAGCATAGTGGATTTGCCCGCGCCGTTGCCGCCGATGATGGTGACGAAATCGCCCTCCTCCAGCGTCAGGTTCACGCCGTTGAGCGCGCGTTTTTCATTGGGAGAGCCGGGATGGAAGGTCTTGTAAATATTCTTTAATTCAAGCATTCTCGCCGCCCCCTCTCTTGACATGGCTCGCCGCATATCTGCCCTTCAGATGCGGCACAGCCAGAAATGCCGCTACGATCAGCGCACTGATGAGCTTCAGGTCAGTTGTTTCCAGACCAAGCCAGAGCACGATGGCGATGACGCAGTAATACAAGATCGCGCCTGCAACAACCGCCGCCATCCGCAGCATATAATTGAAGTTCACCCATTTGCCGAACACGACCTCACCGATGATGACTGCCGCAAGACCGATAACGATCGCGCCGCGCCCCATATTCACGTCCGCGTTGCCCTGATACTGCGCATACAGCCCGCCAGCCAGCGCCACCAGCGCATTGGAGATCATCAGACCGAGTACCTTCATGGTGTTCGTATTGACGCCCTGCGCGCGCGCCATTTTTTCGTTATTGCCCGTTGCGCGGAACACGCGACCGATCTCCGTGCCGAAGAAGCAATACATCAGCACGATCAGCACCACGCAGAAGATCACAGAAACAAGGATCGCCTGCGGGATATCGCGCAGACTGAGCAGCAGGTCATATTTATCCACGCTCAGCGCCTGATTCGACTTGCCCATGATGCGCATATTGACGGAATACAGCCCGAGCTGGGTCAGGATGCCGGCGAGGATGCCGGGAATGCCGAAGGCAACATGGAACAGCCCCGTCACCAGCCCTGCGATCAAGCCGACAACGACCGCCGCCACGAGCGCAACATACACATTATGCCCGGAGAGCATCACCATGACCGCTACCGCGCCGCCTGTGGCGATGCTGCCGTCTACGGTCAGATCCGCGAAATCCAGTACCTTATAAGTCACATATACCCCGATCGCCATAATGCCCCAGATGAGCCCCTGCGCGATCGAGCCGGGCAGCGCCCGCATGAGTGCCATAATATCCATATCAAATTCCTCCAAATTCAAAAAAAGACCTTGGGGGTTCCACCCCCAACTCCCCAAAAGAGAAAGACCTTGGGACTCCGTCCCAAACCCTGCAAGGGGGCTCAGCCCCCTTGACCCCAGTTGGAAAAAGCTAACGCTTTTTCAGGATATAAAATTCTTTGTCATCTGCAGGAGCGTATGCTCCTGCGCAATCGGGTTCCAAGGGAGGAACTCCCTTGGCGGGGGTTTGGGGACAGAGTCCCCAAGGTTTTAGGGGGTATTGGGGGCAAAGCCCCCAAGGTCTTAGCTCTTAGCTCTTTATGCTTTACGCTTCCTCGACCGCTTCCATACCCTCCGGTACGGTTACGCCCAACTCCGCCGCAATCGATGCGTTGTACTTGGGCACAATGCCGTCCGATACAAATTCAATCGGCATCTCAGCAGGATTCGCACCGTTCACCAGAATGTCATACGCCATCTCGCCCGCCTTCGCGCCCAGCTCGTAATAGCTGATGCTCAGCGTGGAGAGCGCGCCTACCTGACACATCGGCTCCGCGCCCGCAAAGGATACCACGCCCGCAGGCACAGTCACATTCTTCACGATCTCCATGTTGTTCGCCAGCGTATTGTCCGTGGGGATATAAACCGCGCCGCATTCGCCGACTACATTCGTCATAACCGCCTGAATCTCATTGGAATCCGCTACCGTGTATACCTTGTAGTCCCGACCCAATTCCTGCAAATACTTCTCGGCAAGCTCAGCCTGATAGATGGAATTGGGCTCTGCGGAGCAATATACCGCAGCTACCTTCGTGTCCTCATCGCAGAACTGCAGGAGAACGTCCACCTGTGCGTCGATCGTGGACAAATCGGAAACGCCCGTTACATTCTTGCCGGGCGCTTCGTTGGACTCCACCACGCCCGCCGTCACATAATCCGTAACGGATGTGCCGACGATGGGGATATCCGCCGTAGCCGCCGCTGCCGCCTGCAATGCCGTTGTCGCATTCGCCATGATCAGATCCACGCCCTCGGATACAAACTTCGTCGCGATGGTCGTGCAGTTGGTCTGCTCGCCTTGCGCGTTCATATAATCAAAGGCGACCTGATCGCCCAAAAGCTCCGTCAGCTTGTCCTCAAAGCCTCTCGTCGCCTCATCCAAGGAGCCATGCTCCATCTGCTGGATGATGCCGACCGTATAGACTGCCGCATCCGTCTGTGCCGCATCCGCATCCTCCGCCGGCGCATTCGTGCCGCATCCCGTCATTGCCATCATTGCCGCCGTCATGATTGCCGTCAAGCCAATCCACTTTTTCATATCCACTCTCTCCTTATGTTCTATTTGTTTAATTTCAAGAAACTTTTTATCCCGTTTCCGTGTTGTTATCCTGATTATAGCATCCATTTTTTTAATGTCAAGAAAAAAATTATCGTAAAAAGACAATTTGCGACTTTTTTTGTAAATCCTATGTGTCCGTCAGGGACGGTAATGGTTATATTGCATAAAATATCTGTTTTTTGCGATATTTCCTTGTCAAAATCGCCACTACGAATGTGAAAAAAGTCCTTGTCAAGCGGACAAAAATCTGATGTTTCCCGCAGGGAATCCGAACGGAAACTCTGCTTTTCTCTGCGCGTAGGTCGCCGCAGGTTTCATCACAGGAAAAAATTGTGCAAAAATCAAAAAACCACAGGAAAACATAGCTCCCTGTGGTTTCAGAATGTTGCATATACACTCCCGGATTGTTGCAATATAAATCTAAAACTTACCCTCAAAAATCACTATATGCCTTTAACAATGCATTTTTACTCTTCGGATTTGCCGCATTGTCTATGCACATCTTGATGAGATCTCGCGCCTTTTGCGGTTCTGCCTTCTGCATCCCCGGAATACCGCTTTTGAAAATGACTGCTAATCTTAAAGCTGCTTCAACAAAAACGGCTTCTTCAAGCGTGGGTCTTTCCTTGCTTTCAAAATAATCCATGTCTGTGATCATATTCGCCAGTTCCTGATAGGCATTGCCCAGTATCTTAAAATCGCAAGTTCTCGCGTCCTTTTGAGCTGCCATACGAAACATACCGTACAGACAGCAGCCTTTCAGCAGATGATTTCTGGTACTGGGTGATACATCGCCGGCATTCAGGAATCCATACGCTTTCTCATAGTCCTTCTGAATCGCATAAGTAACGGATGCCGCGCCATAAACCGCTTCTTGGTAATAAACATCTGCGTTCTGATAAAGACTTGCACAAGTTTGCGAACCAAGAGCTGCTTGCGCTTGTTCAGAGGAAAGCAGCTCCTTTTCTTTGCGCGCCCAATGTGCAGCCTTGACCCAAGATCCATACGCTTCTGTAAAGCAATTTATCATTTCATTGACCATCGCAGCATTCGCTGCCAAGGCTGCCGCATTGAACATGCCCACTAAATGCCCAAGTTCAGCCGCTTTTTCATACCATACAGCGGCTTCATCCAGATCCTTTTCCTTTTCGTTGTTGGAATAATAATCCCCTAAGGCAAGCATCGCATTGACATCTCCTGCTTTTGCCGCCTGTATTTTTTCCTGTAACATCATGATCATCCACCCTTCCTACGAAACTTTTTAACGGTCAAATTTTGCAATGATTTCATTTGTGCGGTCAAAATCCGGTTCATAGGCATTGCAGGGCTTTTCATCCGCCTTCACGCTGTATCCGTTCCGACTGCATTTGAAGCTCGTGGAATACGCAAAAGTATAGGCTGTGCCCAATTCACAGTACTTGCAGGAACCACATTTTCCGTAATAGTCTTTCTCCATTCCAAATTCCTCCCTAATTTGATCGACGGTTAAGTATACCTTTTTGTATACAAAAATCAGGAGGCAAATGAACAAACGAAACAAGCAAAACTTTCCGATTTTCTATAGACTTTTCACAAAAAAACTGCTACAATCATCATAAGGATAGGGGGTGTATAGATTTACAAAAAAGTATACTTTTTTGTAAAATGGATTTCTTACAGCAACCCGGTCTTTTTGTGAAGCGATACAGCAGCAATATCTTGATTTACCGGAGTTCTTTCGCACATTTTACATCTATCGTAATATTCCCGCGCTGCATTTCGATCTGCAACAATCAATTGATTACAAATAGTCCTTATACGCCAGCACCTCTGCAATATCCACCTGATTATTCATCAGCGTGCCGATATTTTCCGCCGCAGGCTGCTTTGCCGCCTTTTCCAGCTCCGCAATCAGATTCTTTCTCATTTCCTCATTTCGCTCCGCAAGATAGGCTTCGCAAGCCTTTTTCAGGGGCACATTGGGCGTGCCGCCGGGACAGCCGCAAAAGAAAAATGCATCCAGCTTGAAGGCTTCATCCTTGATGATGCCCTGTTATTTTTCAGTCAAATATGCCGTAATATTTTCTCGTTCCATGATATTCTTCTCCTTTCATCCGTTCGATCCTCCGGATCAGACAGAAAGTAATTCGTCCTTATTTTTATATAGCTCGCAGACCAGCCTGCTCAGCTCATCCGCGCTGATTTTCCATTTCAATTTTTCCTTCCGCTCGTCCTCGTCCCAGAATACAATGTCCGCGCCGCTGCTGCAGACATGCGCCTTGCACAGAGCATTTTTCATCCGTCTAACGATCTGCGCCGTGTCTCCGTCCGCGCCGACCATATACCCCATCGAATGCAGAATGGCGTTCGTTTCGGTATTGCCCGAAATGGACGCGATCAGCTTTGATTCCGACGGCAAAACGAAGCATTTGTATGTATAAGCAAGCAAGGCAGATGAGCGGCAGCTTGCTCTATCTTCCTGTAATATCATAAATGCCCATCTCCTTTTCGATCTATCGAAAGGGGGCGGATGGTACAGCCCCATCCACCCCTCGTGTCTAAAGTAACGTTTTCGTTATTTCTCTGTTTTTTCTATTGCTTAAAAGGAAGTGAAATTTTGTAATAAACGCTTTCAGAGGAATTTTATGCGCTGTAAAAACCGTTCCCGACATGCAGCCTTTACAACGAGCCATTACACAAAATCCCCTTTTGCCGCGAGGCTGCAACCCCGAATACTCGCAGCCTCGCAGCGTTTATGATCGATCAATGCTTCTGGAACGGAATATGACCGATCCTGCGGAAGTGCTCCGCAATCATGCTCTTTTTGTCCCGAATGTATATATTTTACAGTTTGTAGCCAATCTTGATGAGCTCTTCCTTCATGAATGCCTTCAGCGCATCGGATGCATCTACCAGAGGCTTTCTTACGCAGCCGCCGGGGATGCCCAGAATCTGCATCATCGCCTTTACCGGGCCGGGATAAGGCTCTGCTTCCATTGCGGAATACAGCTTTGCCAGATCCATGTTGTAGTCAGCAGCTTCTTTCCATTTGTTTTCCTTTACCAGATTATACAGCTTTACATACTCTGCGGGCAGTGCATTCATCAGGATTGCGAAGCCGCCATGTGCGCCTACAGCCAGACCGGGCAGGATGGTGTGCTCATAGCCCTGGAAAACGGCGAAGTTGTCCATGTGGCGTGTCAGAGCGAGTGTTTCGCAGGTGTGGATCATATCGGAGGTATCCTTCAGACCAACGATATTTTCATGCTGTGCCAGTTCTGTGATCAGCTCAGGTGCCAGCTCAACGCCTGTGGACAGAGGGTTATTGTAAACAATGATGCCTACCTTGGAGCCGTCTGCGCTCTCAAAGAAGAAATCCTTTACGCCTGCATCTGTTGTTGTCTGATAGTAGGGAGGCAGTACCAAACCCCATTCAGCGCCGCATTCTGCTGCGAAATTAGCCAGCTCGATGGTATCGGGCGCTGTATATCTGCCTACGCCTGCCATAACGGGCATTCTGCCTGCAACATATTCGCAGCCCTTTTTGATCACTTCCTTCTGCTCCTCCAGAGACATGGTGCGGTATTCGCCTGTGCTGCCTGCGATCAGGATGCCGTCCAGACCCTTATCGCAAAGGAAATCGATTACCTTCTTGAATAAAATATCTGGCTTATGCAAAGGTAATCGAGCTTGGCAACATCACAAAAGCGGCAAAGGAGCTTGGCTATTCCCAGCCGGGCGTCAGCCACATGCTCGATGCGCTGGAGGATGAATTCGGTTTTCCCCTGTTGAATCGCTCGAAGGACGCCATCACGCCCACAGAGGAAGGCCAGAAGCTCCTTTACTATTGCAATCAGATCATCAAAAATGAATATCTGCTGCGGGACACCGTAAATTCCATCAAGGGGCTGACCTCCGGCTCGATCCGCATCGGCGGGCTGTATAGCACGATGGTGAGCTTCGTGCCCGATCTGGTGCATGAATTCAGCAAAGCCTATTCCAATATTGAGATTTATTTGGAGGAATGCAGTGTTTCGGAACTAAAGGAGCAGTTGAAAAATGGGAAGCTCGATTTTGCTTTTACGATGGATGACGTTCCGAAGGGCTTTGATTTTTACCCGCTCTTCAAGGACCCGATCTGTCTTCTGGTCAGCCGTCAGCATCCCTTCGCCTCCTATGACAAGATACCTATATCCGCGCTAAATGGCTGCGACTTCATTATTTCATATGGAAATTGGAATGATAATGATAGGATCGTGATGTCCAAACAGCCCTTCTCCCCGAATCCGAAGCACTATATCGCCGGGGACGCTGTCGGAGTTCGGCTGGTCGCGTCGAATCTGGGCGTTTTTATTACCTCGCGCCTGCTGGAAGGGACGCTGCCGCCCACCGTGCTGGCGAAGGAGCTGGATGGGGATTTCTATCGTACGATCGGCATCTGCGCAAGATCCTTCCAGCATGTTTCCCCTGCGTCGAAGGAATTTTTCAATGTAGTTAAGCGTACGCGCGATCAATGGCGCGCAGACCCACCGGAATATATCTATGAATTCAGGAAATGAAAATCTCTGGTGCGTCGGAATACGAAAATACAAAATGCCGTAGATCCTTATTCTGCAAGGACTTACGGCATTTTCTATGAAAATGTATATTTTCTTATTTGGACTCTCGCGCACAACTCCGCTTACGCCCAAGCTCTTCTTTCGTAATCTCGTCCAAAGCGGACGCTTCCTTCTTGCTTAGAAAAATTTCTTGGAGTCATACACCATCGGCGCTGCATCCGTGCAGTCTCCATCCGCGATTTCCGCGATGAAAATGGTATGATCGATATAATGCACGACCTGCTTTACCTTGCAGTACATCCAAGCGGCGGAGCCATCTACTACAGGGATGCCATGCTTCGTCATGCTGTGCTTCACGCGGCTTGCCTTATCGAACTTTCTGCCGGACTGATAGCCGCAGGACTTCGCCTCCAGCTCCTGCCCCTCCGCCAGAACGGACAACGTGAACTCCTTCTGCTCTGCGATCAGCTCAGCGGTGTAATGATCGTCCGCAACGGAAACTGCCAGACTGCAGGGGTTGAACGAAATCTGCGTCACAAACGCAGCCGTCATGAAATTGCTGCCCTCGGGCATCTTTGTGCCCACGATAAACACGCCCTGTCTGATCGTATCCATACATTTTGCAATATCTGCCATATTTTTTCCTCCTTCTGCTGTGATATACCTATCCCAATTTACTGTTTATCCTACAAGGCAAAGTTGCTCTTGTCCATTTCCTAAATTGCTCTTTGCATTGCAAATCTTGTGGTAAAGAAGGCTGTCGTTTTCTTTTGGATGAAACCGACCCTCTCTGCAATGAGCGATAAAATAAAAATCGGGTAAATCGAGAGGAATTTCCCCCTGATTTACCCGAAATATTCCCGAAAAAATCGCTTCGCAGGAATCCCTGCAGCTTCCTATTTGGCTGCATCCTGCTCCTCTGTCGGTTTTTTCTTTTTCCCCGAAACCGCCAGCAGCATCCCCAGTATGATGACCAGACTGCCCAGCATAAATTTCTGCGTCAGAACCTCGCCCAGCATGATCACGCCCAGCAATGCCGTAATGATCGGCAAAAATGCATAAAAGAGCGAGCAGGTCGCCGCGGGAAGCCGCTCCAATGCCTTGCTCCAGAATAGGTTGGCAGCCGCCGTCGGCACAAGACCGATCCATAAGATCGCCAGAATGACAGTCGGCGTTAAGGCGGACAGCTCCAAGCCGTTGTGCGCAATATCCACAGCCATGAATGGAATATCCACGATCGCCGCCACCAGCATGCCATACATCGTGACCCATACGCCGTCGATATTTGCGCAGGATTTACGGATCATGACAGAGGACAGCCCCCAAAACGCCATCCCCACAAAATTCAGCACAATGCCCAGAACGGAGCTTGTCGCATCCGCCCCGCCCACGATGAGTACCGAGCCAAGCACCGTCACGATGATGCCCAGCACCTCCTTCGGCGAGGTCCGCTCCCCCAGCAAAAGCGCCGCGAATAGCAGGATCGCCACGGGCGTGATCGTGTTGATGATAGAAGCCATGGACGCCGCGACCATGCTCGTGCCGATCAGCTGTAGAGCGATCGAAAAGCAATAGCCCAGTACGCCGATCAGCAAAATATGCTTCTTGTCCGTCCGCGTCAGGCTCGGCTTCGGTCTTTTTCGGTAAACAAAGGATAGAAGCAATAATGCAATTATGTATCGTAAAAATAATAGTGTCAGCCCCGTGATCGCTTCATAGGCCAGCTTCGCCGCAATAAACATACTGCCCCAGCCGAACATCGCAATGAAACAGTACAGGTAAGCCTCCCTTTGCGCCCTCTTTTCCATAGATATTCCTGCCCTTCCCTGTGTACTCAGCATGAAAAGGGATGATTCCAGCCGAATCTCCGGATTTCCCGCTGTTCACCCCATCGATAGGCATATGCTACGAAAAAATAAATCCTTTGTCTATTTCATTTCTTGCATTGTTCATTGCATTTCTTGCTTAGCTCGTATTTTCGTCAAGATGTGGACTTTGTATACCGTCGTTCCCGCTCAGAATGCCGCAGACACCCGCCTTCCAGTTTTTCACATGCCCTGTTGCGGCGTATATTTTCAACCTTCCTGCAAATACTATTTTTACAACAAAAAAGATAGTTGGCAGGAGGAATATAGATGAAGGCAACCGGCATTGTGAGAAGAATCGACGATCTGGGGCGCGTGGTCATCCCAAAGGAGATCCGTAGGACACTTCGTATCCGCGAGGGCGACCCCTTGGAAATTTTCACGGACCGCGAGGGCGAGATCATATTGAAGAAATATTCGCCCATCGGGGAGCTTGGCACATTTGCAAAGGAATATGCGGAATCCCTCGCGCAGACGGCGGGGCATATCACCTGCATCGTGGACAAGGATCAGATTATTGCCGTCTCCGGAGGGGGCAAGAAGGAATTTTTTGAAAAGCACATCAGCCCGGAGATGGAAAACTGCATCAACCGCCGCACGGCACTGATCGCGGAGCGCAACGACTCCAATTTTGTGCCTGTTCTGGAGGATGACAGCCCCGACAGCTATAATCACCAGCTTATTGTACCCATCATCGCGGAGGGCGATGCGATGGGGGCGATCATTTTTCTTTCCAAGGATCAGAAGATGGGCGAGGTGGAAGGCAAGCTGGCGCAGACAGCTGCCGGATTTTTGGGCAGACAGATGGAGCAATGATACGGGGAATATGAGGAGAAGAAAAGAGATCAGAGCGCTGCAGGAGCATATCCCGCGGGAAGATCGCTGTTTTTGACGATGGATCTTCCGGATGGGACATCGCCCCGGCTGCGCTCTTTTTGTCTGCGATTTTTATATGGTGAGATATGGCAACAGCCCGAATGCGACATAGATCGTACACAGGGCGATAAATGGCATCGAGAGCAGCCCTTCCCGATAGGGCTTGCCATCCTCCGCAAGCAGAGGGATCTCTGCCTTCGGCGGATTGAGCCGAAAGAGCAGATAGAAGATCAGTAGCACGATCGGCAGGGAAAGCAATGCCAGTGCGCCGTTTGTGATGAGCAGCATTTCGGAGGATACCTCCATTGTAGCGGCTTCCTCGCCTGCGCCGGAAAACAGCGTGAGCACGGTCGAACCATTGATGGTAAAATGCGCGAGAATGGAAGCGTAGATGGAGTCCGTCCGTTCCACCAGAATGCTGAAGCAATAGCCGATCGCAAAGGTATACAAAAACTGCTGCGGATTCAAGTGCAGGAAAGCGAAAAACAGCGCGGAGACGAACGCCGCCTTCTCTTTGCCGAGGTAGCGATAACCGGAGAGCAGAATGCCGCGATTGGGCAGCTCCTCCAGAACGGCGGGCAAAATCGCCGTGGAGAGCACTGCCGCAAGATACGACCCATCCAGCATATCCGCAGAGGCATCGACTACGGGATTCGGAAAGAAAAAGGACGTGATGAGGGACAAAAAGCCCATCACGGGCTGCACGGCGACCGCAAATGCCAAAACCAGCAGCGCATTTTTCATACCCAGCGGATTCAGACGGAGGGTTTGGCGCAGAGGTTTTTTCGTCCGGAGAAAATAAAGGCAGCAGGGCGGCACAAGGCAGACGAGCTGCGCGAGGGACTGATAGGCATGGTAGGGCAGCTGCTGCAGCGGCGCAGCCATCGAAAGCGCAACACTTGCGCCGAGAAAATACAGCAGAAAAAGCAGCGCAAAGCGCGTGGTTTGTTTGCTTTGGGTCATGATGCACCTCCGGGGGATTTTTTTAGAGAGAAAAGACCTCCTCCGCACGGTGGGGGGGGAAGTCTTTCGGCGATACATAAATCATTCGTCCGCGGTCTGCTCATCCTCCGCGGTCTGCTCCTGCCCGTCTTCATCCTCATGGCAATGCAGGGGGTCGGAAACGGGATATTTTTTATCGTACATGCGGGAGATATATTCTCCGCCGAAGGTCTTGATCGTTGCAAATATGGGAACGCCGATGAACATGCCCAAGGGTCCCATCAATGCCCCGCCGACCACGACCGCCAGAATGATCCACAGCGGGCTGAGGTCGAGCGAATCGCCCAGGATCTTCGGACCGAGGAAATTGCCGTCAAACTGCTGCAGGATCAGGATGAACAGCCCGACCCAGATCGCCAGAATGGGGTCGATCAGAAGCGTGATGACGATTGCGGGGATCGCGCCGATGAAGGGCCCGAAATAGGGGATCATATTCGTCACGCCGATGATCAGGCTGAGGATCAGCGGGAAGGGCGCGTGGATCAGCCCCAGCCCGATGAAGGAGAGAACACCGATGATCAGGGAATCGACCGCCTTGCCGACGATGAAATCCTGAAAAATATGATGCACGCGCGTGGCATTGCGGAAGAAACGCTCCGCATGCTCCTGCGAGTTGAGCGCATAAACCATCTTATGCAGCTGATGGCTGAAGCCTTCCTTATCAAAAAGCATATAAAACGCAATGAAGATCGCCATGACGAAATTCAGCGTAGCGCGCCCGAAGCCGTAAAGATTGCCGATGATCGTCTCGATCAGATCGGGCACATCCTGCGAAAGCTCCAGAATCGGCTTGAGCAGGCGGTTGATGACGGTATTGACGTCCTGGCTGTCGATATAGGGCGTCTGGTCGAACAGATCCTGAATGCGCCGGTTCATCTCAACGGAATAATCGGGAATCTGCATCGCCAGAGAGAGTATGGACTCCTTCAGCTCCGGCAGAAGATAAATCACGATCCAGACCGTTCCGCCGATGATGATGAAATAATTCAGCAGAATGCTCAGAGAGCGCGTCATTTTGTGATGCCGCTCGCAAAAGCGCGAATGCTTATTGAATTGACGTTCAAAAAATTTCATAAACGGATTCATCACATAGGCAATGGCAAAGCCCAGCAAAAAGGGCGAGATCAAGCCGCTCAGATAGCGCAGGAGCGTGGAGATGCTCTCGCCGATATTCGGCAGATGCCCGATCACCTTCTCAAATAAAATCAGCGCGGCGAATACCAGAAAAACGCCAAGACCAATTTTCAGATAGATGCGGTCGGAATCCGGTTTGTTTCGCCGAAAAAAATCCAGTTTTCTCATAAATCACACCTCAAAGGGGCTGAATGTGTTCAGCTGTAAAGTATTGTTAGTTTTATACTTATCATACTAGAAAACAGTGGGAAAAGCTATATCAATTTTCTTAACATTTCTGCAATGCCCCGGCGTACGGGGCTGGACAATCTATTGTAAAAATGTTGACAGTTATGGATAGATATTGTAAAATGAAGGTGAATTTAATGCTCAGGTTTGATAAAGAGCGTTGATTCGTAAACTTAACTTTTTTTTCAAGGAAAGGGAGAGAGAAGACTATGAAAAAATTACTTTCTTTGCTGCTTACCTCTGTTCTGGCAGTTTCCATGCTGGCAGGCTGCGGCAACAGCGTGGACGCTCCTGCTGACGATCAGGCAGGCGGCGATGAAACAGCTAAGGTGTACAAGGTGTGCAACCTGGTAAACGGCAACCTGGGCGACAAGTCCTTCTTCGACTCTGCTGAGGCAGGTCTGGCAAAGCTGAAAGAGGAAGGCAAGATCGAGTACAAGACGATCGAAATGGGCGCAACAGATGCAGATCAACCCAAATGGCTGGAAACTCTGTATGAAGTATCCGGCACAGGCGAATATGACCTGATCATCTGCGGTACATATCAGATGCCCGACTATCTGAAAGAGGTAGCTGAGCAGAATCCCGAACAGAAATATCTGATCTATGATGACACAACCTATGTTGGCGCATGCGACAACGTAGTAAACATGAGCTTCAGACAGAACGACCTGGGCTACATGATCGGTACATTTGCAAGCGCACTGACAACCTCCGGCTTTGAAGGCACAAACGAGGATGCAGTTCTTGGTTTCTTGGGCGGCGTAGACAGCCCTGTTATCAATGACTTCCTCTATGGCTTCCTGGAAGGCGCAAAGGCTGTAAACCCTGATGTAAAGGTTGACACGCGCTATGTAACAAACTACTATGACACACCTTACGGCAAAGAGCTGGCTCTGTCCATGATCAACGACAAGAACGTTGACATCATCTGGGGCGTTGGCGGCGCAGCAGGCAACGGCGGCGCAGAAGCAGCTCAGGAGACAGGCAAGGCTTGGTTCATCGGCGTTGACTCCGATCAGGAAACAACATTCGGTCCCGAGCTGGCGGCAATCACACTGACATCCGGTCTGAAGAACGTTGGCGATGGTATCTGCTGGTTCTTCGATGAATGGGCAGCAGGCAGAGAATACTGGGGTCAGGAAGTGAACCTGGGTATCCCTGAAGGCGGCGTAGGCATCGTAACAGACAAGAACTTCACAAAGGTTCCTCAGGAAGTAAAGGATGCAGTTCTGGCAGCGCAGGAAGCAATCGTAGCAGGCGAAATCACTGTTCCCTCCGCTCTGGCAGATGGCGGCAACGAGGCAGCAATAGCTCTGAGAGATTCCATGCAGCCTTAATCGAAAAAATCCATAGCCGAACAAAATACGGCATTGGCTTATAGTGCTACATAATGGGGGAGTGCAAAGCTCCCCTTTTTTCATATCAAAACAAGCAAGGGGGACCCGATTATGTCAAACAACGAATATGTTGTTCAGATGGTGGGTATCACAAAGGTTTATCCCAATGGCGTTGCTGCCAATCGCGGCGTTGATTTCAACGTAAAAAAGGGCGAAATCCATGCGCTGATGGGCGAAAACGGCGCCGGCAAATCCACTCTGATGAAGATGCTCTTCGGCATGGAGCAGCCCACAAGTGGAGACATCATCGTGAATGGCGAAAAAGTACATCTGACCTCTCCGACAGCCGCAATCTCCAAGGGGATCGGCATGGTGCATCAGCATTTCATGCTCGTACCCAGCCTGACTGTGGCGGAAAACATCGTTTTGGGCATGGAGCCGAAAAAGGGTGCATTCATCGATTACAAAAAAGCAGTAGAAATTACAGAGGAATATGCGAAAAAGTATAACCTTCATGTGGATGCCAACGCGCAGGTCATCGATATTCCGGTCGGCATGAAGCAGAAGGTAGAAATTCTCAAGGCATTGGTGCGCGGGGCGAAGATCCTGATTCTGGACGAGCCGACCGCCGTTTTGACCACGCAGGAAACAGCGGAGCTGTTCAAGGAGCTGGTTGCCCTCAAGGATCAGGGCTACACCATCATTTTCATCTCTCACAAATTGAAAGAAATCAAACAGATCACGGACAGGCTGACCATCATGCGCGCCGGGAAATCCATGGGCGTTTATGAAACGGCAAGCATCACGGAGCAGGAAATCTCCCGCCTGATGGTAGGACGCGATGTAGTATTGACGGTAGAAAAGGACAAGGCGCAGCCGACAGATGTTGTGCTGAAGGTTACGAATTTGGAATATACAGACTCTTGGAACAGAAAAATGCTGGACAAGCTCTCTTTTTCTGTGCGCAAGGGCGAAATTCTGGGCATTGCGGGCGTTGAGGGCAATGGGCAGAAGGAACTGGTGGAAATGCTGTTCAATCTGAATGTGCCGGATGCCGGCTCGGTTACGGTAAATGGGACAAGCGTGCTGGCTCTGCCGCAGAATAAGATCCGCGAGCTGGGCGTTTCCCTTATCCCGGAGGACCGCATGACCTATGGCATTGCATCCTCTGCGAGCATTGAGGAAAATATCATGTCCGACCGCTTCCAGAAAAAGAAATTCAACAAGGGGCTGCTCTTCAATATGGACGCCATGCATCAGGAGAGCGACCGGCTGATCGAGGATTATCTGGTGCTTTGCAAAAACCGCAATCAGGCGGTGGGGATGCTTTCGGGCGGTAATATCCAGAAGGTCGTTGTTGCGCGGGAATTTTCCGCAGAGCCGACGCTGATTATCGCCGATCAACCCACCCGCGGCATTGACGTCGGCGCGACGGAATTTATCCGCAAAAAGCTGGTGGAGCTGAGCCGTGAGGGTGCGGCGGTGCTGCTGGTTTCCGCTGACCTGAACGAGGTTATGGAGCTTTCGGACAGCCTGATCGTGTTCTATAACGGCAGGATTGCGGCTTATTTTGAGGATACCTCGGAGCTGACGGACGAGATTATGGGCGAATACATGCTCGGTCTGAAAAAGCAGAGCGATGAGGAGATAAGGAGGGTTTGCCATGAATAACAAACGTATGAGGATGTTTGAGATCATCCGCGGCGCGGCGGCGATCCTCGTGGCGCTTCTGGTTGCGCTGATCTTTATTCTGATCTGCTCGGATCATCCGTTCACGGCGCTGAAATACATGCTCATTGCGCCGATTTTCACAAACGGCTCCATCAGCATGAACTCGATTTTCACAATTTGTGCGGCTATGACCCCCATTATCTTCACAGGGCTTGCGGTCTGCGTGATGTTCTCCTCCAATCAGTTTAATATGTTCGGGGAGGGCAGCGTGATGCTGGGCGGCTTCGTCGCAGCGCTGGTCGGCATCTATTTTTCCACAGGGACTTATCTGGATATGTTTCTCTGCGTTGCGGCGGGCGCGATCGTCTGCGCGGCGCTGATGTATATTCCCGCAATATTCAAGGTAAAGCTGGACGCGAGTGAAATGGTTTGCTCGCTGATGATGAACTACATCGTCATGTACGTCATCCTGCACTTCCTGCTGAACAAATTTGCGGACGGCAGCAAGGGCACGGTGCAGACCTTCCCCTTTGCGAAAACGGCGCATATCCCGCCGCTGGTTGCGGGCGGCTCCAAGCTGACATGGGGCTTTGTTGTGGCACTTCTCTTCACGGTGCTGGTGGCTTTGTTCATGTATCGTACGCGCTGGGGCTATGCCATCCGCATGGTCGGTATCAACCGCAGCTTCGCGAAATATTCCGGCATGAAGGTGGGCGGCATTATCGTGCTGTCTCAGATGATCGGCGGTCTTCTGGCGGGTATGGGCGGCGCGATCGAGGTTCTGGGGCGCTTCGATACCTTCCTCTGGCGCGATCTGCCCGGCTATGGCTGGACAGGCATCACCGTTGCCATTTTGGCAAAAAATAACCCGATTTTTGTGCCGATTGCGGCGTTTTTCATTGCCTATCTGAACCGCGGCTGTACGCTGATGGCGACTTATGCCGATGTTCCCGCAGAAATGTCGGATATCATTCAGGCGGTTGTATTCCTGTTCTTCGCGGCGGAGCAGTTCCTGGCAAAATATCGCCAGAAGCTGGTTGTTGCAGGGGCGAAGGATGAGTTGGAGAGCAAGCCTGCGGCAGAAGGGGGGAAGGCGTAATGTTCAACGAGATTCTCAGATTGGTCTGCCAAGTAGATTTTGTCTTTTCCATCTTCCGCATCACTGCGCCCATCCTTTTTGCGGCGCTGGCGGCAGTTGTCGCGGAAAAGGCGGGCGTTGTCAATATCGGTCTGGACGGCATTATGCTGATCTCCGGTCTGTTTGGCACGCTGTTCAGCTATTGGACACAAAGCTGGTTCATCGGCGTGATCGGGGCGATGGTCATTGGGCTTTTGCTTGCACTGATGATGGGCTTTTTCGCCCTCAAGCTCAAGACGGACATCATCCTTGCCGGTATCGCCATCAATACGATGAGCGCGGGCGGGACGATTTTCCTGCTCTACGTTTTCACGGGCGAGCGCGGCAACACCGCCTCTCTGACAAGCTCCAATATTCTGATCCCCACTGTGGAAATTCCCGGGCTGAGCAGCATTCCCGTTCTGGGGGACATCCTCTCCGGGCATTCCGTGCTGACTTATGTTGCCTTCATTCTGGTCTTCCTGACATGGGTGCTGCTGTATAAGACCTCGATCGGGCTGCAGATCCGTGCGGTCGGCGAGAACGACCATGCGGCGGATTCCGTCGGCATCAGCGTGCTGAAGATCAAATATATCGCGCTGGGCATTTCCGGCATTCTTGCCGGCATGGGCGGCTCCTTCCTGTCCATGTATTATTCCCAGAGCTGGAATACGGGCGTTGTTGCAGGGCGCGGCTTTATCGCGCTGGCGGCGCAGGCGATGGGGCATGGCGAGCCGGTGGGCACGATGTTTGCATCGCTTCTGTTCGGCTTCGCGCAGGCATTGCGTACCAAGGTATCCGGCATTCAGGGGGTATCCTCCAACCTGATTTCGGCAATGCCCTATGCCGTGACCATCATCGGTCTGGTGCTTTATGCGATGTCCACGATCAATAAGGCAAAGAGGAAAAAAGCGCAGATGGAGAAACGAAACGCAAATAAGGAGGAAAAAGCATGAGAAAAATTCCGATTATTCTCGATGGCGATCCGGGGCATGATGATGCGATCGCGTGGACGCTGGCGAATGCAAGCCCCGAGTTGGAAATTAAGGCGGTTACGACCTGCTGCGGCAACCAGACCATCGAGAAAACGACCTATAACGCGCAGCGGATTTGTACGCTGATCGGGCTGCATGTGCCGACGGCGAAGGGCAGAAAGCGTCCACTGGTTTCCGAGCCGATTATCGCGCCAACGGTCCATGGCGAATCCGGTCTGGATGGTCCTGCGCTGCCCGAGCCTGATTTCGCACTCGTGCCGATGACGGCGGCGGGGCTGATGGCAAAGACATTGCAGGAGGCGGATGAGCCGATCACCATCGTGCCGACAGGTCCCTTGACGAATGTGGCTGCGCTGCTTCTGGCGCACCCGGAATTGAAGCCGAAAATCAAGCAAATCTCCCTGATGGGCGGCGGCGTGCAGTACGGAAACTGGACGCCTGCGGCGGAGTTCAATATTTTGGTTGACCCTGAGGCTGCCAAAATCGTGTTCACCTCCGGCATCCCGATCATCATGGCGGGGCTGGATGTGACGGAAAAGGCGCTGATCAAGCCGCAGGACTTCGAGCGCATCCGCGCACTGGGCAATCCTGTGGCGAAGGTCATCGCGGAATGGCTGGATTTCTTCTATCAGTTCCATATCAAGATGGGCTATGAGGGTGCGCCGGTGCATGATGCGGTTGCGGTTGCGGCACTGGTGCGTCCCGAAATCATGGAAATGCGGGAGCTTTTTGTGGAGATCGAGACAGAGGGCGATTTCTGCAAGGGCGCGACCGTTGCGGACTTCCTCGGAGCGACGGGCAAAACCCCGAATGCGAAGGTCGTCATGGGGATCGACCGCGATGCCTTTGCGGATCTCTTGGTGGAGGCGGCGGCATATTATGGTAAGGAGGCGGCGAAATGAGCAAAATTCCTGTGATTATCGACTGCGATCCCGGCTGCGATGATACGCTTGCGCTGATGCTGCTGCATCAGATCGAGACGATCGATTTGCTGGCGGTGACGACGGTTGCGGGCAATGCAGCCATCGACCATACCTTCCGAAACGGACGGAATGTGATGGATTATATCGGCGCGGATGTGCCGGTCTATAAGGGGGCGGACAAGCCCCTGCTGCGCGAACTGGTGACGGCGGCGCATATCCATGGCGAGAACGGCATGGGCGGCGTGGTTCTGCCGGAGAGCAAGCGTCCCATCGAGACAGAGCCTGCGTGGGATGCGATGCATCGCCTTGCTTTGGAGCATAAGGGTGAGCTGGTGCTGATTGCGGTCGGTCCGATGACGAATATCGCCACTGCGCTTGCGAAATATGAGGATATGAAGGATTTGATCAAGCATATCGTGATCATGGGCGGCGCGGCGATCGGCGGGAATGTTACGCCCTGCGCGGAGTTCAATATTTATGAGGACCCGGAGGCGGCGGATATGATGTTTACTTCCGGTATCCCGATCTATATGTGCGGTCTGGATGTGACGATGGAGGCGTATCTCACGCCGGAGGAGATCGAAAAAATGGCGGCGATGGGGAGCAAGGAAACGAAGCTCTTCCATGGTGTAGTACAGAATGCGCTGGCATTTTACATGAACGTGCTGCATCGCCCCGGCGTGGCGCAGCATGACCCCAGTGCGGTGATTTTTGCGGCGTTCCCGGAGATTTTCGAGGGGGAATGGTGCGGCGTGCGCGTGGAGACAAAAGGCAGCATTACGACGGGCAAGACCGTGACGGATCTGTACAGCGACAAGCAGTTTGACGCGCACAATACCTTTATCGTGACGAAGGTTGACCGCGCGGCGTTTGTCGGGAAGGTGCTGGAACTGATGGGGAGGTATTAAAACAAGACCTTGGGGACGCTGTCCCCAACACCCCTGCAAGGGGAGTTCCTCCCCTTAACCCCGTCAGGCAAACGCATGTGCATGCGTTTGCAGGTGCAGAGTTGGAGTGAAATAGAAAAACCGCTTGTGAATCGGGGAACACAATTCCTCTTCCGCAAGCGGTCTTTTTTGTCAAAATACCTATTTCTTTCCCCGCAGGAGCGAACGCTCCTGTGGAATCGGGTCAAGGGCAGGATGCCATTGCTTAGAGGTGGGGCAGAGCCCCGCGGTCTTTGAAGGCAGAGCCCTCAAGGTTTCAAGCGGCGTTTTTCGCCCCAACATTCCGTTTTGTTCCCCGCAGGAGCGTATGCTCCTGCACATTCAGGTCAAGGGGCGAAACCCCTTGTGGGGGTATTGGGGGCAAAGCCCCCAAGGTCTTAGGTGTTTTGGGGCAGAGCCCCGCGGTTTTTCATCCTCAATACGCATCATATTTCTTGACAAAACAAATGCCCGTCGTGCCCGGACCGGTGTGCGTGGCGATGGTCGCGCCGATCTGGAAATGCGGTCGATATTCCATGCCGATCGCGCTTTTCAAGGCTTCCTCAAAGCCGTCCATGTCGCTCCAGATGGTCGTCGTGCCCGCTGTGGCGATATAATCCGCAGGATTCTCGCCGCTGCTCTGAAAATGCTTCGCCGTCATCTCTACGATCTGTGCCAAGCCCTTTTTCCTGCTGCGACAAATGCCGCCAATGCTGATCTCGCCGCCCTTGAGGATGATCAGCGGCTTGATTTTGAGTATGCTGCCGGAAAGTGTCGCCAGCTTGCCGATGCGCCCGCCGATCTCCAGATAGCTCAGGTCGCCCACCATGAAATGGATGCGCGCGTCCGCCTTCGCCTTTTCGACATATGCCACAACCTCGTCCAAGCTCCTGCCGTCCTGCTGCATCCGCGCCATTTCCTGCAAAAGCAGCGACTGCGCACCCGTTGCCAGCCAAGAATTGATGATATGAATTTTTGCATTCGGATAATCCGCTTCCAGTATGTTTTTGGCGGTCTGCGCCGATTCGAGGGATGCGCTCAGCGTGCGCGTGATGGTGATGCAGATGATGTCCTTGCCCGCCTGCAGTGCCGGCTCAAAGGCATCGATATAATCCTGGATCGAGGGCAGGGAGGTTTTGGGATAGCCCTTTTCCTCCGTCATATAGCGATAGTATTCCTCCAAGGGAAGCTCTAAGATTTCCTTATGATAGCTTTCGTGGTCGATCGAAACATAAAACGGAATCAGTCCGATGCCGAGTGCTGCGGCGGTTTCAAAGCCGATATCACACGCGCCATCGCTGAAAATTTGAAAGTTTGCCATGATTTCCTCCTGATGCTGCCAGTAGTGCTTCATTCTGTATCCAATACTATACCAAATTTGCACGGAAATAGCAATCATGAAATGTTGTTTTGAGGATGAGATAAACAATATCTCTATGCATTTATTATAGTTTTCAAAACGATGTAACACGCATTTTTCACTTTCTGTTTCTTTTTCTTAATAAAATTGACGAATATTTAGCGCTTCCATGTCTTGAAAAACATACAAAAATAGGATAAAATTTTAGGTAATTCCCATGACCTTCCTATCATTGCTGTGCGCACAGCGCAGACAATGCTTTTGTGAAGAAGGGAATGCATTTTGTGAAAAAAGGAGGTGGAAAAATGAAAAGATTATTGGAGATCATCATGAGCTTGATCGTGACGGCGGCAACCTACGGACTTATTCATGTTATTTTTCTGATGGATTTATTCCATTTTCAGACCAGACTACCGGGCTATGTTCCGGTTGGTGTGGCAGTCATTCTCGGACTACTATTTTATTTCATATTTTCCTCGTCGTTGACGGATTTTCTCATGAAACGGCTTTCTCAGACGGAGGAACGCCTGACGAAAATGAACCTGAAGGAGCTTGCGTTTTCGATCCTTGGCTGCTTTGTCGGGCTGGTGCTGGCGAATCTGCTGGGCATGGCATTCCGCGGTCTGGGCGCACTGAGTACCTTCATCGTCATCCTGCTGAACATCCTGTTCGGGCTGCTGGGCATTCGTGTTGCCCGCAGAAAGAAGGATGAGGTGAACGTGCGCACGCTCAAGGAGGTGCTGCTGACAACAAAGCCCATGCCTGCGGAGGATTGCATCAGCGGCAGACCCAAGGTGCTGGATACCAGCGTGATCATCGACGGGCGCATTCTGGATTTATTGCAGACGGGTTTCATCGAGGGGAAGATCATCATTCCTGATTTCGTGCTGGAGGAGCTGCGCCACATCGCCGATTCTGCGGACAGCCTGAAGCGCAATCGCGGACGTCGCGGGCTGGATATCCTCAATGAGATTCAGAAGCAGCTTGCCGTTCCCGTGGAGATCCAGAGATTTTCCACGCCGCAGCCGATGGAGGTGGATTCCATGCTGCTGAAAATGGCGGAGGAGCTGGATGCTTTTGTGGTGACGAACGACTTCAATCTGAACAAGGTCGCGGAATTTCAGGGCGTGCGCGTGCTGAATATCAATGAGCTGGCGAACGCGATCAAGCCTGTGGTGCTGCCTGGTGAGGAAATGCGCGTGACGCTGATCAAGCATGGCAAGGAAAACGGACAGGGCGTGGCTTACCTCAACGACGGCACGATGATCGTCGTAGACGGCGGCGGCAAGCACATCGGCGAGACGAGAGCGGTCACTGTGACGAGCGTGCTGCAGACGGCGGCAGGGCGCATGATTTTTGCGAAAATGACGGGCGCGGCATGACGGAGGAAAACATGAGGAATGCGATTTGTACGGCGATCATCGTGGCGGCGGGAAAGGGCAAGCGCATGGGCACGCAAAGGAGCAAGCAGTTTCTGCCCTTGGGCGGCAAGGAAATTCTTGCGCATACGATGGCGCGTTTTGAGGAAACGGCAGCCATTCGGGACATTCTCCTTGTGACGAGCACAGACGCGATGGAGGATGTGCGCGAAATGGCGCAGAAATACGGCTGGCGCAAGCTGAGCGCGGTCGTGGAGGGCGGCGCAGAGCGGCAGGATTCCGTTTGGAATGGCTTGCAGCGACTCAGTGCGGATACGGAAATTGTGCTGATCCATGATGCGGTGCGCCCCTTCGTGACAGAGGATATCCTGCTGCGTTCCATCGAAACGGCGCAGGAGGTCGGCTGCTGCATCGCGGGCGTTCCCGCGAAGGATACGATCAAGGTCTGCGATAGTGATGGTATGGTTGCGGCAACGCCTGCGCGGGAGAGCCTTTGGCAGATCCAGACTCCGCAGACCTTCCGCAAGGACCTGATCCTGCGGGCATATGAACGGGCGATGCAGGAGGGTTTCTCCGGGACGGACGATGCTTCCCTCGCGGAGCATGCAGGCTATGCGGTGAAGGTGATTTGGGGCGATTATCGCAATATCAAAATTACGACACCGGAGGATCTGCGCATTGCGGAACTGTTTTTACAGGAAGGACAGGCAAAGCAGACCGAGCCGCCTGCACAAAAATCGGCAGAAAAGCCGAAAAGTCCGCAGGAAAAGACGGTAATCATCTATACGGACGGGGCATGCTCCGGCAATCCGGGCGCGGGGGGCTATGGCGTGGTGTTGCTCTACGGCGCACAGCGCAGGGAGCTTTCCGAGGGCTATCGCCGCACGACGAATAACCGCATGGAGCTTTTGGCGGTCATCAAGGCTCTGGAGGCGCTGAAGGAACCCTGCAGGGTCGAGCTTTACAGCGATTCGAAGTATGTGGTGGATGCCATCGAGAAGGGCTGGGTCAGCAAATGGGCGCAGAGCGGCTGGATGCGCAACAAAAAGGAGAAGGCGTCCAATGTCGACCTCTGGGAGAGACTGCTGCCGCTTCTGGCGAAGCATCGGGTTTCCTTCCGCTGGGTGAAGGGGCATGCGGACAATCCCGAAAATGAACGCTGCGATGCACTGGCGCGGGCGGCGGCGCAGGGCGATGCCCTGAAAAATGACGAAATGTACGGACTTTTGTAGGCGAAAAGCGGCTAAGAGGGCGGAAATTTCGATTGACACTGCAAGAAATATATGGTACTATCATTGATGTAAAGTTTTTTATCTATCTATGTAGGAGGATTTTAGTAATGAAAAAAGGTACAGTAAAATGGTTTAACGCAGAAAAAGGTTTTGGTTTCATCTCCGTACCTGGTGAAGACGATGTATTCGTGCATTTCTCCGCAATTCAGGCTGATGGCTACAAGACTCTGGAAGAGGGTCAGGAAGTTGAATTCGAAGTGGTTCAGGGTGCAAAAGGTCCTCAGGCTGCAAACGTAACACGTGCTTAATCGATTTTATTTATAGAGCCGAAGTGCGAAAGCATTGAACTGATATAGTATAGAATGCTGGTTATGCATAAAAAAGGGTATCGATCTCAGTCGGCTTCGCTTAAGGATGCATTGTTTTTCTTAAGCGGAGCCGCGAGCGACGATCCAGATAAGAAAACGAATGTTTTTCATACAGGCTTCGTGAATCGCTGTTCTGCAGGGGTTTGTGAGGTCTGTATGTTTTCTTATTTGGACGCGCCAAGGGTCGGTGCTCTTTTTCTTTGCAATCATTGGAAAAGTCAGACTTTTTTTCGTGGGAAGATTGCATACAGAATCACCCTATGTTAAAATAAACTGTTGTATATAAAAATCATTTACCTTCGATGAACAAGGGCGCATACGTTTCTCAGAGCGGATTTTGGACGTTTTTTATGTCCTTGCCCCATGCTGTGTCTTTGTTCATCCAAGATAAAGGTTGTTTACCCAAAATAGAGCTAGGAATGGAGTAATCGAATTATGGAGCAGAGAATTGATACAATCAGAAACGTCGCCATCATTGCGCATGTTGACCACGGCAAGACCACTTTGGTCGATCAGCTTTTGCGGCAGAGCGGCATTTTTCGTTCCAATCAGGTGGTGCAGGAGCGCGTGATGGACAGCGGCGCGATCGAGCGGGAGCGCGGGATCACCATCCTGTCCAAAAACACGGCGGTACACTATGGCGATACCAAGATCAACATCATCGACACGCCCGGCCATGCCGATTTCGGCGGCGAGGTGGAGCGCGTGCTGAAAATGGTGGACGGCGTTGTTCTGGTAGTGGATGCCTTCGAGGGACCGATGCCGCAGACGAAATTCGTACTGCGCAAGGCGTTGGAGCTGAATCATCCCGTCGTTGTCTGCGTGAATAAGGTGGACAGACCAGAAGCCCGCCCGAATGAGGTGGTCGATGAGGTTCTGGAGCTGTTTATGGAGCTGGATGCCAATGACGAGCAGTTGGATTCTCCCTTCGTGTTTGCGTCTGCGCGGGGCGGCTACGCCTCCGAAGACCCGAACGCGCGTGAGGGCGACATGAAGCCCTTGTTCGAGGCGATCATTCGGCATATTCCTGCGCCCGAGGGCGATCCGGAAGCCCCCGCACAGGCACTGATCTCCACCATCGACTTCAGCGAATACCTCGGCAGGATCGGCATCGGCAAGATCGAAAACGGCGTACTGCGCGTCAATGACGAGGTAGTCGTTTTGAATATGCACAACGCGGAAACGCAGAAAAAGGTGCGCATCACGAAGCTGTATCAATTTGAGGGTTTACAGCGGGTGGAGGTGAAGGAGGCGAGCGTCGGCAATATCGTTGCGCTCAGCGGCATTGAGAATATCTCCATCGGGGACACGATCTGTTCTCCCCTCAAGCCCGAACCGCTGCCTTTTGTGAAGATCTCTGAGCCGACTCTGGCGATGAATTTCTCTGTAAATGACAGCCCCTTTGCTGGGCAGGAGGGCAAATACGTCACCTCCCGCCAGATTCGGGACAGGCTCTTCAAGGAGCTGAACACGGACGTCAGCCTGCGGGTGGAGGATACGGACAACATGGACAGCGTGAAGGTCTCCGGTCGGGGCGAGCTGCATCTGTCCATCCTGATCGAAACGCTGCGCAGAGAGGGCTACGAATTTCAGGTTTCCAAGCCGGAGGTGCTTTTCCGCGAGATCGACGGCAAAAGGTGCGAGCCGATGGAGGCTGTGACGATCGATGTACCGGAGGAATTTGTGGGTAATGTCATTGAAAAGCTGGGCGGCAGAAAGGGCGAGATGACGAATATGTATCCCACGAAGGGCGGCTATACCCGCTTGGAGTTTTCCATCCCAGCGCGGGGCTTGATCGGCTACCGCAGCGAATTTATGACCGATACCAAGGGCAACGGCATTCTCAATTCCCTTTTTGATGGCTACGAGCCGTACAAGGGCGATATCGTGACGCGCTCCCAAGGCTCTCTGGTTGCCTTTGAGAGCGGCGAGGCTATCGCCTACGGGCTGTTCAATGCGCAGGATCGCGGCGAGCTGTTCATCGGCGCAGGCGTGAAGGTATATGAAGGGATGGTTGTCGGGCGCAATGCGCGTTCCGGCGATATGGACGTGAATGTCTGCAAGAAAAAGCAGCTGACGAATATGCGTGCCAGCGGCTCGGATGAAGCGCTGAAGCTGACCACGCCGATCCAGATGTCCTTGGAGCAATGCATGGAATTTATCAGCGATGATGAGCTGCTGGAGGTAACGCCGCAGAGTCTGCGCATGCGCAAGAAAATTCTGGACAACAACCAGCGCAGAAAGGCGAGAAACCGCGGCGAGATTTGATATTTTTAGGGGCAGAAAGTAAGAGGTGCAGCGATGGCGGAAAAAACGAGGAAAAGGGCAGGCTCTTTTGTCAAGCAGGCGGCGATTCTGGCGGCGGCGGGTTTGCTGGTGCGTTTTTTGGGCTTTGTATACCGTTTCCCGCTGACGAATATGATCGGCGATACGGGGAATGCGATCTATGCCGGGGGGTATTATATCTATACCTTCCTGCTCATCCTTTCCTCGGCGGGGCTACCGGCGGCGATCTCCAAGATGGTCTCTGAGCGGCTGGCGCTCAGGCAGTATCGCAATGCGCACCGCGTCTTTCAGGCGGCGCTTGCGACCTCGACCACGCTGGGCGTGATTTTTGCCGTGCTGATGGGGGTTTTCGCAAGGCAGCTTGCCGCCCTGATCGATATTCCGGACAGCTATTATTCCCTGCTGACGCTCTGCCCGACGCTGGTGATCGTGGCGATCATGTCGGTATTCCGCGGCTATTTCCAAGGGATGCGCACGATGGTGCCGACGGCGATCTCGCAGGTGATCGAGCAGATCTTCAATGCCTTTTTCAGCGTCTATCTGGCGTGGCTGCTTCTGTACAAAAACGTTCCCGAGGGGCAGACAAAGAATATTCCGTTGGCGGCGGCGGGCGGCACGATGGGTACGGGCATCGGCGCGCTTGCGGGGCTTTTAGTCGTGCTGTTTGCCTATTTTTTGATCCGCCCGCACCTGATGCGCCGTATACGCCGCTGCCCGCAGCCCTATGAGGAGGGCAGACGCGAGCTGATCGGGCGCGTCCTGCAGACGGCATGGCCGATCATCGCGGGAACGGCGGTGTTCAGCATCACAAACTTGATCGATATGGGTATGGTCGTGAAAATATTGCAGCAGACGGGCTTCACGGAGGAGGCCGCGCAAGCGCTCTATGGACAGCTTTCCGGCAAATTCGTCACGCTGACGACGCTGCCCGTCTCCATCTCTACGGCAGTAGCAACGGCGGCTCTGCCGAGCATTGCGGTTTCGGTCAAGCTGCGGGAGCGCAAGCAGGTGCGCCGCAAAATGAATCTGACCTATCATGTATCGATGATCATTTCCGTACCGGCGGCGGTCGGCATCAGCGCGCTGGGACCGCAGATTCTGCTGATGCTTTTCCCGAACGCCAGCGACGGCGGCATGCTGCTGACGGTCGGCGGAATCGCGGTCATCTTCCTTGCGCTCTGCCAGACGGCAACGGGCATTTTGCAGGGCATCGGACATATCAAGGTGCCCGTGGTCGGAGCGATTCTGGGCGCGATCACGAAGGTTGTGCTGAATCTGCTGCTTATCCGCATTCCCTCCGTCAATGTGCTGGGGGCGGTGCTTTCGACGACGGGCTGCTATCTGGTTGCCGGGGCGTTTGATGTGATGATGCTCTCCCGCCTGACCGGGACGAAATTCGATTTCATCGGCAATTTCCTCAAGCCGGTGCTCTGCTCCGCTGTGATGGCGGGGGGCGCACTGGGCAGCTATCATCTGCTGTATAAGCTGCTGTCGAACAATACGGCGGCAACGCTTCTGGCGATCTGCATTGCCATCATCATCTACGGGCTGACGATGCTGCTGAGCAAGGGCATCACGGAGGAGGATTTGCAGACCATGCCTGGCGGGAGCAAGATGATCCGTGGGCTGCAAAAATGCAGACTTTTGTAATAGATTTTGTAGGATTCAAAGCAGAAGGGGGTGCGGGCGATGTTTGATATTGCGGAGGAGCTGAAAAAGCTGCCGCAGAAGCCGGGCGTGTATCTGATGAAGGATGCGGACGAGCATGTGATCTATGTTGGCAAGGCGATCAATCTGAAAAATCGCGTGCGCCAGTATTTCCAGAGCAGCCGCAATCAGACTGCGAAAACCCGCGCGATGGTGCCGCACATCACGGAATTTGAGTATATCGTCACGGATTCGGAGATGGAAGCGCTGCTTTTGGAGTGCAATCTCATCAAAAAATATCACCCCTATTATAATATTTTGCTCAAGGACGACAAAAGCTACCCCTATATCAAGGTGACGGTGCAGGAGATGTTCCCGCGGGTATTCATCACGCGGCGCATGGAGAAGGATAAGGCGAAATATTACGGTCCCTTCACGGATGTGCTGGCGATGAAGGAGACGGTTGAGACGCTATACAAGCTCTTTCCCATCCGCAAATGCAAAAAGAGCTTCCCCAGAGATATCGGCAAGGAACGCCCCTGCCTGAATTACCACATCGGGCAGTGCGTTGCGCCCTGCAGCGGCAAGATTTCTCCGGAGGAATACCGCAGCTATGTCAAGGATGCGATGGACTTTCTGGAGGGCAAGCACGAGGACATTTTGAAGCGGATGGAGCAGGAAATGCAGGCGGCTGCGGAAGAGATGGAATTTGAAAGGGCGGCAGCCCTGCGGGATAAGATCCGCGCCATCCAAAGCGTGGCGCAGAAACAACGGGTGGCGAATATGGCGCTGGCGGATGCGGACGTGATCGCCTTCGTGCAGGCATATCAGGAGTGCCTGATGCAGGTTTTCTTCATCCGAAACGGAAAAATGACCGGCAGGGAGAATTTTACCCTGACCGCCTACGAGGAACAAAGCCGCAGCGAGCTTTTGACTGCCTTTGTGAAGCAATTTTACAGCGGGACGGCGTATATCCCCAAGGAGATCATACTGCAGGAGCCTCTGCTGGAGGAAGAAGCAGACCTGATCGCGGAATACCTCTCGGAGCGGCGGGGCAGCAAGGTGACGCTGACCGTGCCCGTCAAGGGGGAGAAGCACAAGCTGGTGGAAATGGCGCACAAAAATGCCATGCTGGTTTTCGAGCAATTCGGCGAGAAGCTGCGGCGCGAGGAGCAGCGCACAAAGGGCGCGATGGAACAGCTTCGCCAAGCCTTGGGGCTGGAACAGCCGCTGCATCGGGTTGAGGCATACGATATTTCCAATACGCAGGGCTTTGAATCGGTCGGCTCGATGGTGGTTTTCGAGGACGGACGGGCGAAAAATAGCGACTACCGCAAGTTCAAGATCAAAACCGTAGTCGGGGCGAACGATTTTGCATCCATGCAGGAGGTCATCACGCGGCGGCTGAACCATGCCCTGCGGGAAAAGGTGGAGGGCAAGAGCAGCAGCTTTACCCGTCTGCCCGATCTGATCCTGATGGACGGCGGCAAAACACAGGTTCACGCCGCGGAGGAAATCCTGCACGCCTTCGGGATGGAGATTCCCGTCTGCGGCATGGTGAAGGACGATAAGCACCGCACGCGGGGGCTTTTGTTCCGGGAAAAGGAGATCTATATTCCGCTGACCGGCGAGGGCTTCAAGCTGGTGACGCGCATACAGGATGAGGTGCATCGCTTTGCGATCACCTATCACAGAAAGCTGCGCGATGAGCGCAATCTGCATTCCGTGCTGGATGATATCAAGGGCATCGGAGCAGTGCGCAGAAAGGCGCTGATGCGGCATTTCGGCTCGATCGAGAAGATCGCCGAGGCGGAAGTCGCGGATTTATTGGAGGTTTCCGAAATGACGATCCCGACGGCGGAGCAGGTCTATCTGTTCTTCCATCAGGATGCATTGCAGGAAGGCTGAGCATGGGCAGAAGAAAGGGGAGAGGATATGTATTCTGCGGAATTGACAAAATTTATGGAGGATTTTCGACTGGAAAACCTCACGCCGGAAATTTCCCTGCAGGGCCGCTGCATTGCCCGCAGCGAGGTCAATCGCCCGGCGTTGCAGCTTGCCGGCTTTTATGAACGCTTCGATAACGACCGCATGCAGGTGATCGGGCGTGTGGAGCACAGCTATCTTTTGAGCCTGAGCGCGGAGAAGCGGCGCGAGGCGATTCTGCATCTGTTTCAGTATCATATTCCCTGCCTGATCCTCTGCAAAAATCTGGAGGTTTTCCCGGAAATGTTGGAATATGCCAAAAGATATGACACGCCGATCTTCCGCACGACGCAGATCACGACGGATTTCGTCGCGGAGCTGATCTTCTGGCTGCGCGATGAGCTGGCGGACCGCGTGATGCTGCATGGCGTGCTGCTGGATATTTACGGCGAGGGCGTGCTGATTACGGGCGCAAGCGGCATCGGCAAGAGCGAAACCGCGCTGGAGCTGATCAAAAGAGGGCATCGTCTGGTTGCGGATGATGCGGTGGAGATCAAGAAAATTGCGGATAGGCGGCTGGTCGGCACCTGCCCGGAGCTGATCCGCTACTATATCGAGCTGCGCGGCATCGGCATCATCAATGTGAAGGAGCTGTTTGGCATCGGCGCAATCAAGGAGCGCAAGGACATCGATCTGGTGATCCAGCTGGAGCTTTGGGACGGCAAGACCGGCTCCTATGACAGGCTGGGGCTGAATGAAGAATATATTGAAATTCTGGGGAATAAGGTACTCTGTAACCGCATTCCCATCCGACCGGGCAGGAATGTTGCGGTCATTTGCGAATCGGCTGCCATCTCCAACCGGCAGAAGAAGATGGGCAGCAGCGGCGCGATGGAGTTTGAGCAGCGGATACTGCAAAGCCAAAAAGCATGAAAAGAGGGAGCGCATGGAAAAACGGATAGAACAGCTGCGGGAGCGGCTTGGCGCGGGCGAGCTGCGCCTGCATGAGCCGATGAAGGAGCATACGACCTTCCGCACGGGCGGTCCTGCGGATTATTTTCTGATTCCCCACAGCGAGGAAGAACTGCGGGAGAGCATCGCCCTCCTGCGGGAATGGGGACTGCCGATCCTGATCCTCGGCAACGGCAGCAATCTTCTGGTGCGGGATAAGGGCATTCGCGGCGCAGTCGTACAGCTTGACCGCAATCTGGCGCAGATCGCCGTAGAGGGAGAGGAGATCACGGTGCAGGCGGGCGCATTGCTCAGCACGGTGGCGGCAAAGGCGGCAGAGCATGGCTTGACGGGGCTGGAATTTGCTTCCGGTATCCCCGGCACGATCGGTGGGGCGGTGGTGATGAATGCCGGGGCTTACGGCGGCGAGATGAAGGATGTGCTGCTCAGCGTGGACGTGCTGACGCAGGATTTGCAGCGCAAAACCATCCCTGCGGCAGAGCTTGACCTGGGCTATCGCCACAGCATCATCCCGGAGGCGGGCTATATCGTGCTTGGGGCGCGTCTGCGTCTGCAAAGGGGCGATAAGGCGGCGATACTGGCGCACATGGCGGAGCTGGCGGAGCGGCGCAGAGAGAAGCAGCCTCTGCAATACCCCAGCGCAGGCAGCACCTTCCGCCGCCCGGAGGGCTATTTTGCGGGCAAGCTGGTGCAGGATGCGGGGCTGAAGGGCAGAACCATCGGCGGGGCGCAGGTTTCGGAGAAGCACTCCGGCTTTTTGATCAATATCGGTGGGGCGAGCGCACAGGATATTCTGGATCTGATCGCGCTCTGCCAGAGAGAAGTACGGGAAAAATTCGGCGTGACGCTGGAAACGGAGGTCAAGATCGTCGGGGAGGAATAAGGACGTTTTGGCACAACGGTACGCGGGAAAAAGGGACGGTGAGGACGAATGAGATTTGTGATCGTAACGGGGATGAGCGGCGCGGGGAAAAGCTCCGTGCTGAAATTCTTGGAGGATATCAACTTTTTTTGTGTGGATAACCTGCCGCCGGCATTGCTGCCGAAATTTGCGGAGCTTTGCTATGAGCAGGAGGGCGAGATCGAGCGCGTGGCGCTGGGGATCGATATTCGCGGCGGCAAGCTGTTTAATGACCTTTTCCGGGTGCTCTACGGGCTGGAGGAAAAGGGCTATGAATACGAAATCCTCTTTCTGGATGCATCGGATGAGGTGCTGATCAAGCGATATAAGGAGACAAGGCGCAGCCATCCCCTCTCCCGCGGCGGTTCGATCCAGGAGGGGATACAGAAGGAACGGCAGATGCTCAGCGAGGTGAAGGCGCGGGCGACCTATATCATCGACACCAGCCAGACCCTGACGCGCCAGCTCAAAGAGCAGATCAACCGCATTTTTGTGGAAAATCAGGGCTACGAAAACCTGATGATCACGATTCAGTCCTTCGGCTTCAAATACGGCATCCCTTCGGACAGCGATCTGGTCTTTGATGTGCGCTTTTTGCCCAATCCCTTCTATATTCAGGAATTGAAGGAGCAGACGGGCAATGATGAGCCTGTGCGCAGTTATGTGATGCAGTTTGAGGAGAGCCGCGTTTTTCTGGCGAAGCTGACGGATCTGGTGGAATTTCTCATCCCGCATTATATCAAGGAGGGGAAGAACAGCCTTGTCATCAGCATCGGCTGCACGGGCGGCAAGCATCGCTCTGTGACGCTGGCAAACGCCCTCTATGGCGCCCTCAGCGAGAGCAAGCATACGCTTTTGCTCAAGCATCAGGATATCGAGAAGGATGCAAGGCATAAGAAATAGCTCTGCCGTTGGACATCCGGGAAGGAGGGGCAAATTTGTCATTTTCGTCTAAGGTGAAGGGGGAGTTGTCCCTGCATTTTGGAAATGGGAGACATTGCGAAATCGCCGAGACGGCTGCATATGTCAATATCTGTGGACAGATGCGGGCTTTTGGCTCACATTTTTGTCTAAAAATACAGACGGAGAATTTTATTGCGGTAAAAAAGTGCTTTACATTATTGCAAAATACTTTTAATATAAAGCCAGACATATCGATCAGAAGCAGCGGCAAAAAACGCGGGATGCGGGTCTATACCCTGCTGCTGCGTGATTTTGCGCGGGCGGAGGCAGTTCTGCGGGCGACGGGGCTGCTCCATACGCAGCAGGGTGAGGTGCAGCTGGAAAGGCGGATCTACGCCCCGGTTGTCAGCAGCATTTGCTGCCGCAGGGCATATCTGCGGGGGGCATTTATCGCCGCAGGCTCTGTGAGCGATCCGGAGAAAAATTATCATCTGGAATTTGTGCTCAGTGACGCCGCCATGGCGCAGCAGCTGCGGGATCTGGTCAATTCCTTCGGTCTGGAGGCCAAGGTGGTCGAGCGGAAGGAGCACTTTGTGGTCTATCTGAAGGAGGGCGAGCAGATCGTCGATCTTCTGAATGTGATGGGTGCGCCCTTGGCGTTGATGGATCTGGAAAATGTCCGCATCGTCAAGGAGGTGCGCAATGATGTGAACCGAAGGGTCAACTGCGAAACGGCGAACCTGAGCAAGGTGGTTGGGGCGGCTGTCAAGCAGCTGGAGGACATCGCCTATATTGAGAAAACCATTGGGCTTTCCAATTTACCGGAGCAGCTTGAGGAGATGGCACGCGTGCGTCTGGAGTATCCGGATACGAGCCTGAAGGAGCTTGGCTCCTATCTTGCGGCTCCCGTTGGCAAGTCGGGCGTCAATCACAGGCTGCGAAAGATCAGCAGTATCGCAGAAACACTGAGAGAGGGCAAAGGTGAAGCAAAATGACACAGAAAACCATTACCATCAAATCTTCCCTGGATGCAAGGCAGGCTGCTTATTTTGTGCAGACCGCCGGAAAATTTGAAGCGGAGATTCAGGTAAACATCAACGAGAGGAAAATCAACGCGAAAAGTATCATGGGTACGATCGCGCTGAATATGCAGGAGGGGCAGAAGGCAACCATCCTTGCAAACGGCGCGGACGAGCAGGAGGCCGTGGAGGAGCTGGCGGAGCTGCTGTCCTAAAAGGGCTGAGATCCATTTGAATACATAAAAAAGACCTGTGGGTAAGCAGGCATGATCCGATTAAAACGCCGTAGGTCCTTGTTTTGCAAGGATTTACGGCGTTTTCGTGTTTTCATATTCGGGCGCACCTTTCCAGATGGGTCTTTTTTTGCGTAAAAATCAGGCAGGGCGAAACGGCGGCAGAACTATCCCCCTATCCTGCGCCAAAGGCTCATGCCGCTGGCTGCGGAAATGGATCGGATCACGAAAAAAGACCTGTGGGCAACATTGCGAATGGGAAAACAGCCGTGTTTTCTTCTTCGGACGCGCCACAGGTTCTTTTGTTTTTCTCAATGCTCCATCACAGCCACAGCGATCCCCGCGCAATCGGGTCCCACATGACAGGCAATGCTGCAGGGCAGGGGGTAATAATCCACCTGCGCATCAGGAAATGCCGCCTGCACGATGCCGTGCCAATGGTCGATCTTCTCCTGCGTGGAGAATGTGCCGGCTGCGCCGATCAGCAGCTTTTCCGGAGGGACATTGCTAAAGCGCGTCGCAATATCATGCTGCAGGGCTTCGACCATCTTCCGCTCGCACTGCTTCATGCCGTGTACCTTGGCGAAAGCGTCGATCTTCTCGCCCTGTATGGACAGGATGGGCTTGATATTGAGCAGCGTCCCCAGAACTGCCCCCGCAGAGCTGAGCCGCCCGCCCCGCTGCAGATGCTTGAGGGAAGCAACGGTGATATAAATGCTGGCTTGCAGGGCGGCCTTCTCCAGATAAGCCTTGATCTCGGCGGCGGAGAAGCCTGCATCCGCCATGTGCTTGGCTTCCTGCGCAGCGGCAACCAGCGTGATGGAAATGCGGTGGTTATCCACAACATGCACCTTGCCATCGTAATCCTCTGCGAGCATGGAGGCGCTCTGGCAGCTGCCGCTCAGCCCGCTTGTCATGGGGATATGGATGATTTCATCGTAGCCCTCCGCCAGAATGCTGTTCCATAAATCGGTCACGCTGCCGAGGGAGGGCTGGGAGGTCGAATAATCCTCCTCGCGCTCCATCGCCTCGAATAGCTGCGCGGCTTGGATGTCGATGCCCTCCAGATAAGAATGTTCATTGATAATAACAGGCATCGGCAGCAAGAAGATACCCAGCGCCTTTGCTTCCTGTGCTGTCATGCCGCTATTACTGTCTGTTATAATCGCAATCTTCAAATTCATACACCTCAGTTTGTTTTTTCAGAAGTTTCGATCGATTTCGTAATTAGTCCGTCCGCTGATCGCCCCAGAAGAAAAGCGCGACCGTTCCCGGGCCGGTATGGCTGCCGACCGTCGCCCCGATGGGGTAGATCTGCACCTTTTCCTGCAATTTGGGAAATCTTTCTTCGATCAATGCCGCAACTGCCTTTGCATCCTCTGGGCAGATGGAATGGCAGAGATAGCATTTGCCGCTGTAATCCGTACCGCCCTCGGCATGCTGCTCCATCATGGCAACGATCCGTTGGATCGCCTTTTTCTTGCCACGCAGCTTCTCCTGCGGTTTGAGTCTGCCCAAGCTGTCCATATTCAGCAGCGGGCAGATATTTAAAAGCGTGCCGACCAGACCGGCGGTTTTGGAAACGCGCCCCCCGCGGATATAGAAGGTCAGGTCTGTGGAGAAGAACCAGTGGTGCATCCGCAGCTTGTTTTCCTCGATCCATTGCCGCAGCTCCTCGATGCTCTTGCCGCTATCGCGCAGATCGGCGAGGGTTTCCATCGCCAGACCGTAGCCGCTCGAAGCGCAGAGGGAATCGACGATATAGAGCTTGCGCGCGGGATATTTTTCCCGCAGCTCTGCGGCGGCGGCGCAGGCGGAATTATATGCCCCGCTCAGCCCGCTTGAAAATTCGATATGCAAAATATCCTTGCCGCCCTGCAGCATCGGCTCAAAGAAGGCGATATATTCTGCGATGGTTGCCTGAGAGGTTTTGGTATCCGCGCCGGCAGACATCTTGCGATAAAGATCCTCGGCGGGAATGGATTGCCACATATCATCCGGATAGTCCTTGCCATCCAACAAAAAATGGAAACTGATATATGGAATATCCCTCTCCTTCATTTGCTGATTTGTCAGATCCACTGTTGAGCAACAGCTTAAAATGTAATTATCCATAGTGATCCTCTCTTTGACAAAAGGTATTGCACTCCGTGAAAGGAATGTGATATAGTTATATCACATTTGGAGGAAAATTTCTATATGAAAATTTATTCAAAATCATAAAACGCGACATAACTTTTAATCCTGCCAA
>CAVGZD010000004.1:64049-70782 GCA_963633805.1 Lachnospiraceae bacterium | reverse complement strand
ATGGTACACCCCACACCCGGCGTGCGGGGCTGAATAAGCTCTTGAGTCATTGTTTTTTTTATGGTATAATCGTCAAGATAACGATCAGAAAAGGAACGGAGGCGAAGAAGATTGTTGGGAAAAGAACTGGATGTGGCAAAAAATATTAAAATGACAGAGGATGTACAGTGCCAGCTTCTGGCAGTGCTTTCCGAATTTTTCACGGCAATGCAGAAAAATGCCTCGAAGGCGGAGAAAACCGAGATATTGGCGCGCTTGGAGGTGCTTCTCTATCTGATGGCTGAGCGGCTTGGCATCTCGAAGGCTGCGCTCGATGGCAAGGCGGCGGCAAGCATCCGCTTGGGTCTGCTCAAGGAGGAGAAGGAGGAGTGGAAGCCGTTGCTTCTGGAGCTGCTGCATGAATTGGAAGGGAAATAAAGGGGCTTTGGATAAAACGTTATGGATATCAAAACGAGATTGAGAAAAAGCATGGATCGCTCTGCCGGGATCGCGGTGGTCGTGATCATTGTGTGCGTCTGCTTTATGATTGATGCATGGCTGGGTGTGGGCGCGTTCTTCGGGGCGGCGGCGGTTTTCGCGGTTCTGACCATCCTGCATGAGAGCACGGGCGCGGCGGAGCAGAGCGGCGCGGAGTATTCCTTTTTGGATACCGCCGTTTTGCGTGAGAATTTCACCATTCCGCAGAATCTGCCGATCCCCTATGCGGTGCTGGATATCCGCGGGCGATTGCTGATGAATAATGAGAAATTTGCAGAGGTTTTTGCGCAGCCGGAGCAGGCACGACCCATCATCGAGCAGCTGATGAAAAAAAGCGGGCAGGGCGAGGTCGTGCTCGTGGAGCATAACGGCAGACAGTTTGACGCGGCTTTGGATCACTGCGATGTGGAGGAGGAAAACGGCGCGGTCGGCGTGGTGCTGACGCTGACGCTGGTGGATGTTTCCGAACGCTGTGCGCTGGCGCAGAAGCTGGATCGCAGCGAGACGGTCGTGGGCATGCTGCTTCTGGATAACTATGAGGAGGTTGTGGACAGCATCTCCGAGGACAGGCTGCCGATCCTCTCTGCGATGGTGGATCGAAAGCTGACGCAGCTTGCCGTGGATACGGAGGGCATGATCAAAAAGCTGGAGAAGGACAGATATATCTTCCTGCTCTCGAAGGGTAATCTGGAAAAGCTCAAGGAGCGGAAATTCGATATTTTGAGCACTCTGCGGGAGATCAGCGTCGGCGAGCATATCTCGGTGACGATGAGCATGGGGCTTGGCGTGAGCGGCGGTACGCTGGAGGAATCTATGCAGAGCGCGAAGGCGGCGCTGGATCTGGCTTTGGGGCGCGGCGGCGATCAGGTGCTCATAAAAGAGGGCGAAAAATACCTTTTCTATGGCGCGAAGGCGGGCGAGGTCGGCAGAAATTCCCGCACACGCGCCCGCGTGAAGGCGGATGCGCTCTGGGAGCTGATGGATGGCGCATCGAACATACTGGTCATGGGGCATCGCAATGCGGATCTGGACAGCCTTGGCTCCTGCATGGGCATCTGCGCTATCTCCCGCGCGGTGGAGAAGAAGTGCCATATCATGCTCAATGAGGTCAGCGCGGGGATCCGCCCGCTTTATGACACGATGGCGGAAAATTGCCATTATGAAACGAATTTCCTGAAGGACGCTGATGCATTGCGCATCATGGATGATAAAACGCTGGTGATCGTTGTGGATACGCACCGTAGCAGTATGGTGGAAAGTCCGCAGGTGCTGGTGGCGGCAAAGCAGATTGTTGTCTTCGATCATCACAGAAAGAGCACGGATTTCATCGATCAGGCGGTTCTGACCTATCATGAGCCGTATGCGTCCTCCGCGGCGGAGCTGGTGACGGAGATCATCCAGCATATCGGCAAGAAGGTCAAGCTCAAGCCCATCGAGGCGGATGCGCTTCTGGCGGGGATTACCGTGGATACCAAGAATTTTGCCGTAAAAACGGGCGCGATCACATTCGATGCGGCGGGCTTTCTGCGCCGTAATGGGGCGGACAGCATTCGTGTGCGCCGTCTGTTCCAGAATGATATGGAATCCTATAAGGCGAAGGCGGCGGCGGTGTGCGATGTGGAGCTGTTCCGTGGGAATATGGCGATCTCCTTCTGCCCGGCAGAGGGGAAGAATGCATCCCTTGTGGCAGCGCAGGCTGCGGATGATCTGATGAACGTAACAGGCGTAAAGGCATCCTTCGTCTGCGCAAAGGTGGGCGATGTGATTTATGTCAGTGCACGCAGCTTCGGGGATATCAATGTACAAAGAATCATGGAAAAACTGGGCGGCGGCGGACATTATTCCGTCTCCGGGGCGCAGCTGCACGGCTGCACGCCGCAGGAGGCAAAGGAGAAAATCTGCCGCGCCATTGAGGAATATATGGAGGAGGAATCAGCATGAAATTGATTTTATTAGAGGATGTAAAAAGCGTTGGGAAAAAGGGCGAGCTGATCAATGCAAGCGAGGGCTACGCAAAGAATTTTCTGCTGCCGAAGAAGCTGGCGGTCGAGGCAACAAAATCCAATCTGAACGACTATGAATTGAAGCAGAAGGCGGAAGCGAAGCGCAAGCAGGAGGAGCTGGACAAGGCGAGAGAGATCGCTAAGGCGCTGGAGGACAAGGTTGTTACCATCCGCGTGAAAACGGGCGGCAACGGCAAGCTCTTCGGCTCTGTGACCAATAAGGAGGTTGCGGAAGCCATCGTGGAGCAGACCAAGCTGGATATCGACAAGAAGAAGGTCTCCATCGGCGACCCTATCAAGATGGTGGGCGAGAGGACGGCAGTTGTAAAGCTGCACCCGAAGGTGACGGCTGAGGTAAGCATTAAGATCGTAGAAGCATAAAAAAGGACAAACGGAGCGAGGAAGCATGGAAGAGCAGCAAAATCAAACCGAATATCGCGGATTGCCGCCGCAGGATGCCACGGCAGAGCAGGCGGTGCTCAGCTCTATGTTTCTGGATCGCGAAGCGGCGTCCATCGCGCTGGAGGTGCTGACGGGCGAGGATTTTTATCGCCCGGATCATCGCGTGGTCTTTGAAGCGGCGGAGGAATTATACCGCAGCGGTGCGCCGATCGATGTGGTCACGGTCAAAAACAAGCTGGAGGAAAAGGGGACGTTCGCGCAGATCGGCGGGCTGCCCTTTTTGGCTGCAATTTCCACGGCGGTCGGCAGCTCGGTCAATGTGCGCCATTATGCCGCCATCGTGGAGGAAAAATCCGTACTGCGCCGCCTGATCCGCACGGCGGGGGACATCTCCCAGATGAGCTACGAGGGCAAGGAAGACTTGAATGTCATCATGGATACGGCGGAAAAAAGTATCTTTGACATCATGCAGAAGCGGCACTCGGAGCAGTTTCATCATATCCGCGATATTGCCGTGGATTCGATCGAAAAAATTGAGGAAATTTACCGCTCGAAAGGCAAGCTGACGGGCGTTCCCACGGGCTTTGTGGATTTTGACGCAAAAACGGCAGGGCTGCAAAAATCCGATCTGATCCTGCTGGCGGCGCGTCCCTCCATGGGGAAAACCGCCTTTGCGCTCAACATCATACAGAATGCAGCCATTCGCAGCGAGGTGCCGACGGCGGTTTTCTCGCTGGAGATGAGCCGCGAGCAGCTGGTTAATCGTATGCTCTGCTCCGAGGCGATGCTCGATGCGCAAAAGCTGCGCACGGGTGAGCTGAGCGATGCCGACTGGATGGACCTCATCCGCGCGATGGGTCCGCTTTCGCAAGCGCCCATCTATATCGATGACACCCCCGGCATTACGCCGATGGAGGTGCGCTCCAAATGCCGCCGGCTGAAGGCGGAGAAGGGGCTTGGACTGATCGTGATCGACTATTTGCAGCTGATGAGCGGCAACGGGCGCACGGATTCCAGACAGCAGGAGATTTCGGAGATTTCCCGCTCCCTCAAGGCGATCGCCAGAGAGATGGAAGCCCCGGTCATCGCGCTCAGCCAGCTGAGCCGTGCCTGCGAGCAGAGAGCGGATCATCGCCCGATGCTTTCCGACCTGCGTGAATCCGGTGCGATCGAGCAGGATGCGGATGTGGTCGCGTTTTTGTATCGCGATGAGTACTATTTCCCGGATACGGAGAAGAAAAATCAGGCTGAGCTGATCATCGCCAAGCAGAGAAACGGTCCGACCGGCACGGTTGATCTGACTTGGATGGGACAATATACAAAATTTGGAAACAGCCTGAAGAGCTTCCACTGATCTATGTGGGTTTTGATTTACATAAGTTCTGAACCTCTGCCCGAAAAGCGGAGAAATGAAGGAGAATGAAGATGAAAAAGAAATTGGGCAGCCTTCTGCTGCTCTGCGTCCTGCTGCTTTGCGCAGTGCCGGCGCGGGAAGCGAGGGCGGCGGATCTGCCGTATTATGTTACCGTGAATTTGACCGAAAATATCGTCACAGTCTATGGGCGGGATGCTTCGGGCGCGTATACCGTGCCGGAGAAGGCATTCGTCTGCTCCGCAGGCTGGGGCACGCCGGAGGGAACCTTCCGTACGTCGGATAAGTACACCTGGCGCATTTTGTTCGGCAATGTTTACGGGCAATATGCGACGCGCATCACGGGGCATATCCTGTTCCATTCCGTGCCGTATCTCGAGCAGGACAAGAGCACGCTGGAATATGAAGAATATAATAAGCTGGGCGAAACCGCTTCGGCAGGCTGCATTCGCCTGACGGCGGCTGACGCAAAATGGCTTTACGATAACTGCCCTTCGGGGACGACGGTGCGGATGTATCGCGGGAATGTGAGCGAGCCTTTGCAGCCGAATGCGCCGCAGAAAATCGATACAAGCAATACCGCGCTGCGCGGCTGGGATCCGACCGACCCCGACCCGCAGAATCCTTGGGCAAAGCTCGTGCCGAAGGCGCGGGAAATCGCGCTGCGGACGGATAAATCCACGCGGACGATGGATGCCTATTATGAGGCGGGCTATTATTATCTGACGGCGAAGGATTGCAAGCAGCTGTTTGCCCGTCTGGGGATCACGCTGATCCTTCCAGAGGCTGCGGGAGAGGAAACGGATACCGTCAAGATCTGGTATCGCGCGGCGCAGCATAGCCTGACGCGCTATCAAAAGGATGGACAGGCGTACTACAGACTGCGCGATCTGGCAGGGCTGACGGGCGTTTCTCTTTCTTGGGAGACCGCCGAGCAGGAAATCAGCCTGCGTTATGGCAAGGAAGAGCTGTCTCTTTTTCAGGCAGAATAAATTTTTGGAGAACGGAAAAACAGGAGAGTGATGACCGTGGACGGCAGTCCAGTGTTGATTGGTTTATTATTGTTTTTGGTATGTTGTTCTGCATTTTTTTCGGCATCGGAAACGGCACTGACCTCGCTCAGCAAGATCAGGCTGCGGAATATGGTGGATGAAAACATGAAAAACGCAGATCTGATCATGAAGCTGGTGGAGGATCCAAACCGCCTGCTCAGTTCGATCCTTGTGGGCAATAATCTGGTGAATAACGGCGCGTCCGCGTTGACGACAGCCCTCGCGATTCAGGTTTTCAAGGGCGATACGGGCAATGGCGCAGCGATCGCAACGATCGTGATCACGGTTGTTATCCTGATTTTTGGTGAGATCACGCCCAAAACCATTGCCGCGCAGAAGGCGGAGCGGGTCGCACTGCTGGTGGTCAAGGTGATTGCGTTTTGCGTGTTCATTTTCCGTCCGATTGTTGCGGTGTTGAATGTGATCACGGGCAATCTGGCGCGGCTGTTCGGCTGTACGCCGGGGGAAAGAGCACCGCTGATCACCGAGGCAGAGCTGAAAACGATTGTAAATGTCAGCCATGAGGAAGGCGTTCTGGAACTGGGCGAGCGCACGATGATCAATAATGTGTTCGATTTTGGCGATTCCAAGGCGAAGGATGTAATGACGCCCAGAACGGATATTGTTGCCGTCACGAAGGACATCTCCTATGAGGAATATGTGAAGCTGGTGCAGGATGAGGGCTTCTCGCGCATGCCGGTATATGGAGAGGATCTGGACGATATTATTGGTATACTGTATGTAAAGGACATCTTTTTTCTGGATAAAAGCGAGTTTTCCGCAGAACAGTATATGCGCGAGCCGTTTTTTACCTATGAGAGCAAGCCGATTGCGGAGCTTCTGGCAGAGATGAAGAATAGTCGCTTGGCGGTCGCGGTGGTGTTGGATGAATATGGCGGCACGGCGGGTCTGGTCACGATGGAGGATATGGTTGAGGAGATCGTGGGCGAGATCGTGGATGAGTATGACGATGAATCGGACGAGATTGAGGTCATCAAGGAGAATGAATTTGTGGTCGATGGCAGTACGCGACTGGAGGATTTTAATGAGATGGTCGGCGCGGAGCTGGAGAGCGATGAGGTGGACACCATCGCGGGCTATATCCTGCTGAAGCTGGGGAATTTCCCGAAGGGCGGGGAGGAAATCGAGCTGGGTGGGCTGCGGATCATCGTAGAGGAGATGGACAAGAACCGCATCGAGAAGCTGCGGGTGTATAAGTAGAGGGCAAGACCGTGAAAGATCTTGGGGCGCTGCCCCAATACCCCGAAGACCGTGAGGCTCTGCCTCACACTCCGCCAAGGGGCTTGCCCCTTGGAACCCAATAGCGCAGGGGCGTGCGCCCCTGCGGGGATAAAAATAGAATATTTTGGCAAAAAATACCGCTTGTGGAAAGGGGGATTGCGTTTCCTGATTCACAAGCGGTTTTT
>CAVGZD010000004.1:55320-63844 GCA_963633805.1 Lachnospiraceae bacterium | reverse complement strand
CACAAGCGGTTTTTGTATTTTCTTCAATTTTGCGCCCGCAAACGCATGCAATGCGTTTGCTATAACGGGGTCGAGGGGAGGAACTCCCCTTGCAGGGTGTGGGACAGAGTCCCACGGTCTTCAAGGGGTATTGGGGACAGCGTCCCCAAGGTCTTCACACCTTTTACAGCTTTTCCACCTCATCCATCCAGACGCGGCTGAAGGCATCGCTCGGCATGCGCCAGTCTCCTCTGGGCGAGAGCGAGAAATCCCCGACCTTCGGTCCATCCGGTAGGCAGGAACGCTTGAATTGCTGCACGAAGAACCGTCGATAGAAATTCTTCAGCCATTTCAGCAGGGTCGCGCGGTCATATTCCCCCGCAAATGCCCGCTCCGCCAGCCAAAGTACCTTCGCGGGGCGGTATGCATTGTGCAGGATGTGATAAAGGAAGAAATCATGCAGCTCATACGGACCGACCAAATCCTCCGTCTTCTGGTTGATATTGCCTGCCTGATCGGGCGGGAGCAGCTCCGGGCTGATGGGCGTATCCAGTACATCCAGCAGTGCCGCAGACGCTGCCGCATCCACCGCGCCGTTTGTTGCGATCCATTTTACGATCACGCGGATCAGCGTTTTCGGAATGCCGCCGTTTACGCCGTACATGGACATATGATCGCCGTTGTAGGTCGCCCAGCCCAGCGCAAGCTCGGACAGATCGCCCGTGCCGACCACAAGTCCGTTAAAGCGGTTCGCCAGATCCATCAGAATCTGTGTGCGCTCTCTCGCCTGTGCGTTCTCGTAGGTCACATCATGCAGGCTGATGTCATGCTCAATATCCTTGAAGTGCTGCGTCACGGCGTCGCGGATGGAGATTTCCTTCATCGTGATCCCCAGCGATTTCATGAGCGTCAGCGCGTTCTGATAGGTGCGGTCGGTCGTGCCGAAGCCCGGCATGGTCACGCCGATCACGCGGCTATGGTCGATGCCGAGGAAATCACATGCCTTCACACAGACCAGAAGCGCAAGTGTGGAATCCAGTCCACCGGAAATGCCGACAACCAGCGAGTCCGCATGCACATGCTCCATTCTCCGCGCCAGAGCGACCGTCTGGATGGAGAGGATGTCCCCACAAAATTCGTCCAGATTTTCCTCTGCGGGATGGAAGGGCGCGGCGCTTAGCGGGCGGCTCCAATTTTCCAGGGAGGCCGCCTCCTCCATCGCAAAGGGGATCACGCGATAGGGATGTGGCAGGTCGGTTTTTTGCAGATGCGAGAGGAAGGTCGTATGCTTGCGGCGCTCGTTGGAAAGGATGTCCAGATCGATATCGGCAAATATCATCTGATTTTCCTTAGCGAAGCGTTCGGTCTGCGCGAAGATCGAGCCGTTCTCGCAGATGATGCCGTCGCCGCCGAATACGCAGTCCTGCGTGGATTCGCCGATGCCTGCGGAAACATATACATACGCAGCCATGCAGCGCGCGGAATGCGCCGCCACAAGCTGTCTGCGATAATGCGCCTTACCGGAGGTCTCGCTGCTGGCGGAAAGATTGAGCAGCAGCGTCGCGCCATAGAGCGCCTGATGGGAACTGGGCGGGATGGGCACCCAAAGATCCTCGCAGATCTCCACGCCGATTTTCAGATCGGGAATGCCGCTTGCGGCAAAGAGCAGATCGGAGCCGATGGGAACCACTTGCCCGGCATAGCGCGTCTGCTCCACCAGAATATCATCTGCGGAGGAGAACCAGCGTTCCTCCGAAAATTCGCTGTAGTTGGGCAGATGCGTTTTCGGGATGAGGCCGAGGATGTTGCCCTTATAGATCGCAACGGCGCAGTTGAACTGCTGGCTATCCAGCATGATGGGCGCGCCGATGACGAGGAAAACGTCCAGCTCGCGGGTTTCCTCCGCAAGCGCCCGGACTGCCTTCTCCGCAGCAACGATCAACGGACGCTGCATGAACAGATCCGCGCAGGTATAGCCCGTGATGCAAAGCTCCGGGAAGGTCAGCACGCGAACGCCCTTTTCTGCGGCATCCTGCGCCATTTTGACGATCTGCTCCTTATTGTATACACAATCCGCAAGGTGCAGTCTGGGGACAGCCGCACCTACCTTTACATATCCATACATACTCGTTTCATCTCCTTAGAATTTTCTGAATAGCCCGATCACCTTGCCCAGAACCGATACATCCTTGACAATAATGGGCGACATGGTCGCATTTTCCGGCTGCAGGCGAATGTAATCCTTCTCGCGATAGAAGGTCTTTACCGTGGCGAAATCCTCGATCAGCGCAACGATGATATCGCCATCCTGCGCATCCTGCTGCTGGCGCACCAGAATTAAATCTTTATCGAATATGCCCGCCTCAATCATGCTTTCGCCCTTTACGCGCAGCATGAACACGCTGTCATCATGCACATATTCCTTGGGAATGGGGAAGGTGCCCTCGATTTCTTCTACGGCAAGGATGGGATTGCCCGCCGTGATGTGACCGAGGATGGGCACCTGCACCAGTGCTTTTTTGTTTTCCTCATCCTCATCCAGAATTTCGATGGCGCGGGGCTTTGTGGGGTCGCGGCGGATCAGACCCTTCTTTTCCAGACGGGAGAGATGTCCGTGGACGGTGGAGGTGGATTTCAGCCCGACCGCCTCGCAGATTTCCCGCACGGAAGGGGGATAGCCCTTCTCCCGTACCTCTGCCTTTAGATAATCCAGAATTTGTCTCTGTTTTGCAGATAATTCATTCATATGCTCACTCCTTATGCTTGTCCTTGCGGGGGATACATTGGATTTGCTTTTGAGATTTGCAAGCAGCTGTTCGCCAATGCGTCTTTTTCCACATAATTATACCACAGAATGCGGGGAATTCAAACCTATGTTCGGAAAAAATTGAAGAAATTGCAGTGAATTTATCAGACAAATATCATCATTTGCGGAAAAAGTGCATAAAATGCAAAATCTTGGGAAGGATAGAAAGCCGCATGGCGAAACGGGATTCGCTTTTGGCGAACAGAAAGGCGAAATTTCCCTTTTCTTACACAATTCTTACTTTTTAGAAATATCCTTGCAGGGGAAAATATGTTTATGCTATACTATCCTTACCTTCGATGAACAAAGGAACACACGGCGGATGCTGCTGCATTTGCCGTTCTGCTGCGTTATTCTTGCTCGACGTACCTTGTGGGTACGCCATCGCTCGAAAGCCTTGCATAACAGCAAATGCAGCGCACCTCCGCTTTGAGAAGCGTGTGTGCCCTTGTTCATTGAAGGTAAACAAAAAGCAGGGCATGAGAGGAGGTCGAAGGAGATGTTCCCGTGGATTTTAGTGATGGCTTTATTAGGCTTGCTGCTGGTTTTTGTTGAAATTCTGATGCCGGGCTTCGGGTTGTTTGGCATATTGGGTGCGCTTTCCCTTTTTGGCTCACTGATCTTTACGTTTCGTCTGTATGGGATGGCGGTTTTTCTGTTCGTGCTTGCGGCGATGGTCGTTGTTTTCTTCCTGATGGTGCTCTTTGCCAAAAAGGGCGGGCTGTTCCGGAAGGTGGTCTTGAAGGACACGCAGGAGACGCAGGGCTTTGATGAAAGCGCACTGCAGGGCTTGCTCGGCAAGGTCGGCGTGACGCATACGGAGCTGAAGCCGTTTGGGGTGGCACAGTTCGATCAGCAGCTGGTGGACGTCTGCTCTACGGGCGATTTTATCGATCGCGGCGTGGAGGTGCAGGTGGTTCAGATCACAGGCAAAACGGTGACCGTGAAGGTGTACTGAGTAGGCATTTGGAAATGAAAAGGAGGTTTTATCGGGATGTATGGATTCTTTAGTATGTTTGGATTTATTTTTCCGCTGATCATTATCCTGATCCTGATCTGCGTTTTCCTCAGCTTCGTTCCCTTGGGGCTGTGGATCTCTGCGATCTCTGCCGGGGTAAAGGTCAGCATTTTCTCGCTGGTCGGGATGCGTCTGCGCCGTGTGCGTGCGGATAAGATCATTCGTCCCTTGATCAAGGCGCAGAAGGCGGGCATGAATGTCAATGCGAATCAGCTGGAGTCACATCTGCTCTCCGGTGGCCGTGTGGATAACGTGGTAGATGCGCTGATTGCGGCGCACAGAGCGAATCTGGATTTGTCCTTTGAGCGTGCGGCGGCAATCGATCTGGCGGGCAGAAATGTATTCGAAGCGGTAAAGATGAGCGTAACGCCGAAAATCATTGAAACGCCTTGGATCGCAGCGGTTGCGATTGATGGTATCGAGGTAAAGGTTATTGCGAAGGTAACGGTGCGGACGAATCTGGCAAGATTGGTCGGCGGCGCAGGCGAGGAAACCATCATCGCCAGAGTCGGCGAGGGTATCGTTACGACGGTTGGTTCTTCCAAGAGCCACAAGGAGGTTCTGGAAAATCCTGACCTGATCTCCAGAACGGTGCTCTCCAAGGGTCTGGATAACGGGACGGCGTTCGAGATCCTCTCCATCGATATCGCAGACGTAGATATCGGCAGAAATATCGGTGCGCATCTGCAGATCCAGCAGGCAGAGGCAGATAAGCAGATCGCACAGGCAAAGGCGGAGGAACGCCGCGCGACCGCGATCGCAAAGGAACAGGAAATGAAGGCAGAGGTAGAACACATGAAGGCGAAGGTTGTCGAGGCAGAGGCAGAGGTGCCCAAGGCGATGGCAGAGGCGCTGCGCAGTGGCAATCTTGGCGTGATGGATTACTACAGAATGCAGAACGTTATGGCTGATACGAGCATGAAAAATAATGTGGGCAATACGGATCTGACAAAGCTGTTCCATGGCGATGATGAAAAACCGCAGATTTGATTGGACGAAGCTCGCGGCGGGAAATGCCGTTGCTTGGAAACCGAGAGGGGCGTGTGAACGCCCCTTTTTCGAATATCAAAAATATTTTTTGAAATGAAATATTTTTTGGGGTACAAACTGTAATTCGCTCCCCGCAGGGACATGCCCCTGCGCAAACGGGTGCAGGGGGTAACCCCCTGCTGGGGGTGTTGGGGGCAAAGCCCCCAAGGTCTTATGTTTTTTATAAAAGGGGGAAAGCTATGGGAACGACGATGGAACGCGAATGGAATCGGCTGCTTCGCAGGGAAGCGCAGTTGTTGCGGGCGGCAGAGGAAAAGGATGAAAGGAAAAGCGCCGGCAAATGGGGCGAGATCACAGGCAAGATAGAAGAAAAAATCCCGGAAAAGCTGACAAAAACGCTGGATGCAGCCTTCCATAAGGCTTTTTTCCTGATTTTTGATAAGGGCACGGACGTCATCGAGAAAACCTTCCGCAGCAAGGAGTTGCAGATGGAATTTCGCGTGAACGATTTTCGGGTGGAGCAGCAGCCCAATCGCAAATCGTTGCGCAAGCTGGAAAAAACCGGAAAACGCAGTGCTCTTTTTAATTCCTGTGCGACCACCGCGGAGGGCATCGGCTTGGGTCTGCTCGGCATCGGTTTGCCCGATATCCCGCTGTTTCTGGCGATGCTGCTCAAGGGGCTGTATGAAATGGCGGCAAGCTATGGCTACGATTATCATGAGCAGCAGGAGCAAATCCTAATCCTGCGCATCATCACCGCTGCCCTGACCGATGGCGCGGAAAAGCGCACCGCAGATGCGCGGGTGGAGGAATGGCTGCAGGCTGATGTGCCTTGGAAGGTCGATTTCGAGGAGGAGGTCGGCAGGGCTTCGTCGGTGCTCTCCGCAGCGATGCTCACAGGAAAGTTTATCCAGGGCTTGCCCGTCGTGGGCGCAGTCGGCGGGGTGCAGAATCCGCTGATCTATCACAAGGTGCTGCAATATGCCGCGCTCAAATATAAAAAACGCTATCTAAGCAGTTTTCGCTTAAGAAAACAGGATTTCAATGATCGCTGATTTCTTAAGCGTAATCGCGCATAAAAATGCCGCGGCTAGCCATACTATGACTGCGAGAGGAAAGCTCGTAAAAAGAGAAGACTCAGGGAGGTCATAGAAATGGACAAGAACACGAACAAAAACACAGAAAAGAATACAAACAAGAACATGAACAGAACGGAATTTGCGCAGGAATACAGCATCGATACCTCTAAGACGGAAAAGAACGGCACAGGCAAGACAAACAAGACCAACAAAACAAATAAGTGCAACTAATTCCGACCGCCTGAGTGCGTGAGGGAAAACGGCTTTTTTCAGGGAATGCTCTGAAAAGAGCCGTTTTTTGCGAAAAAATGCCCTCCATGCCGAAGGGGGGATGAGGGGGAGAGTGGAGTTACAGGCAGGGCTTAGATGTGTTCTGGCTTGGGTGAGCCGTCTGTTACCGTGCCGTGGGTCGAATAGGTCTTTCGGTAATCTTGTGATTGGTCTGTATATCGTATTTTGGGGATAAATCCGATGCAGATATCGGAAAAGTGCGATTCAGAAACGACCGAGAAGGGGCTTGTCTCCTTGTTATAAATACATAAAAATACATCATCTTATTTGTGAAACATTTTTGAAGATGTAAATAGAGGGTAATTGTAGTGTTTAATTCAAGCAACATTTTCGTCAAAATCGATGAAAATATTTGGAAAAGGAAAGCAAAAGGTATCTTTATGTATTTTAGAAAGGACAATCGATGGAGATATTATGGAAAACAGAAGGAAATGGTTGTTAAAATAGCTGAAAAGTAATAAAAACACGGCAGAAAAGCATTCTCGCTATAAAATTTTTCTGCACGATCGGACAAAATTCTTGCAAAGCGGACGAGCAGGCAGTACCATAGAAAAAACAACGGAGAGAGGTACTTTGTATGCGAATGAACAAAAACATGATGCTGGCAAGCATGCTGATGATCGCAATCTGCCTTTTTGCGGGCGGGCTTTATGCCGCAAAACAGCAGACAACGCCGGGAGAGAAGGAAATCAGCGTACTGGTGCTGCATGGGGATGAAACGGAAAAGAGTTTTTCCCATCAGATGGATGCGGAATATCTGGGCGAGGTATTGGAGCGGGAAGGTCTGATTTCCGGGGAGATGGGGCAGTTTGGGCTATTCATTACGACAGTGGATGGCGAGACGGCGGACGAATCCAAGCAGCAATGATGGTGCATCACGCCAGGGCGGGGAATGGCTGAGCACCTCAGTGGACACGACCCCGATCGCGGATGGCGATCAATTTGAGCTGACGCTGACGGAGGGCTACTGATTTGGAGCGGCGCGGAGTGTATGAGCTTGCGCGGATGGGCGTTCTGACTGCAGTGCTGTTTATGGGACAGGTGGTTTTGGCATTTTTGCCGAATGTTGAGATCGTCGGTCTTTTGGTTATTTTATACATGCTGTTTTTCGGAAAAAAAGTATTTGGCATTCTTTTTGCTTTCGTTTTTCTGGAAGGATTTTTTTACGGCTTCGGGATGTGGTGGTTTTCCTATCTTTACATCTGGAATCTGCTGGCGCTTGTGGTGCTGCTTTTGCCGCGGAGCGACTCTGCCTTCTTCTGGAGCATGATTTCCGGCTTTTTTGGTCTTTTCTTCGGTGCGCTTTGCGCCCTGCCGTGTCTGGCGATCGGCGGCTGGTCGGCGGCGCTATCCTGTTGGACGGCAGGGCTGGGCTTTGATTTGGTGCATTGCGCGGGAAATTTTCAGAAACACTCAGGGAACCGCATGGCAAATAGAAAAATTCCAAGCAGAAAGGGCTCACGCTTGGAATTTTTCTATTTGGTATATTTTGTTGAAATTAGCCTAAGCTAACTCATGCGGAAGCGCACTGACAGTACTGGTTCAGAATCTTCTTCAATGCAGAGGAAGAACTGCTGTGGGAGCGTTCGATGGTGATGCTACTGCGTTCTGCCTCCTGCACTGCGCCGTTTGCCATGATATGGGAAACCGTGCTGGTAAAGAGGATGATGAGGTCAGCCTGACCGATCTGTCCCTTGAAATTGGCGGGAAGCTGCGTAAAAACGCGCCCCTTACAGTTGAACTTTTTACAAATATCCATGTATTGACGCACCATTCTGTCATGGCCGCCTACGATAACTACCTTCTTCATATGATAACCTCCTGAGTGAATGTATTTTCGTCCGATAGTTAGCTCTGACTAACTCATGAATGAATAATATCATATGTCGGAATCCTTGTCAAGCAAATCATGGCAAATTTCTATGAAAATTTTTTGAACGCCGCTTTTGTTATAATTTCGCAGAAATCAGGAAAAATAACGGAAATGATTTTTGGGAGGCGAACGAGATGGAAACAAGAAAGGTTGTTTTGAAAAATAAAACGGGGCTGCATGCGCGCCCGGCATCGGAATTGGTGGCATTTGCAAAGGAGCTGCCCTGCAAGGTCTATATCGAAAAGGACGGCAAGAAGGCGGCGGCGGACAGCATCCTGCAGCTACTGACCCTCGGCGCGCGGGAAGGCTCCACGCTGACCCTCACGGCAGAGGGCGAGGGTGCAAAGGCGTCCATCGAAAAACTGGATTCTTTCCTGCAGATTTTGGAGGGATAAGCATGAGGGAGATCAGAGCGGAGCAGATCGCATCGAAGGGAATCGGCATTGGGAAGGCTTTTGTGCTCAAGCCGCCCGATCTGACGGCGGAGC
>CAVGZD010000004.1:0-54636 GCA_963633805.1 Lachnospiraceae bacterium | reverse complement strand
GCAGGACGGTGCAGCTTTTTGCGAATGCGGGCAGCCTGAAGGATATCGAGCTGGCGGTGCAGCACGGCGCGGAGGGGGTCGGTCTGTTCCGCAGCGAGTTCCTTTATATGGAGAGCAGCCGTTTCCCGACGGAGCAGGAGCAGTTTGAGGTATACAAAAAGGCGGCGGAGCTGCTGAAAAAACCGCTGACTATCCGCACGCTGGATATCGGCGGGGACAAGGCGTTGCCGTATTATCAGTTTGAGAGGGAGGAAAACCCGTTTTTGGGCTGGCGGGCGATACGCTTTTGTCTGGACATGAAGGATGTATTCAAAACGCAGCTCAAGGCGATTTTGCGGGCGGCGGCGTACGGTGACATTCGGGTCATGTATCCGATGATCGTTTCGCTGGAGGAATTTCGGGCGGCGAATAAGCTGCTGGAGGAATGCAAGCGGGAGCTGCGGGAGCGGAACGTGCTGTTTCGGGAGAGCATTTCGACGGGGATGATGGTGGAGACGCCGGCGGCGGTTTTTCTGGCGGAGGATTTTGCGAAGGAGGTCGATTTTTTCGGCATCGGCACAAACGATTTGACGCAGTATATCCTTGCGGCGGATCGCGGCAATCAGAAGCTGACGAAGCTGTATAGTGCGTTTCATCCTGCGGTTTTGCGGGCGATTGCGCGGGTGATCGATGCGGCGCATGCAGAGGGCAAGGAGGTCGGCATGTGCGGCGAATTTGCCGGGGAGGAGAGAGCCGTTCCACTGCTGATTGGGATGGGGCTGGATGAATTCAGCATGGTATCAAATGAGATTGCGGCGGTGCGTTATCAGGTGCGAGGGCTATCCGAGGCGCAGTGCAAGCTGCTGGTGAAGCGGGTGCTGGCGGCGGCATCGGAGAAGGAGGTCAAGCGGCTGCTGGAGCGGTAGGGGAAAACCTTGGGGCTCTGCCCCAAACCCCGAAAGACCTAAGACCTTGGGGCTCTGCCCCAAACCCCGCAAGGGGGTGCGCCCCCTTGACCCCGATTGCGCAGGAGCATACGCTCCTGCGGAGGGACAAAAATAGAATATTTTGACAAGAAATTACCGCTTGTGAAAAGGGAATTTGCGCATCCCAATTTACAAGCGGTATTTCTATTTTATTCCAAATTTGCACCTGCAAACGCATGCATATGCGTTTGCAATAATGGGGTCGAGGGGAGGAACTCCCCTCGTGGGGGTATTGGGGGCAAGACCCCCAAGGTCTTATTTATTCCGCACAAAGCGCAAAATAGACTCGGTCTGGTACTTGATATGCCCCTGTGCAACAGCCGCGCCTTCTTCCGCATCGCGGTTTTCGATCGCGCGGATGATGCCCCTGTGATGCGCCACGATCGTCGGCATAGACGTGTCATTCTTCGCCTGCGCCATGCGATAGCGATAGAGCTGTATCCGCAGATTTTTGTAAATCTGAATCAGCTTGTCATTGCCGGTGGCGGCAAAGATCAGATCGTGGAAGTCCTCGTCAATATCCACAAAATGCTCCACATCGTTATCCGCAACCGCACGCTCAAAGTCCACTTCCATATTCTTCAGCTGCTGCAGCTCCTCCTTGGAAATCTTCTTGCAGGCAAGAGAGATCGCAAGCCCCTCCAGTGCGCTGCGCACCTCCAGAACGTTGATGATATCCTTCTCGCTCATATCCAGAACCTGTGCGCCCTTTCTGGGAACCAGCTCCACCAGATTCTCCAGCTCCAGCATACGCAGCGCCTCCCGTACGGGCGTACGGCTCACGCCGAGCTTATCCGCCAGCTGGTTTTCCATCAGACGCTCGCCGGGAACCAGCTTCCCGGTCAAAATGGCATCCCGAAGGGTATTAAATACGACATCTCTGAGTGGTAAATACTCGTTTGTGTTGATATTGAACTTCATATCAGCCATTTTTCTTTTCTCCCTTCCATTCTCTGGAGACGCGATAGATCTCCGTTGTGAATACGTCCCTGATCCCAAACTCCCTCTTGATCACAGCTGCGGCGCGTCTTGCGGCTGACCGTTCTTGGAACAGACCGAATATCGTCGGTCCGCTGCCGCTCATCAGTGCGCCTTCGGCGCCAAGCGCGAGCAGACGCTGCTTCAGCTCCGCAATTTTCGGATGGCGGGGGATCGTCACCGTCTCCAAGACATTGCATAATAGCCCGCCGACCTCGGAAAGACTGCCTCTTTCCATGGCACGGCGCATCGCCTGCGCATCGGGATGCTGCGTGACCTCCTGCCAGCGCAGATCGCGATAGACAGACGCGGTCGACACGCTGACGGGCAGCTTTGCCAGCACCACATAGCCGCGCGGGCAGGGATGCCGCAGATTCGTCATTTTCTCACCGACGCCCTCGCACAGCACCGTGCCGCGGCGCAGACAATAGGGGATATCCGAGCCAAGCTGCGCAGCCAGCTCCTCCAGCTGCTTTCCGGAAAGATGCAGCCCGAAGAGCAGGTTCATCCCCAGCAAGACCGCTGCGCAATCCGCGCTGCCCCCTGCCAATCCCGCCGCAACGGGGATTTGCTTGTGGATTTCGATGAAAACGCCCCCTTCGAGCGAAAATCTCTCGCGCATCAGGGCGGCTGCCCGCCATGCCAGATTTCTTTCGTCCGTGGGAAGCCAGCGGAGGTTGGATTTCAGCTTGATGACAGGCTTGTCCAGCCGCTTCATGTAAATGCCGTCGTAGAGCGCGACAGTCTGCATGATGGTTTCCAGCAGATGATAGCCGTCCTCCCGTTTTCCCGTTACATCCAGGGTCAGATTGATTTTTGCGCGTGCCTTCAAGCGAATCTCTTTCACGATAAGCTCCCTCGTTTTTATACAGTATACAGCAATTTTCTACATTGTACCTCAAATAGAACAAAGAATCAACTGTAAACGAAAAATTTTTCAGAGCCTTTCCGAAAAGTGTTTTTTATGAGATGCAGCTCGCGTTTTGCGAAGGAGCGAGGAAATGATTTTTCGGAAAGACATCGCTTTCCTTACATTTTTTATAAAATTCACAATTCTCCGTTGCGATGCGGAAAACTGTGGTATAATACGGAGGATAGGGGCATCCCGCCGGGTTTTCTTTTGTTGCCATACGGTGTCGCTTTGCGGATGGATGGGATTGCCGTAGGATGCGATGTAGTAATTGAAATTCTGTGGTTTTGCGTTTCTTCGGGTGGTGAGTTTGATGTGGGAATTTTACGAAAAAAATAAAGAGGCAATTCATAATTTTTTTCTGCTGATGCTGGCGATTTTGCTGAGTTTTTTGTTTTTCCGCTATCTGTTTCCGATTTTACTGCCGTTTTTGCTGGGCTGGCTGCTCAGCCTGCTGCTGAATCCCTTGGCGGATCAGCTGCAAAGGCTTCATATTCCGCGGGGAATCGGCGCACTTTTGGGGATTTTGCTCTTTCTTGGGGTGCTGGGGCTTCTGGGCTTTTGGTCGGGCACGGGCGTGCTGGAGCGGGCGCGGCATTTTTCCGAAAATCTGCCCTATTATCTGGATCTGGCGCAGACAAAGCTGACGGAATTCTGGGCGCAGTTTGACAGCTTCCGGGCGCAGCTTCCGGCACAATTTCAGGAGCTTTTTGTGCAGTTTCAGGATCAATTTTCCAACGTGCTGCTCTCCGTGCTCAAGGCGGGCGGAGCGTTGGGACTGCCCTCGGTATCGAGCTTTTTCATCAGCTTTTTTGTGATGCTGCTCTCGGCGTATTTTTTCGCAAAGGACCGGGATGCGGTTCGCGCGGTTTATCTGGCGCACGTCGCGCCGCTGTTCGGCAATTCCGTCCATATGACCAAAAACGAGCTGAAGGCATGCGTCTGGGGCTATATCAAGACGCAGCTGATCCTCATGCTGTATGTTTTCGGGGTGACAATCCTTGGGATGCTGCTGTTGCGCTCACCGCATGCACTTTTGCTGAGCATTCTGATCGCCGTAATCGATTCGCTCCCGTTTTTCGGCAGCGGATTTATCCTCTGGCCGGGCGCAGTGATCTGGTTTGCGATGGGCAATACCTTCCTTGCCGTGGGTTATCTGGCGCTGTACGGCGTGATACAGGTGATGCGGCAGATTTTGCAGCCGAAAATATTGGGGACGCAGATCGGTCTGCATCCGCTGCTGACGCTGTTTTCGATGTACTTCGGCTTCCGTTGCATCGGCGTGTTCGGATTGATTCTCGGTCCGATCATCGCGGTAATTTTGCGGGCATTTTTCCGACTGCGGAGAGATGCGGCGGTATCGGAATGACGTTGTAACAGAAAAAGGATACGACTGATCAGAAAAACTGCAATCTGTCGTATCCTTGTTTTTCACACAAAATGTGGTTTTGTCTTGGCAAAAATGACGATTCGCATATTTGTGCATTTACATCAAAAACGAAGCATTGGCGATGCTGTTTCTGATGAAGATGCTGTCACATTTTCTAAAAAACTGTTTTAGCGTTTAGCACTATTCCTTAGCTTTCCAAAGCAGCAAATTATCCTCCACATAGCATTCCAGCTTATCCTGATCGAGCAGATAGGAAAGGTAGGAACGCACCGTGCTACCGATGAGGACGTACTGGTTATAATCCATTGCCAGCTCGAAAGCCTCGAATACCCTTTTCAAAATCCATTCAAAATGCAGCGGCTCGCGGCAGATTTCCAGCAGCCTGTCCAGAATTTCATTGATTTTTGCACGGTTTGCGGCAACCAGCGGACGAATATCCTCAAACGGCTCTGCGTGCGCCGGAATAAACAGCTTGCCCTCCAGTTTATCCACAAAATTCAGCGTTTCGAACTGCGCGGCAACATCATAGAGGAAGGAGAGATGATACTTTGTAATAATATTTTCGCCGAACACGCAGTCCGCCAGAAAATACACATCATCTGGCGTTTTTATGCCGATCATATCCCAGAAATGCCCCGGCAGGCGGAAATATTCCATGCCGTCGGGCAGCTTCGCATCGGCGATATCCTGCGTCTGCGAAGGGGTCGCCATGAGGAATTTATTGCGCAGCTTTTTGAAGGGATAGCCGCCATAGAGGAAGGACGGCTCGAGAATCGGATGCTCCATCACGGCGTTTTCCATCGGCGTGGAATACACGGCGCAGCTCAGGCGATTTTGCAGGAGGGTATTGCCGCCGCAATGATCCGCGTTGGAATGCGTGTTAAGGATCGCGGTCAGCTTCCAGCCCTGCGCATCAAGGATTTTCTGGATTTTACGTCCCGCATCCTTATCGTTGCCGCTGTCGATGAGCCAAACATCGTCATCGCTGACGCGGTACACGCCGATCTTGGACGGGGAATTGATATAGTATGTATTTTCTGCAACCTGCACCAGCTCATACATGGGTGTAACCTCCTTTTTATAAGTGGATAAAGAACTTGGAAGACCTTGGGGGACGTGAAAACCTTGAGGGCGCTGCCCTCAATCTCCCGCAAGGGGGCGCGCCCCCTTGACCCCGTTATGCGTAACTATATACATAGTTACGCGGGACAAGTGGGAAGGCTGTCGTTCGGGTTCAAGGCATTGGTATGGTCAATGAAAAGACCTTGGGGGCAATGCATAAAGACCTTGGGGGCTTTGCCCCCAACACCCCTACAAGGGGGCACGCCCCCTTGACCCCGTTATGCGTAACCATGTACATAGTTACGCGGGGCAAGCGGGAATGCAGTCGCTCGGATTCAAGGCATTGGCGAAGCCGATCCAACCAAACCAAACCTTATCCCATCATAAACTTTATGGTCAACTACCTTCTGCAAGGTCTTTATTTTCAAGATTTTGACAAGAAGCATTATCAAAAGATTACTTCGTATTTCTCTATTTCATTCAATGTTTCCAAAGACCTCCCCTCCCCACCGCAGAACCATGTAATGGTTCTGCGCAAATGGGTCAAGGGATGAAATCCCTTGCGGGGTATTGGGGTGAGCACCGCCAAGATAAGGCGGCGGCGTAGCCGTCTTCCCGAAGGGAAGATGCTTTGACCAGGCGCCCCAAGGTCTTTGGGAGCTTGAGGGCGGAGTCCTCAAGGTTTTCACCAAGATCTTTACTTCATCGAATCCGTAGACCCGATCACATTCTTGATCTTGTCCTCAACCAGTTCCTGGATCAGATCCCTGCCTGCGCCCAGATAGCCGCGAGGGTCGAAGGCCGCAGGATCATCGCCGAAGGATTTGCGGATTGCTGCGGTCAGTGCCAGTCTCAGGTCGGTATCCATGTTGATCTTGCAGACAGCCATGGAGGACGCCTTGCGCAGCATCTCTGCGGGAATGCCCTTCGCGCCTGCGATATTGCCGCCGTATTCATTGCACATCGCTACGCACTTCTGGTCAACGGAGGACGCGCCGTGCAGTACGATGGGGAAGTTATGGAAGCCTGCCGCCTCCAGCTTTTCCGTGATGGTCGCCAGTCTGTCGAAGTCCAGCTTCGGTTCGCCCTTGAACTTGTATGCGCCGTGGCTTGTGCCGATGGCGATGGCAAGGGAGTCCACGCCCGTTCTCTTTACGAAATCCACAGCCTGATCGGGATCGGTGTAGGTCGCGTCAGCGGAGTGTACCTTTACCTCGTCCTCAACGCCAGCCAACTTGCCCAGCTCTGCCTCTACCACAACGCCTCTCGCATGTGCATATTCCACGACCTTCTTCGTCTGCGCCACGTTTTCCTCATATTCCAGATGAGAACCATCGAACATAACGGAGGTGAAGCCGTATTCGATGCAGCTCTTGCAGACCTCAAAATCGGGACCGTGATCCAGATGCAGCGCGATATCCAGCCCGGTTTCCTCAATGGCGGCATCCACCATTGCCTTCAGATATTTGGGATGCGCATATTTCAGCGCGGACTTGGAAACCTGCAGGATCACAGCGGAATTTTGCGCCTTCGCAGCCGCAACCACGCCCTGAATGATCTCCATGTTATTGATGTTGAACGCACCGATAGCATAGCCGCCCTCGAATGCCGCCTCAAACATTTTTTTTGTCGTAACCAAAGCCATATTCAGACACCTCTTTCATATTTTTAGATATTTACATTTAGCTTTACCATGTATTAGAATTATAATACGCGAAGGATGGTGTGGCAAGCCATTTGCGGAGAAAAGATTCTGACATGGAGAGAAAAATATCTTGACGGAGGGTGATGGAATGAAGGAAATTGCGGCATTTTTTTCAGTTTTGGGTCTGGATCTGGGGACGAAGCATTGGGCGGAAAAAAGCCTGCCCTTGGATCAAAAAAAGGATGTTGTCAAAAATCACCTGTGCCTGTGGCACATAAAAAACGGCGGCATGGCATACAATACTCTTGACGGAAAAAGAAAGGGCATTCTCTTTCTGACGGGCAGCCTGCTGGCGATCTATGCGTGGCTCTTTGGGGCTTCGCTCACAGGGAAAATGCCCCGAAAATTCGCCATGCCCATTGCGCTGACGCTGGGCGGCGGCATGGGAAATTTTCTGGAGCGGCTGAAAAAGGGCAGCGTGACGGATTTTCTCTACATCCCGTCAAAGGGCAGAAAAACCCCGATTTTCAATCTTGCGGATATCGCCATCGTCTGTGGCGCGATCTGGGTGATTGTGATTTCCCATCGGAAAAAATAGAAATTTGTAATTTCTTATTGCCGTGGGCGAACAAATGTAGTATAATCTGAGCATAAGATCCTGAAATGTTCGATAACCTGCCATATTTGAACCTACATTTCTGACTCGGGATTCCTACAGGCGGCAGGTATGTCAGGCCTCAAGCTAATTCCCTTTGGGCAGAGGAAGACAGATCCTTCTCGTCGCTGCGGAAACCCACCTGGCTTAGGCTAGGTGTCAAGCGGCAGGAACGGCATTTTGGGGTTATTGTAAATGGGAGCCTTAGATCGTAATGGTCTAAGGCTTTTTTTCTTGCATATGCTTGTACCAAAGCCTTTGTTGCAGACGGGCTTTGGGAAGGAGTGGACGAGATGAAAAAATGGATATTCGCGCTGCTTGCGCTGCTGCTTTTTTGCGGCTGCGGCAGGCTGGACGAGCCGCAGAGGGCGCAGGTCGGCGTCATCGGCACGGAGATGGCGATCAGCCGCGAGCTGGCGGCAAAAATGATCGCGCTTGCCTTTTACACGCCGCAGGAGCTTGCGGAGCTGGAAACGGAGCTGGATTTTTCGGATCTGAGCGAGGGGGACTGGGTCTATCCCTATGCGGAGGGCTGCGTGGAGCAGGGCTTTTTTGTCGGCAGCGAGGAGGGAACCTTCCGCCCGCAGGACGAGCTGACGCTCTGGGAGGCGCAGGCGCTGATGGACAGACTCTCCCCGGATTACAACAGCCGCATCGTGCTGACGGACGAGAACAAAAACATGGCGGTTTCCTATGAGCTGTGGGTGCAGCTTTTGCAGACCGCGCTGACCTCACGCGGGGAGGGGGGCAGCCTTGCGGATTACGGCTTGCGGGAGCAAAGCGCCGTGCTGCTGACGGAGGACGGTTTATGCGACACGGGAAGATTCACGGCGGCGGGCATGGATTTGCAGCCCTATGCCAACAGCCGCATCACCTTTTTGGAGAAGGACGGGGAAATCACCGCGCTTTTGACGGTCGAAGCCCTTTCCCCGATGCTGCACAATATCTATTGCAGGGCGTCGGAGGGGCAGCTTCTGCTGGAAACGGGCGCAGGCGTGGCGGCATATCCTTATCGCGGCGCATTCGACGAGGGGCTGGCGGATGTGAAGCTGGAAAACGGCGGCATTGCGGAGGTGCAGCCCTTGGAATCGCTGGGAAAATGCGAAGTCAAGCGGGTCAGCGCACAGGAGATTTATCTCGCGGAGCAGGGGGCGCTGCCTTGGGCGCAGGATGCCCGTATTTATGACGGAAGGGGCGCAGAATGGGGCAATGCCGACTTTTCCGACCTCATTTGCGGCACGGCGACCGCGGAATATTACGAAAGGGATGGCGAAATCTGCGGCGCGGTGCTGCGAGAGAATGCCGTTTTGGAGAACATCCGCATCTTCCTGCGGGGCGCGGAGCAGGAGCGCGTGACGATCTCTGCGGAGGGAGGCTTTACGCTGTCCAATGCGGCGCGTTCCAAGGAATTTGCGGCGGGGGATGCGGCAACGCTGACTGCCGACCTGCCCTGGTTTGATGAGGGGATATTGACCGTACATGCGGACAGCCCGATTCGGCTCACGTTTGCAGACGGCGCAAGCTATGCCTACCCCGGCATTCTGGAATTGGAGCGGCGCAGCGCGGAGAGCTTTTCCATCGTCAATGAGCTGCCCTTGGAGGACTATCTGCCGGGGGTGGTGGCGCATGAAATGCCCGTCAGCTTCGGGCAGGTCGCGCTGGAGGCGCAGGCGATTACCGCCCGTAGCTATGCCTATAATCAGTTCTATGGCAACGCCTATTGCGAGTATGGCGCGCACATGACGGACACCGTGGCGAGTCAGGTTTATCTGGGCGATGAGCAGGACGAAACCGCGCGGGCGGCTGTCGCCAATACGGCAGGTCTTTGCGTCGTCACGGCGGATGGGCGCGTGGCGCAGACCTATTTTTATTCGACCTCCTGCGGCTTTGGCGCAAGCAATGCGGAGGCCTGGTCGAAGGATGGCAGCTTCGGCAATGCCGCCAAGGCGTATTTGCAGGCGAAGGCATACGGCGATCTCATCCCCCCGATGAGCGAGGAGGATTGGCTCGCCTTCTGGCAAAATTGGGAGCAGGAGGGCTATGATAGGGATTCGCCATGGTATCGCTGGAAGGTATATTTTTCCTGCGGACAGCTTTCGGAAATCGCCGCCGAAACACTGGCGAAACTGGAGCAGAATAGCCCCGCGCTCGTTCTCTGCAAGCAGGAGGACGGCAGCTTCCGGGCGGGTCTGCCGCAGGAGCTTGGCAGATTACAGGGCTTATCCGTCACGCGGCGCGGCGCAGGCGGCGTTGCGATGGAACTGGAGCTGGCATTTGAGAAGGCGACCCTCCGCGTGCGCACGGAATACGCCATCCGACAGGTGCTTTCGCCCACAAGGCGCACGATCGGCGATGAGATTTATTTGCAGCGTAAAAGCGGCGGCACGCTGACGGGCTATGCGCTTTTGCCGAGCGGCTTTTTCGCGGCGAAGGAGATGCGAAATGCAGAGGGTGTGCTGACGGGCGTGGCATTTTATGGCGGCGGCAACGGGCATGGCGTCGGCATGAGCCAATATGGCGCAAAATGGCTGGCGGAGCAGGGTAAAACGGCGGCAGAAATTCTCGCGGAATATTTCCCCGGAACGGCGGTGGAGCGGGTTTTGTGAGAATCGACAGGAAAACCTGCACAAAGGTGCGCCCGAATAAGAAAACATAAATTCTGAACTGCTGAAAGGTACGGCTACTGCAGGGGTCTCCCTTGACAGCCCGGTAGCGGGCTTTCCTTCTGCTCATGACGAGCGAAAACCTGGCGGAACGCCGGGAGAGTGAGGAATGGAAGGAAAGCATGAGCGGTTTTCGAGCGAAAGCGAGAAAAACCTTCCCTTCCAAAGGATGCCTGCGGGGAGATTTCCTTGTATCCGTAACCTTTCCGCTATTTCAGCTCCTATATGTTTTCTTATCGGGACACACCTAAAGGTGCGCCCATTTGCATCGACAAATGTTGACATATAATGTAGATTTCCGTAAAATAAAAGATATACAGTGCATCGGACGATTCCCGTGCGGCTTTGGGGCGTAAAACGCCGCCGGGATTGCGTGCGCTTGAGAAGGCTATTTCTGTTGATGATTGAGGAGGGAAATCTATGTCCAAAAAGGGATATTTGGTGGGCGAGGTGAGCAAGATCACGGGGATTTCTAAGCAGACTCTGCGGTTTTATGACAAAATCGGCTTGCTGAAGCCGAAGCATGTTGATTCCGACAATCATTATCGTTACTATACGCCCGATCAGTTCTGGCGCATCGGTACCTTCGATGAACAAGGGCACACACGCTTCTCAAAGCGGATCTTGGACGATTTTGGCGTTATCCTCCCTTGACGTGCCTTTGGGCACGCCGGCGGTCGTCTGCCTGAAAATCGTCTCAAACTGCGCATTGAGAAGTCTGCGAGTGGAGGCTGGCTACATTTGCTGTTATGCAAGGCTTTCGAGCGAAGGCGTACCCGAAGGTACGTCGAGTGAGAGTAACACAGCAGAACGGCAAATGTAGCAGCATCCACCGTATGTGCCCTTGTCCATCGAAGGTATCATCAACTGCTGCCGCAGTCTGGATGTTCCGCTGGAGAAGATCAGAGCCATACTGGATACGAAGGATAACCAAATGGTTCTGGAGCTGCTTTTTGAGCAGCGCGAGGAAGCCATGCGCAAGAGCGAATATTTCCGCAGGATCGTGGAGGATGTGGATTGGTATTTCCTGCAGCACAGGCGCATCGAGCGGACGGATGTGGACGCGCGGGTGGAGATCAAGCACTGTCCGAAAAGATATGTGCTTTATGGCGACGATCAGGAGCAGACCGAAGCCTATCATCTGAAGTTGCAGGAGCTGATTAACAAGGTGACGGCGAGCAACCGCTCTATTCGGCGCAATTACGGCCTTGTTCTGAGTCGACTCTCTATTTCACTGATGGCATACCTTTGACAAAGATGCTGAAGAAGAGATTGCCCAACGGAGTGGATGTAAACAGTTTCGACACATATAATCGACCAACCTACCGAGCGAATAAGGTGCAGCTAAATAGCGTTGGCGGTTCCAGCATAATGCTAGATAAGGATGATGGCACCAGATCGCTGTAATTTCAGACGGAGCAAGTTAGTGACCCTAGTCTTCTCAAGTGCGGTGACGTGATTGGTACCTTTACGGTTACGATTGAGGGCAACCCGAACTATGAATCGGTCACACTGACGATCGACCTGATATATGCCGAGCCGGGACCCGCGAAAGATCTGGTTCAGGTGGATAAAGACTTTACGTCATGGACATATGGGGAGTATAGTGACAATAATAAGCCTACGATAGGTGTTGAACCGGCAACGGATTCTTGGCTAGAGGAGGATGATATTGAGGACGCACTGACATATACATATGCGAAAAGGGGCAGTGATGTTTTTTTAAGTGATGTTCCGACTGCTGTGGGGGAATATACTGTAAAAGTGGATGGTTACTATCTAGTTGATGCTCCATTCATATGCACAAAGGTCTTCGAGATTACGCCCTGCCGCGTCAACATCGAGGGCATAACGGCGGTGGATCGCGAATATAAATACGGCTACAGAACCGTGACGTTGAAGGCTGACAATCCTACGGTCGGATATGATGGTACTTCCACGATAGTTCAGAATGATATTGACAACAGGCTAATCTACGTTGATCCCAATTCAAAGCTAAGCGGATTGATCGAAGACGAAGACTATCAGGCTACAACCCAAAAGGTGCAGATTTCCGGAGTGATGCTCGCCGGCGATGCTGCGGGGAATTATATATACGATCAGCCGACAACTGAAGTGGATATCGACAAGGCAACCCTCGGCAAGCAGGTGTATACGAAGTATGTAAAAAATAATACCGCGGAGACGTATACCTATAATTTCGCGGAGCTCCTTTCCCCGGCAACGCATGGCGCACACTTTGAGTATACGAGTCCTGATTATCAAGATGGGGATGACAGTAAGTATGATTTTGTGGGCGATTGGCTGAATGAGTTTAAGTGGGACGATAATACTGATACTACGGCAATCATCAAGCTGAATGCCGTTCAGGCAAAGCCCGGCGATAAGATCGGCACGGTGACGGTCGAGGCTCACGATAGTGCAAATTATGAACCTGTGCTGTTGGAACGGAATCTGCTAGTCGAAGGCGGCAATGGCGGCACGACTCCTACCCCGAATCCGAACCCCAACCCCGGCGGCAACAACGGAGGCGGCAATGGCGGCAGCAGCAAGCACGGCAACAGCGGCAATTCCCGCAGCTTCTGGATTTTCGTGGCGGATTCCGTGCATGGCGAGATCGTCTCCAGCCATGAATACGCAAGAAGCGAAACGCAGATCACCCTGAACGCTGCCCCCGAGGAGGAATTTTCCCTCAACTGGCTCTCCATCCTCACGCGCGGCGGCGATGAGGTGGAATTCCATGATATGGGCGATGGCAGATATATCTTCACCATGCCCGCCAGCAGTGTTTTTGTCTACAGTAGCTTCATGGATCCTGTTGATTTTCAGGATGTGCCCGCCGATGCATATTATCGCGATGCAGTGACTTGGGCTGCCGCAAACCGCATTTTCAGCAGCACGAGCAAGAATACCTTCTCCCTGAATGACGAATGCACCCGCGCCCAGATTGTCACGTTCCTTTGGCGTACAGCGGGCTGCCCTGAGCCGACAGCGGCGGCAGGCTTCGCGGATGTGGCGGAGGATGCGTATTATGCGAGAGCGGTCGCCTGGGCGGTCGAAAACGGCATCACCGGCGGCACGGGCAACGGTCTGTTCAGCCCCGATGCGCCCTGCACAAGAGCACAGGCGATGGCATTCCTGTATCGCACGATGGGTCAGCCTGAAACGGATGGCAGCGCGGAATTTGGCGATGTCCCTGCGGATGCGTACTACGCAAAGGCGGTGGCTTGGGCTGCGGCACGCGGCATCACAAGCGGCGTGGGCGAGGAGCTTTTCGGCTCCGATTTGAGCTGCACCCGCGCACAGATTGCCTCGTTCCTCTATCGCGCGCATTAAAATGAGATTATTAACGGGCATTCGATCCTATCGCAGAATGCCCGTTATTTTTGTGCGAAAAATGCTATGATGTATGACAACATATCGCGCGAGAGCGCAGAAAAACGCAGCTTGCTTTCCGTAATCGGTTCATTTGCGGCTGATTTTCCCCCTTTTTCCATAGAACTTATCTATTGTTCGATAGACAGAACGAATGTGTCAAAAAAACGCCCCTGTTTTTGTCTATTATTACAAGCGATACCGCTCAATGACGAATTGTTTGAACTTCTGCACGGACGGCGGCAGGTACTGATCCTTCATGGTCGCCATGTAAAAATTCCGCTCCCAATAGGGATAAGAAATCTGGATGATCTTCACGCTCAGGCGCAGCAGCTCATCCATAAAAGGCACGACCGCAATGCCGAATCCATGCGCCACAAGACCCGCAATGACCTGATCCTCCTGGATCTCATAGGCGATCTGCGGGCGCTGACCGATCTGGTCGAACAGGCGGTCGATCACCACGCGCAGCCCGGAATTTTCCGCAAAATAGACATGCGGATAGGGCAGAGTCTCGGTCAGATCAACGGTGTAGCGGCTGGCGAGCGGATGCCCTCTGGGGACGATCAGCACCAGATCCTGCCTGGAGACGGGGATAAATTCGATGGATTTTTCCGTCTCGATCTTGGTGCAGAAAGCAATATCGATTTTCTTATCCTTCAGACCCTGCAGCAGGGGCTGCGTGATGCCGCTGTGGAACTGGAAATGCACGTTTTTCCCGCGCTCATCCTTCAGAAAATCCGCCGCAAGCTCCGGGATGAAGGAGATGCCCAGCGTGCGCAGAAAACCCATCTCGATCACGCCTTCCCCGCGCGCCGCACGCTCCATGGTCTGCACGCCGCTGTCCAGAATCTCCAGCGATTTTTCGACATAGCCGAGGAATTGCCGCCCCTCGCGGGTCAGGATGGTGGAGCGGCTTTTGCGCTCAAAAAGCGTTACGCCAAGCTCCGCCTCCAGCTGGGCGATGGCATGGCTGAGGCTGGGCTGGGCGATGCAAAGCCGCTCGGCAGCCCGCCCGAAGTGTTGCGTTTCGGCAAGAGTGACAAAATAGCGTAGCTGATAGAGGTTCATAATGGCTCCTTTCCCCCTTTTTGCGGGTTTTTTGACGATTTTTCCTCTTTTCTCCCCCTTACTATAGCACATAATATAGATAAAATCTATCAAAACATAGGAAACAATCAATTTGCGCTTTTGCATTTTCTGCGATACACTGAACCTGTAAAACAACAGCGGCGCTGAACGAGATGCAAACGCATCCAAACACATCCAAACACATACAAAGGAAAAGGAGAATCCCTCATGGAGATTTCGGGAAAAACAAGGCTTTTGGGGCTGATTGGCTCCCCGGTGGAGCATTCCAAGTCCCCCGCCATGTATAACTACTGTTTTGAGAAATGGAATTTGGATTATAAGTATCTTGCCTTTGACGTACCAAGGGAGCGGATGGGGGAAGCCATCCAAGCCTTCCGCACCTTCCATATGAAGGGCGCGAACATCACGATGCCCTGCAAGCAGGAGGTCTTGCAGTATCTGGATGAGGTCACCCCGGCGGCGAAGCTGGTGGGCGCATGCAACACCATCGTCGACCACGATGGCGTACTGACGGGCTACATCACAGACGGTGAGGGCTATGTAGAAAATCTGCGGCAGGAGGGTGTTTCCATCAAGGGGAAGAAAATCACGCTTCTGGGCGCAGGCGGCGTATCCTCGGCGATACAGGCGCAGGCGCTGCTGGATGGCGCAAGAGAGATTGCGGTATTCAATCAGAGGGATGCCTTCTGGGAGCAGGCGGAGAAGAAGGTCGCAGAGTATCAGGCGGCATTCCCGCAGCAGAAAATCACGCTCCACGATTTGAGCGATGCGGAGGATTTGGCGGAGGAAATTCGCACAAGCGATATCCTCTCCAATGCAACGCGGGTCGGGATGCATCCCTTGGAGGAGGTCAGCCTGATTCAAGATCAAAGCCTCTTTCGCGCGGGGCTGGTCGTGACCGACGTGGTATATGAGCCGGAGGAAACCAAGCTGCTGCGCGAGGCAAAGGCGGCAGGCTGCAAGGTCGTAAACGGCTTGGGTATGCTCATCTATCAGGGCGCGGCGGCGGCAAAGCTCTATACGGGGCTGGATATGCCGGTGGAGGAAGTTAAACGGAAATTTTTCACAAATGAGGACAGAAAAGAGGGGAAAACATGAGAAAGTATTATCCGACGGCGGTTGCGCTGTATGTGACCTATTTCATACTGGGCATTGCCGTAACCATCATGGGTCAGTATAAGCAGAGCTTCGCAGTGATGTGGGGCGCGAATCAGCTTGCGGACGGCACATTTGATGTCAGCAAGGTCATGGCGATTATTGCAGCCGTGGGCTTGGGGCGCTTGATCGCCTTCCCGTTCGCGGGACCGTTTTCCGATAAATACGGCAGAAGGCTGAGCGCACTGGTCGGCGTAGTATTCTTCGCTATATTCTTTATCGGCATCACATTCACGACAAATACCGTGCTGGCGTACATCCTGATGATTTTCAGCGGCATGGCAAATTCCTTTCTGGATACCAGCATCACCCCCTCCTGCATGGAGATCTTCAAGGAAAACGGCGCGATCGCCAATCTGTTTACGAAATTTGCGATTTCCATGGCGCAGTTCCTGCTGCCGTTTATGATCACCTTTGTGGCGGCACAGGGCATGTCCTTTAGGACGCTGTATTTCCTGGCGGCAGCCATCATCATCATTGATGGTGTTTTCCTGGCAGTTCTGCCCTTCCCGCCCAGAGAGGACGTGCCCGTGGCGGCGGACGGCAAGGCGGAAAAGCGCAAAATGAAGCTGACGCCCTCTGCATTCCTGCTGGTTTGCATCGGCTTTACCGCTTCCTCGACATTCATGCTCTTCATGAACTGCAATCAGGAGCTGGGCGCACTCTATGGCATGGCGAACCCCTCCATGATCCAGTCCTTCTATTCGGCAGGCATCATCTGCGCCGTACTTCTGACGGCGGCATTGATGAAAAAGGGTCTGAAGCCCATCCGCGTGCTGGTGATCTATCCCAGCGTGGCTTTCTTGGCACTACTGCTGATGTATTTCGTGCAGATCTCGCAGATCTGCATGATCGGCGGCTTTTTGATCGGCTATTTCGCGGCGGGCGGCGTATTGCAGCTTGCAACATCGACGGCGAATGAGATGTTCCCCAGAGATAAGGGCAAGATCACGGCGGTAGTCATGATCGCATCCAGCATTGCGAACTACGCCGTGCTGAATGTAGCCAGCCTGCTCTCCAGAGTCGGCGGCGTGGACGGACCGAGATATATCCTGTTGTTCAATGCGGTAGTGACGGCGGTCGGCATTGTGTTTGCCATCATCCTGAATCTGCGCTTTGAAAAGGACGCGCAGTGATTCGATTCATACATTTCATACATAAGAGAAAAGACGAAAAATACAAAAGAAAAAACTGTTCTCAGAGCAGGAAAATACACAGATGAACCTATTCATGAAAAACGAAGGAGGAATACACTATGTCTAAAAAATATCCCATCACGGTCAGCTCCTGGACGCTGGGTGACAAATGCACATTCGAGGAAAGAGTGAAGGCGGCGAAGGATGCAGGCTTCGAGGGCATCGGTCTGCGGGCGGAAACCTATGTGGATGCGCTGAACGAGGGCTTGTTCGATGCGGACATTCTGGCGATCCTGGAAAAGTACGATATGAAGGTCACAGAGGTGGAATATATCGTGCAGTGGGCGGAGGCAGAGCGTTCCTACGAGCAGAAATACAAGGAGCAGATGTGCTTCCATATGTGTGAGCTGTTCGGCGTGAACCACATCAACTGCGGTCTGATGGAAGATTACTCTGTGGAATATACCGCGCAGAAGCTGAAGGAGCTCTGCCACAGAGCCGGGAAATACACCATCGGCGTTGAGCCTATGCCTTACAGTGGTCTGCCCGATGTGAAGAAGGCTTGGGCGGTCGTAGAGCAGAGCGGCTGCGAAAATGCGAAGCTGATTCTGGACAGCTGGCACTGGCTGCGGGCAAATCAGCCCATCGATCTGTCCGTTCTGGCGGGCATCCCCGCGGAGAAGGTCGTTTCCGTGCAGATCAACGACATCTACGCAAGACCCTACGCAAAATCCATCCTGCGCGATGAATCCATGCATGACCGCCTTGCCCCCGGCACAGGCTGCGGCGATACGGCTGCCTTCTGCCGTATGCTCAAGGAAAAGGGCGTGGAGCCCAAGGCGCTGGGTGTTGAGGTCATCAGCGATGCGATCTTGGCAAAGGGCGTTGCAGAAGCCGCAAAATATAATTTTGAGAACACGGTGAAGGTTCTGGAGGCGTCTTGGCAGGAAGCCCTGCCCGAAAAATAAGGGGGCAGAACGCAAATGATCCTATTGATCGCGAAAAATACACTCAAGCCGGATATGCAGCAGGCTTTCTTGGAGCTTGCCGGGCAGATGGTCGAAAAAACAAGGCAGGAGGAGGGCTGCATCTCCTATGATCTGGCAAGCGACCAAAATGACGCAGAGGTATTCTATTTCATTGAGAAATATCGGGATGCACAGGCGGTGGACTTCCATCGGGGGACGGCATATTTTCAGAGCCTTGTGCCCCAAATCGCCGCTCTGCGCGTAAAGCCATCGGAGGTCAGCACCTGCACGGTACTGTAAAACAAAGGATAAAATGAGATAAGCGACATACAAAAGAAACGGAGGAGAAAGCATGAAATTTGAGAAGATGTTCGAACCCATTCAGATTGGCCCGATGAAGGTAAAAAACCGTTTTGCAATGTCCCCTATGGGCAATAACTTTGCCAATACGGACGGCACAATGAGCGAACGCTCCGCATCCTATTACGGCGCGAGAGCGGAAGGCGGCTTCGGTCTGATTATCTTTGAAGCGACCGTAGTGTATAAAGAAGCGAAGGGCGGCCCCAGAAAGCCCTGTCTCTATGACGACAGCAGCATCAGCAGCTTTCAGGCGGCAATCGCGGCTTGTCATCAGGCAGGGGCGAAGGTTTCCATCCAGCTTCAGCATGCAGGTCCCGAGGGCAATACCAAAATCACAGGCTATCCCCTCAAGGCAGCCAGCGCGATCCCCGCAGCCTGCGGCAGAGAAACGCCCGAAGCCATCACAAGAGAAGAGCTTTACCGTCTGATTGAATGCTACGGTGATGCAGCGGTAAGAGCGAAAAAGGCAGGTGCGGATGCAGTCGAAATCCACTGCGCACACGGTTATCTGGTCAGCACATTCATTTCCTCCAGAACGAATAAGCGCGTGGACGAGTTTGGCGGCAGCTTTGAAAATCGGATGCGCCTGATCAAGCTGATCGTGGAAAATATTCGCCGCAAAACAGGCGATTCTCTGGCGATCCTCTGCCGTATCAACGGCACGGATGACGTAGAGGGCGGTCAGACGGCACAGGATGCAGCGGCGGTGGCTTCCTATCTGGAAAAGGAGTGCGGCGTGGACGGTCTGCATGTTTCCAGAGCAGTGCATCTGCATGATGAATGCATGTGGGCGCCCAGTTTGATCCATGGCGGCTTCAGCGCAGATTATGTGACGGAGGTGAAGCGCGCAGTTTCCATCCCCGTGATCACGGTCGGCCGCTATACCGAGCCGCAGTACGCGGAGCTGATGGTGGCAGAGGGCAGAGCGGATCTGGTTGCCTTCGGCAGACAGAGCATCGCCGACCCCGAAATGCCCAATAAGGCAAAGGAAGGCAGACTGGATCTGATGAATCCCTGCATCGGCTGTCTGCAGGGCTGCGTACCCAATATGTTCAAGGGCGAACCCATCACCTGTCTGGTGAACCCGCTGGCAGGCAGAGAAGCGGATATGACAAAGGCGGAAACGAAGAAATCCGTCATGGTAATCGGCGGCGGCCCTGGCGGCTTATATGCAGCATTTACGGCGGCATATCGCGGGCATGATGTTACGCTTTATGAAAAGGGCGATATCCTCGGCGGCAATATGCGTCTGGCGGCATATCCTCCCGGAAAGGGCGATATTACAAATATGGTAAGAAGCTACATCGCAAAATGCGAGGAATACGGCGTAAAAATCGTGATGCATACCGAAGTGACGCCTGAAATGGTCGCAGAGAAGAAGCCCGATGCAGTCATCGTTGCGACAGGCTCGAACCCTCTGGTTCTGCCCATCCCCGGCATCAATGACACAGGTGTCATCCATGCGGGCGACCTCTTGGATGGCAAGGCATCGGTCGGCAAGAAGGTTCTGGTTGTCGGCGGCGGCATGGTTGGCTGCGAGGTTGCGGATTTCCTGGGCGAATTGGGGCATGAGGTAGCCGTGATCGAGCTGCGCGACCAGCTTGGTCCGGATGTGATCCCCGAACATCGCAAGTTCCTGATGAAGGATTTCGAGCAGTACCATGTGACCGGCGTAACCGGCGCGAAGGTATCTCAGTTCTTTACGGACGGCGTTTCCTATACTCTGGCAGACGGCACCGAAGGCAGATTGGCAGGCTTTGACAACGTGGTTTTGGCGATGGGCTATCGCAATAACGATACCATCAGCGAGGAAATCAAGAAAATCGTTGCAGAGACCTATGTTATCGGTGACGCGATCAAGGCAAGAAAAGCACTGGATGCAACGGCAGAGGGCTTGAACGCCGCTCTGAAAATCTAAGCGGGAGCAAAGGAGGATATGACAATGGAAAAAAGAATCAGCGGCAGAACGGGAATGTATTGCCTGATCGGGACGCCCGTAGGGCATAGCGGTTCCCCCGCCATGTATAACTATAGCTTTGCGCAGACAGGTCTGGATGATGCCTATCTGGCGTACGATGTTCCTCTGGAGAGAACGGAGGAAGCGGTCAAGGCGCTGAAGGTGCTGGGCTGCAAGGGCTTTAACGTAACCATGCCCTGCAAGACGAAGGTTGCGGAGTTGGTGGACGAGCTGTCCGATGCGGCGAAGCTGATCGGCGCATGCAATACGGTTGTCATCAAGGATGGCAAGCTCTATGGCAATAACACAGACGGCATGGGCTTCGTCAGAAATCTGCGCGAGAACGGCGTGGACGTAAAGGGCAAGCGCATGACCGTGCTGGGCGCAGGCGGCGCAGCAACGGCGATCCAGGTGCAGTCCGCTCTGGATGGCGCGGCAAAGATCTCTATCTTCAACCGCAAGGACGAATTTTATGCCAATGCGGAGCGCACCATGGCAAAAATCAAGGAAATGCTGCCCGATTGCGATGTAAATGTCTACCCCTTGGAGGATACGGCGAAGCTCTACGCAGAAATCGCCGACAGCGATATTCTGGTGAACGCGACCAAGGTTGGCATGAAACCTCTGGATGAGCAGTCTCTGGTGGAGGATACCTCCGCCTTCCGCCCCGACCTTGTGGTTGCGGATGCGGTTTATAATCCCAAGGAAACGAAATTCGTGCAGGCTGCAAAGGCGGCGGGCTGCAAGGTGGCTGTCGGCGGCATCGGGATGCTGCTCTGGCAGGGCGCGGCGGCGTTCCATCTGTTCACAGGCAAGGATATGCCGACCGGTGAGGTCTATGAGCTGTTCTTCAAATAAGAACACTTGTTCCAAATAAAATATCTCTTTCTATTTTTGATAGCATACAACGTGAAGTTTTGTATCTTCCCCAAATCGCCTGCGGCGTAGGTTCCCCCCCTGTGCGCCGCGGGCAGCATAAACGAAAATACCTTCGATGAACAAGGATGCATATGTTTTTCAAAGCAGGGGCTGGATAATTTTGGCGTTATCCATTCCGGATGCACTCTTGTTTCACACAAACAACCTACCCTCTTTCCATAAAACAGCAGATCTCCGCGAAAACGGAGCCTGCTGTTTTTGCGTACAATAGGATGAATTGCCCATGATACTCCAAGGCGAGCGGGATAGCCGTAGCCCGTTTTTCGTAGTAAAATGCTGACAATACTGCGCCGTGTGTGCCTTTGACCATCAAAAACAACCTACCCTCTTTCCATAAAACAGTAGATTTCCGTGAAAACAGAGTCTGCTGTTTTTGCGTACAGAGGATTCAGGGTGAGGGGGATGAAAAATGTTGCAAAATGTGATAGAGATGAATGCATTTATGGGGGGAAAATCGCAGGGAGGGTATGGCTTGACAAGGTTTTCGGTGAGCAGTTCAGAATCGTTCTGATCGCGATTTGTTATATCGATCCTGCGTATGCGCCACCCCGTAATCGGCAGATAGCCTGCTGCCGGAACGCCTTCCTTTGCATCGCAGCGGGGTTTAGGTCTTCGGGGCGGCTCAAAAAAAAGGGAGGAACAGGGGGCGTGGATGTGCGGAGGATAGTTTGTTTTCCAATGTCTTTTGCAATAAAAAAGTCTCCCGACTAGGGAGACTCTGCCTTCATCGGTGCGACGGGATTTGAACCCACGACCTCAGCGACCCGAACGCTGCGCGCTACCAAACTGCGCTACGCACCGACAAACAACACCTCTATTTTCCTCTATTTTTCTCAAAATGTCAAGAGTATTTTGACCATTTTTTGAAATTTTTTTGAGGATTTTTCCGCGCCGGGCAGCTTTGGCAAAAAAACCGCGCAGACCAAGGGAACAGAATCGCCCCTTTCGCCGCTTTCGGCGGTATGGCTGGGGCGTTTCGGAAAGGGGATATCCACCCCGCCGCTTTGCAGACCTCTCGGGGTCTTTCCGGGAAGTCATCCTCGTGTTCCGCGCAAACCATTCTACTTTGCGAATGATTCACCCTGCGATCGTTTTGCATCGTGCTGCTCTGCAACTCTCACGGGGGACAAAAGCTCCACAGAATGCGTTCTGTATCCCCCAAAAACATGTTTCTGAAACGCCCCGGAGCACAAAAACAGCACGCAGTCTCATGTTTTTCGCCATCCTCTGTACCGGGGCTGTGTCCGCTGTCAGCCGCGCGAGACAGCGCACCCGCCTTACTCCCCCTTCGGCAGTATCGTCTCCCAGAACTCCTTTTTATTCATCTTTTTCAGTGTGCGCCATTTCGGCTTTTCCTCATAATCATGGCGGCAGACGGAGCGGAATTTGCAGTAATCGCAGGGGGTCTGCGTACCCTTGCGGAAGGGCATAGGCGCGATCACGCCCGCCTTCATGCTTTCGCCGATTTTCTTTGCCCGCGCGGAAACGAAGGCGAGAATCGCCTCGTACTGCTCCTCGGTGGCGAGATTGGAGGTCGCGGAGGGTGCGCCGCTTTTCGTAAAGCCCAGCGGCACGACAGCCGATGAGCCCGTTGCCGCAAGGTCGTGATCCAGTCCCTGCATCAGCGCATCATCCTGCAGGATCAGCCCGGACATCCGCAGATGCTCATAGAGCACTTCCTCGATTTCGGCGGCGGAAAGCTCCTTTTCCAGCGCGAGGGTCGGGTCGGCAATGCGGAAATAGAACACGCCGCCGGGCTTGAGCGCCGCCCCTGTCTTTTTGTAATATTTTAGATACGCATCCAGATAAATCAGCAGCTGCAGCTGCAATCCGTAGTAGATTTCCTGAAAGCTAAAGGCTTTATTGCCCGATTTATAGTCGATAATCTTGACGTAGCGATTCCCCGCCGCATCCAGCAGATCCACGCGGTCGATCTTCCCGCTCAGGATGAGACTGCCGCCATCGGCAAGTTGCAAAACGATGGGCGGGAGCGCTTCCTGATAGCCGAAGCCGACCTCATATGCCGCAGGCGCAAAATCGCCCTGCTGCAGATGCCGCACCAGCGTCCAAGCCGCCCGCACGGAAATGCGCTTCAGGCGGTGGATCAGATATTGATTGGCGGCGCTTTCCATGAGGATGCGGTCGCCAAGGCGGGGTGCGGCATGATCCACGGCATCGCAGATGCGCCCTTCGGTCTGCTCCCGCGTCAGCTCCGTCCAGCGCAGACCATCCTCCGCAAGCTGCTGCGAAAACAGCTCCAAAACCTCATGAAACAGCGAGCCGAGATCGGGCGTATGCAGCTGATAAAGCCGCCGCTCCTGCGCTCCCAACGCATACTCCGCAAAAAAGGAGAAGGGGCAGCCTGCAAAGCGTTCCAGGCGGGAAACGCTGGAGAGGATATTTTTTCCATACAGCACCTTGACGGTCTTGGGGGAGAGCCGCTCCGGCACGCCCGGCTTGCCGATGCTGCGTTTCATTAGGGAAAGCCGCCCCTGCCATGCGCTGCTGCTGTCAAAAAAGCTGTAGATATCCTGCCAGAGTGGTTCCAGCGGGGCATCCTCCGTGTGCGCGCGCATTTTTTGCCCCAGCAGATGAAAAGCCGCTTCGGGCGATGTTTCCGCAAGGGAAAATTCCGCCATCGGCTCAATTTCGATCCGCTCATCCAGCCGCCGCAGCTGCTCGATCAAGGGGGAGGGGAACAGCTCCTGCCCCTCGCTATTTGCGCCGGCAAAGCTGAGCCATAGCCCGTGGGAGGGCTTCGTCAGCCCGCAGTAGATGAGGAAACGTTCCTCGAAAATCTTCTGCTTGCCGCCGCCCGCAAGCTCCACGCCCTGCGCGGTCAATAGATCGCGCTCTGCCTCGGTGAATACGCCCTGCGCCGTCGCGGGAGCGGGCAGAACGCCCTCGTTCGCGCCCAGCACAAACAGATATTTGATATCCGGCAGGCGGCTGCGCTCGATGTCCCCGATCAGGAGACAATCCGCCGTGGGCGGGATGACCCCCATGGTGCATTTTTCCAAGCCAGCCTCCAGAATTTTCGCCATCTCCGCAAGGGTCAGCTCCTCCTTGCCGAGAATGGTGTCCGCCTTTTCCAGCACATCCATCACAAGCTGCCAGATCTGGCGGTATTCCTCCGCCTTGTTCAGATCACCTCTCGCCGCCGCTTCTTCTGCCCATTGCTCCATCGTCTCCGCGGCATGCAGCTCCTCCAGATGCGCAAGCAGGAGCAGCAGGAAATCATGGAGGGGGAAGGGCTTTTTCGGCAGGGACAAAAAGGGCGCAAGCGTCCCCATGACCCGCTCCCGCAGGGCGTTGATGACCTCGATTGCCTCCGCGCCCTCGCGCGCCAGCCCGTAATCCCAGCGCTCCTGCCTCCATTTATAGCCCTTGATGCCGTAGGCGAGGGCGTAATTTTCCAGAATGTCAATTTCCTCCATCTCCAAGGGGCTAAGCCCGGATTTCAGATAGGAAAATACGGCTTCGTAGCCAAAATCATAGACGAGTATGTCCAGCAGCGCCGTCAGCAGCGTAATGAGCGGATGCGCGGCGGTGTCCCGTCTGGCGTCGATGAAGTAGGGGATATGGGCTTCCTCCAAAATGCTGCGCAGATTTTTCTCATAGACCTCCATCGCGTTGGTCACGATGGCGATTTCGCCAAAGCGCACGCCGTCCTCCCGTGCCAAGCGCAGAATCTTCCCGGCGGCGAAGCGGATCTCCTCCAGCAGGGTAGGGCAGGCGATGATCTTCACGTTCTCCGCCAGTGCGGTTTTCTTGAAATAGCTGTAAAAATAATTCTGTTCCAGATTGCGCAGGGCATCCGTTTGGGCGCGGCGGTTTTCCTCCAGAATCACAGGCGGGGCAATCTCCGTGCCAAGCTCCTGCGCCAATGCCGTCAGCCGTTGCTTTGTGCGGTACGGCTCATAAAAGGGCGCGGAGGGCAGCAGGAACGCGCCGTAGAAGGTATTGCGGTCCATCGTCAGGGTGATATTGACCTGCGGCGCGAGAGCCAGCAGGCGGGCGATCACGCCGTATTCCTGCGGGGTGAAGCCGTAGAAGCCGTCCAGCCAAAATTCCGTCTGCGCAAAGCCGCTAAAGCCGTCCAGCCGCTGTGCGAGAATGCCCAGCGTTTCATCGCCTGAAATATAATCCCGCTCCAAAAAATCCAGATAGGCGCGGTGGATGCGGCTCAGATCCTGCAGCTTCTGCCGTGCGCCGTGGGTCAGAGCGACGGACTGCGCCAGCTCTGCGGTCTGCTCCGGCGTGATGCTGTATTGGAAAAATTCGGTGATGGTTAGCCCAAGCTGGTCGATAAAGCCCGGCTTGTCCATGACATTCTGAAAATAGGTGATGTTTGCCTTCTCTTGCAACAGAATTTTGCGCAATGCCATGGATTTGCCGATATCGCCCAAGGGGACGCGGCTGCCGATGCCCCTTTTGGAGAATACGCGGTGCGCCAAACGGCGAAAGCTCAGCACCTCGGCGGTCAGAAGGGCACTCCGCCCTGTTTTTTCCATCAGATCGCGCTCCGCCTGAGAGGTGAATTGCTCCGGCACGATCAGCAGCTGCCGCCGCTCCCCCTGATTCGCCTGTTTGCTGATTTCCTCTATGCAGCGCATGGTTTTGCCCGTACCTGCTCTGCCGATGATAAGCCGCAGTCCCATATGCTTCGCCCCTTTCGTTTCTTTCCTCCATGATATCGGAGAAGCTGCATTTTTTCAAGGGGAAAGCTCTACATAATGGACGGGGCTGTTTCATAAGGTAGGTGTAGGAGATTTTGAGGAGGGATTTTATGAGCAGCACAAAGTTTGTGGTGGTCAAGGCGAAGGAACTGATCAAAACGGCTGTTTTCGCCGTGCTGGGGGTCATCATCCTCATCGGGCTGATCACCTTTTTCCTGCATCTGGGCGAGGATACGGACAGCGGCAGCTATCGCGACGGTACATATTACAGCCAAATGACCATCGGCGATGAAACGGCGCAGCTTGCCGTGACGGTCGCAGACGGGCAGATCGCCTCCGTCACCATGGGCGAGAGCAGCGATGCGGCGGCGGTGTTCTATCCCCTGCTGGAGACGGCGCTGCAGGAGGTCAATCGCGAGGTGGTCAGAACACAGTCCCTGACGATCGAGGTTTCGCCGCAGAACGTGCACTCTGCGCAGCTTTTGCTCGATGCAGTCGGCGAGGGGCTGGAGCAGGCGAAGCGGTAAGATGGCATAGCCATGCCCTCTGGGACATATACTGAAGGGACAGAGAAAATCAGCGGAGGGATACCAATGACAGAGCAGGAAAAACGCAGGCGCAGACGGGAGATGGAGCGGCGGATGCGCGCAAGGCAGTCCATGCAGAGCAGAGAGGAGGAGCGAGGCGGCCTGCTGACCTTCCGCATTTATGTGACGGCGGTTCTGGTGGGCGGCTGCCTTCTGATCTCCCTTTTTGATACGGCAACGGCGCAGACGGTTTGCAGCAAGCTTAAGCAGACCATCGCCGCGCGGACCTCCTTGGAGCAGATTGGGGCTTGGCAGCAGAGGGCGGCGGCATTTTTGCGGGAGAACAGCATTTCCCTGCCTGTTTTCTTTGACGGGACGCAGCAGCCCGCCGAGCAAACGGAGCAGCCGCTCTATCTGCCCGATACGGAGGATTCTCCCTAGTATCCTGACTTGGACGGCGCTGGCTTGGGAGGAAAAGCGGCAGGGCTGGATCGCGCCGCTGGACGGCGTGATCACATCCTCCTGCGGCACACGGGAGAACCCTGTGCTACATAAAACAGAGCTGCACAACGGCATCGACATTGCGGCGGCAAAGGGGACGGGCGTTGCGGCGGTGAAAAGCGGCGTTGTCACGCGCGTGCGCACTTCCGCGACCTACGGCAAGGTCGTGGAATATCGCACGGCGGACGGCTATGACGTGATGTATGCGCATCTTTCGGATATTCTGGTGAAAGAGGGCGAGAAGATCAAGCAGGGGCAGATCATCGCAAAAAGCGGCGATACCGGGCTTGTGACCGGACCGCACCTGCATTACAGCGTCTGGAAGGACGGGCAGCTGCTGGACCCCCTGCCCTTCGTGACGCAGGGTGCGTTGCTATAAAAAAACGTGCAAATCCCCCGCCTTTGGGGTATGATAGAGGGGAAAGGCGGGGATACGGTTTGAAACGGGTTTTGATGGATATTTCCGTTGGGCTGTGCAGAATTGCGCTGGCGGAAGACGGAGAATTGAAGGAATTATATTACGAAAGTGCGCGGGAGGAAAGCCTTGTCGGGAATGTTTATATCGGGCGTGTGATGAATGTCATGCCGAATTTGCAGGCGGCGTTTGTGGATATCGGCGCGGGCAAAAACGGCTATTATTATTTTGGCAATGTCCGTGCGGCATCGGATGCGGGGAAGAATCCCGCGCGCCCCAAGGCGGGGGACGCGCTGCTTTTGCAGGTGGAGAAGGATGCGGTCGGCGAGAAGGGGGCAGTGCTGACGGACAAGCTGTCCTTTCCGGGAAAATTCCTCGTCCTCCTGCCGATGGAGGCGGGAGAGATCGGCATTTCCCGCAAGATCACGGATTCCGCGGAGCGGGAGCGCATCCGGGAAATTCTCACGGAGCTGCTGCCGCAGGGCTGCGGAGCGATTGTGCGGACGAACGGCGCGGGGCGCGATCGGGCGGCATTCGAGCGGGAGATCGGCGTTTTGTCGGACAAGCTGAAAGCCCTGCGGGGCGCGGAATATGCCCTGCCGCCGGCGCTGCTTCTGCGGGAGAATCATCCCGTGAAGCGGGCGGCGCGGGATTTTTACAGCGCGGATGTGGAGGAATTTGTGCTCAATGATGCGCAAGCCTATGAGGAACTCCTGCAAAGCGGCGATTTCGGCGGCGAGGGGCAGCCGCGCCTTGTGCTGCATCGAGACAAGCTGCCCCTTTTTGAAGCCTATTATCTGGAGCGGCAGAGCGAGAAGGCGCTGGAGCCGCGCGTCTGGCTGAAGGGCGGCGGCTTTCTGGTGATCGAGGAGACGGAGGCTTGCGTGGTGATCGATGTGAACACGGGCAAGGCGGCAGGCAAGGGCGACTTGCAGAAAACCATACTGCGCACCAATCTGGAGGCGGCGGAGGAGGTCGCGGGGCAGCTGCGGCTGCGCAATCTCTCCGGCATCATCATTGTCGATTTTATTGATATGATCGATAAGGACGCGCGCAGAGAGGTCACAAAAACGCTGGAACGCGCGGTGAAAAAGGATCGGATCAAGACGGTCGTGGTCGGCATGACGGAGCTGGGGCTGATGCAGCTGACGCGGCAGAAAACCCGCCCCTCCCTCAGACGGCAGATGACCACAAAATGCCGTGCCTGCGAGGGGACGGGACGACTGCCCTCCATCGAATGGACGCTGACGAAGCTGCGGCGGGAGGTCGAGAGCATACTCGCGCACACCATCTATACTAAGATCACCCTGCGGGCGGATGCAAGGCTGCTGGCTGCCTTCGCGGGGGAGGAAAATCGCTATCTGCGGGGCTTGGAGCGGGATTTCGGTGGGGAAATCGTACTGCAGGCGGCGGATCTGGGCTTCGGTCAATATGAGATCGAAAAGGAAAAGGCGAAAAAGCCCTGATACCGCGCCCACATATGGGAAACGCCCAGAAATTTCGGAAAAAATCCGCTTTTATTGTCTGTTTTTCCTAAAAAAATACTTTAATCCATTAAAATCCCGCTTGACACCTATGGAAAAAAGTAATAAGATAGTTAAGGTGTATTTTGTGCTTTTACTTACTGGTTTTATGTGAAAGAACGTATGAACTTTGAAAACTGAATAGGGGAGGTGTTTTTCATAGATCCGATAAGTATTATCTTGGCTGTCGTTTGTTTGCTGGTCGGCATTGCAGTCGGCGCGGGCATCGGCGTTGCGTATCGTAAAAAGGTCGCAGAGGGCAAGATCGGCGTTGCCGAGGAGAGGGCCCATAAGATCGTTGAGGATGCGGTAAAGGATGCGGAGGCGAAGAAGAAGGAAATTCTTCTGGAGGCAAAGGAAGACAGCATCAAGACAAAAAATGAACTGGAAAAGGAAGTTCGGGACAGAAGGAACGAGCTTCAGAAAAATGAAAGACGTCTGTTCCAGAAGGAAGAAACTTTGGACAAAAAGGTCGAGGCACTGGAAAGAAAAGAAGAGCATATGACCAAAAAGCTGGAGGAACTGGAACGACAAAAGGAAGAAGCTAAACGGCTCAGAGATAAGCAGCTGCAGGAATTGGAGCGCATCTCCGGGCTGACCACCGAGGAAGCAAAGAGATTCATCCTTGCGATGGTGGAAAATGATGTAAAGCACGAGGCGACCCTGCTGATTAAGGAGACGGAAAGCAAGGCAAAGATGGAGGCGGACAGACGCTCCAGAGAAATCGTTGCTAATGCAATCCAGCGCTGCGCGGTGGACCATGTTGCGGAGACGACGGTATCCGTTGTGCAGCTGCCCAATGATGAGATGAAGGGACGCATCATCGGTCGTGAGGGGCGCAATATCCGTGCGCTGGAAACCCTGACCGGTATCGATCTGATCATTGATGATACGCCGGAGGCAGTCATCCTGTCCGGCTTTGACCCCATCCGCAGGGAGATCGCGCGCTTGGCTTTGGAAAAGCTGATCGTGGATGGACGCGTGCATCCTTCCCGCATTGAGGAAATGGTGGAGAAGGCGAAGAAGGAAGTGGAGACGATCATCCGGGATGAGGGTGAGGCCGCGACCTTTGATACGGGCGTCAACGGGCTGCATCCTGAGCTGGTGAAGCTGTTGGGCAAGCTGAAATATCGTACCAGCTATGGTCAGAATGTTTTGAAGCATTCTATGGAAGTATCCCATCTGGCTGGTCTGATGGCGGCGGAATTGGGCGTGGATGTCACGCTGGCAAAGCGTGCCGGTCTGCTCCATGATATTGGCAAAAGTGTCGATCATGAAATGGAAGGTTCTCATGTCAGCATCGGCGTTGGCCTGCTGAAGCGTTATAAGGAAAATCACACGGTCATCAATGCAGTGGAGGCGCATCATGGCGATGTTGAGCCACAGAGCATTATCGCGGTGCTGGTGCAGGCGGCGGACGCAATTTCCGCAGCAAGACCCGGCGCAAGACGCGAAACTTTGGAATCCTATATCAAGAGATTACAGAAGCTGGAGGAAATCGCAGACAGCTTCAAGGGCGTTGAAAAATCTTTCGCAATTCAGGCAGGTCGTGAGTTGCGGATTGTGATAGTACCCGATGATGTTACGGATGAGGGTATGACCCTTCTGGCGAGAGAGATCGCTAAGAAGATTGAAGAGGAACTGGAATATCCCGGTCAGATCAAGGTAAATCTGATCCGAGAGACCAGAGCTGTGGAATACGCAAAATAATTTTGACACCGAATATGCATGAAAAAGGGCAGGCTTCCGCGCGGCGGGGCTTTGCCCTTTTTGTTTTGGATTTTATTGGAGGGATATGGATGCAGATCGATACGTTTTCCTTTCGCTATGGCGATAATCGGGGCTTTATGGAGTGGTTCCGCTATAACCCGGCGCAGGGGCTTTGGCTGGATCGCTTCGATGGCAGGATGCGGGCGAACCGCTGCAATATGACGGCAGCGGATCTAGAGGAATTGGAGCGGCTCATCCGCGCAAACGGCATAGAAAAATGGGATGGCTTCTGCCGCTTGGAGGACTGCATGTGCAGCGGCAATTCCTGGGTGCTGCATGTGACCTATCGGGAGGGTGAGCCGATCCATGCGATGGGGCATAGCCAAGCCCCGCAGGGCTTCGAGGAGGGCAAAAAGGCGATAGAGGATTTTTTTGAAAAATTTTTCAAATAGAGCGTGATGGAAAGCCAAGTTTGTGACGTTTATGACCGGATGCAGAGTGCGACATATATCTTGAAATTTTTTTGAAACTATTTGACCCTTGCACCGCAATGCTTGAAGTAGCTTCCTTGCAATGCGCGGCAAAGCTGCTTCGCGATGCTGCAATATACACGAAAAAAAGCAAACGATCCTGTTATGATTTTCGGAAAAGCGCGCATACTAAACCCATACCTTCGCCGGACAGGAAAATATATAACCGTCTCTGCGGTATATAACCGTCTCTGCGGTTTGTATTTCTCTGCATGGCGAAGGCGATCAAATGCGAGGAGGAATGTATCATGGAGAAATGTAACGAGTGCATTAAATGTACGGTAGAGCAGTGCAGACATCATCACGACACAAAGAATTACTGCACACTGGATTCGATCCAGGTGGGCACACACGAGATGAATCCCACACAGGATCAGTGCACAGACTGCATGTCCTTCGCAGTAAAGTAAGGATATCATCCGAAAAAGGCAGGTAAAAAAGGCAGGTGTCTCCGCAGGATGGGGGCGCCTGTTTTTTATTTCTATCTGGAATTTCTAAAAAAAGTGTGATATGATGCGGGGGAGCGGGGAGCTGTAAAAAAATAAAATTTTTTTGCACTTCCTGCAACATTTTGCCGCGCTCGATTGTATATCAGTCAGAACGGCAAAAAAAGCTGTTTGGGGAACAGAAAAAAATGCATGAAGAGAGAAAGGATGAATGACAATGAAAAAACTGATGATGCTTTTGATGGTTGCTGCACTGACCGTACCCGCTGCCGGCTGCGGCACGAATCAGCCCGTGGAGGATTCGCTTGAGGAAAATCTGGAGCATTCCGGTGAGGTGGCAGACCCTGCGGTTGCGGGCACGAGCGCTTCCAATGATTCGATCGAGGACAATCTGGAGCATTCCGGTGAGATCACGCAGCTGCCGAACCCTTGGACGGAATATGACAGCCTGAAAAAGGCATGCGAGGATTCCGGTTTTGAAATGACCGCTCCGGAGAGCATGGACGGCTATGAGGTGAAGACGATCACAGCCATTAAGGGCGAGATCATTCAGGTGGACTTCAGCCATAACGAGGAAGACAAGGCGGATTATGAGGTCGCTCCTTATGTTACATTCCGTAAAGGCATCGGCAATGAGGACATCAGCGGCGATTACAATTACTATTCCGTAACAACGGAGAAGGAAATTGCCGGCAACACCGTGACCCTCAAGGGCGATGATGCGACCATCAGCAACGCAACCTGGTCCGACGGAACATACAGCTATGCCATCATGAGCAACCCCGGCATGGATGCAGATACAATGACAGCATTGGTAGAAGGCTTGAAATAAGAACGTCTTGGGCGATGCCGCGACCTCTTGATTCCGATCGGGGGCGAGCCATCGCCTTTTTTTCGATGGGAGGAATGGAGCATGGGGGCAGCGGGAGAGCCTTTGCAGCAGTCAGCGGCGATGTATTTTCCGTCAAATTGTTTTGCTGAAATTCACAAAAATATCCGGGTGCAGCTGCGGCATTTTTTGTATCATCTGACGAAAAATATCCCTTTTGAGAGGGGGCTTCGGCTCTTTTCGGGCAGTGCATGTCAGGAGGAGGCGGACGCAGAGTATGATTCTGTCTCTAAATCGCAGACAAACGAAACCGCCGCCCGCTTGCTCGATACCTACGGCAATGCGATCCTGCGTCTGGCTTACGCCTATCTGCACAACACTGCCGATGCGGAGGATATTTTGCAGGATACGCTTCTCAGATATCTGCAAGCCGCGCCGCGCCTTCAGAGCGATGCGCACGAGAAGGCGTGGCTTTTGCGCGTGGCGGCGAATCTGAGCAAAAATAAGCTGTCCTACAACAAAATCCGTCAGACGGATGAGCTGGAGGACAGCCTTGTGGCGGATGAGCGCGAGGATCTGGCTTTCGTCTGGCAGGCGGTCAAGCAGCTGCCGGATGCCCAGCGTCTGCCCATCCATCTCTATTATCATGAGGGGCTTTCTGGAAAGGAGATCGCGGCGGTTTTGCAGATGCAGGAAAGCACCGTGCGCTCCCATCTGCGGCGCGGACGGGAGAAATTGAAGGAGATTCTGAAGGAGGGGTACGATTTTGCGTAAGACCTATGAAAAGATCATGGAAAAGGTTCAGGTGACGGAGGAAATGCGGCATCGTATCCTGCAAAATATCGACGGAACTGTCCAAGCGAAGCGACCGAGCCTCTGGCGGCGCTATCTCCCGCTTGCGGCATGCGTGTTGATCCTAGCGGTCGGGGCGATCAGCCTGCCGCATTTATCTCATCAGGGCGCGGAGCAGCCGGGCGATGAGGTGGCTTGGGGCAATGGAATAGAGGAAGTCGCATCCTTGGCGGAATTGGAGGAGAAGGTCGGCTTTTCCATCGCAGAACCGTCCCTGCCCTTCGCGGCGGATACGGCGGAATATAGCTCCTATTGGGGCGAGATGGCGCAGATCGATTACATCGGCGCGGAAAACAGCGCATCCTTCCGTAAATCCGCAGGGGAAGAGGATAATTCCGGTGATTACAGCGAGTATGACAGGGTGGGAACGCTCTCTCTGGATGGCATGGAGCTGACCCTCAAGGGCGATGCGGACGGATATCGGCTTGCAATTTGGCGCAATCAGGGGTATGCTTATTCCATTCGCTTTGAAAACAGCTTGGATTGGGAGAATGCGGCGGCAGTGCTGACGGAAATCGCCGCAGCATCCCGATAGGAGAGGAAGAAGGCTATGGATTGGAACAGCCCCGTGCAGGAATTGAAGGGCATCGGCGAGCAGCGGCAAAAAAAGCTGCAAAGGCTCGGCATTTTTACCGTTGAGGACCTCCTGACGCATTACCCCAGAGAATATAAGGACCGCAGCCAGATCATGAAAATCGCGGAGCTGCAGGAGGGGGAGGTCACGCCTTTTCTGGCGCAGGTCAAGGAGGAAGGGCAGAACAGCCGCCATGGCAGGCTGATCTATACCCGCATGCGGGTCTATGATGAGACGGGCTTCGTCTGGGTCGTTTGGTATAACCAGCCCTATATGAAAAATGCGCTGAAGATCGGGGAATGGTATCTCTTTACGGGCAAATTGCAGGAAAAATACAAGAAAAAAGAGGTGCTTTCCCCGGAATATGAGCGCATCGGCGATAACTTCGCGGGCGGGCGCATTCTGCCCGTTTATCCCTCTGTGGATGGTCTGTCGCAAAAAATGCTGCGCACCCTGATGGAACAGGCTCTGGCGCAGGTGGGCGGCAGTCTGCGGGAGGAGCTACCGTTTTGGCTGCGGAAGAACTATCAGCTTGCGGAGCGGAATTTTTCCGTGGAAAACATCCATTTTCCCAAGACGGAGCAGAGCTTTTACGATGCTCGACGCAGGCTGGTCTTTGAGGAGCTGTTCCTGCTGCAAACGGCGCTGTACCGCCTGAAGCGTACGCTGGAAAGCAGCGGGGAGGGCATCAAATTGAAAAAGAAAAAAGCGCTACAGGACGGCGAAGCCCTGCTCCCTTTCCCGCTGACGGGCGCGCAAAGGCGGGTGCTGCAGGAGATCGCGGGGGATATGTCCTCCGGGAAGGTGATGAATCGTCTGGTGCAGGGGGATGTCGGCAGCGGCAAGACCGCTGTGGCGATGCTGGCGGCGTATTGGGCGGTGCAAAACGGCTATCAGGCGGCAATGATGGCGCCGACTGAGGTTTTGGCGCAGCAGCATGCAGCCTCCTTCCGCGAGATTTTCGCGTCTGCGGGCATCGAGATCGTGCTGCTGACGGGCAGCCTTTCGGCAAAGGAAAAACGGGAACGGCTGGCAAAAATTGCATCGGGACAGGCGCAGATCGTCATCGGGACACACGCGGTCATCCAGAAGGGCGTGGATTTTCATCGCCTTGCGCTGGCGATTACCGACGAGCAGCACCGCTTCGGCGTGCGGCAGCGCAGCTTGCTTGCGGATAAGGGGGAAAGCGTGCATACCCTCGTGATGACCGCAACGCCCATCCCGCGCACACTGGCGCTGATCCTGTACGGCGATCTGGATATTTCCATCATTGATGTGCTGCCGCCCGGCAGAAAGCCCATCGATACCTCCGCTGTCGACAGCCGCTATCATGAGCGGATCTATGCCTTTTTGCAAAAAGAGGTGGCGCAGGGGCGACAGGCGTACGTCATCTGTCCGATGATCGAGGAAAATGAGAAGCTGGAGGTGCAGTCCGTGCTGCAATATGCCGCCGAGCTTGCGGAAAAACTGCCGGAGCTGCGCATCGCCTGCGTGCATGGCAAGCTGAAGCCGAAGGAGAAACAGGCGGTGATGCAAGCCTTTGCGGCAGGGGAGATCGATGTGCTTGTGGCGACAACGGTGATTGAGGTCGGCGTGAACGTTCCCAATGCGAGCGTTATGCTGATCGAAAATGCGGAGCGCTTCGGCTTGGCGCAGCTGCACCAGCTGCGGGGGCGCGTGGGGCGCGGGAGCGAGAAGTCCTATTGCATCCTCGTCAGCGACAGCAAGGCGAAGGTCGCGCGGGAGCGGCTAAAGATTATGACGAAATGCGAGGATGGCTTCCTACTCTCGGAAAAGGATCTGCAGCTGCGCGGTCCCGGCGAATTTTTCGGCATTCGTCAGCATGGGCTGCCGGAGCTGAAAATTGCCGATCTCTCCCGCGATCTGCCGATCCTCAAGGAGGCGCAGAAGGCGGCGACGGAGCTGCTTGCGCACGATGGCGAGCTGCGCGAGGAGGAGCATGGGCTGCTGCGGGAGCGGCTCAGCGGCTATCTGGAAGGAAAATTATTGGAAATTTAAGGCATATAACGGTCGTTGCTCCGGGTGGAATTTTATCCGGGGCGGCGGCTTTTTTTATCGCTACACGAAAAAAATTTCTAGAAAATACCATACGTTGTATTTATTATGGAATGTAAATGGGAGAAATATGCGGCTTTTTGCGGAAGTTGTCGCTTGAAATTTGACTTTATGGACAGTTTTTTATTGTGTTTTAGATTTTTTTTTGTTATACTCTAAAAGATATTGGGTCGGACAAGGATAGGACGGTGCAGAGAGGATGCGCGTAATCGCGGGAGCAGCAAAGGGGCACAGGCTGGAGACGATCGAGGGTCTGGCGACCAGACCGACGACGGATCGGATCAAGGAAACCCTGTTTAATATCATAGCGTTTGATTTGCCGCAGTGCCGCTTTCTGGATTTATTTTCCGGCAGCGGGGCGATCGGGATCGAAGCCCTCAGCAGAGGGGCGGCGGAGGCTGTTTTTGTGGAGAACGCGGCGGAATGTCAGAGGATCATCGAGGCGAATCTGGCGCATACCAAGTTGGGTGAGCGGGCGCGGCTTTTGCGCGAGGATGCCTTGTCTGCGCTGGATCGGCTGGCGCGGGAGGGCAGGCGTTTTGATGTGATCTACTTAGACCCGCCCTATGCATCGGATCTTTATACAGCTGTGCTGGAGAGGATCGCGGGGGGCTCTCTTCTGGCGACGGATGGATATATCATCGCGGAGCGTTCGGCAAAGCTGCCGCTCACAGCGCCGCGCGGTCTGACGATTTTTCGGGAAAAGAACTACAAAACGACAGTCCTGACGTTTCTGTCTACGGAGGAAGAGGAAAGATGAGCAAAGCAATCTATGCAGGCAGCTTTGACCCCGTTACCCTTGGGCATATGGATATCGTGGAGCGGGCGGCGAAGCTCTTCGATACGCTTGTGATCGCGGTTTTGGAAAATCCAAACAAAAAATCCCTCTTTACGGCGGAGGAGCGAAAGCAGCATCTAGAGCTTGTCTCGCGGCATTTGCCGAATGTGGAGGTCGCCTGCTTTCAGGGGCTTTTGGTGGATTTTGCGCAGGAGATCGGCGCGGATGTGCTCGTCAGGGGGCTGCGGGACACAACGGATTTTACCGCGGAATATCAGCGTTATCTGGTCAATCGCAGATTGGGCAGGGTGCTCGAGACGGTCTTTCTCGCTGCGGATGAGCGGCATATCTGCCTGAGCTCCACCAATGTGAAGGAAGTTGCGGTATTCGGCGGGGAGATCGATTTTATGGTGCCTGCCGAGATCAAGCCGTTTGTCATAGAAAAATATCGGAAGTGAGGGAGAACTATGGATTCTGTAATGCAGTTGTTAGATGAAGTGGAGGATATTCTGGATAATAGCCGTGCTGTGCCGTTCAGCAATAAGGTTACCATCAATAAAGAGGAGATCTACGATATTATCAGCGAGATCCGCATGAAGCTCCCCAATGAATTGAAGCAGTCGAAATGGGTCATCGAGGAACGCAATAAGATCCTCATCGATGCGCAGAGAGAGGCGGACGAGATCGTCAAGAATGCGGAGGATCGCATGGTGCGCATGATCGATGAGAACGAGGTGACGAAGAAGGCATATGAGCAGGCGGCAGCCATCATCGATTCCGCGAAAAAGACCTCCAAGGAGATGCGCCTTGGGGCGATGGAATATGCCGAGAGCATCCTTGCTGATGCCGAAAGCAAGCTGCGGGAGCTTAAGGAGGTCGTCTACAAGGAGTGCATGGGCACGGACGATTATTTTGGGCAGACGCTGGGCGTTCTGGCGGAGAATATCCAGGAGCTTCGCATGGGCAAATAAGCTACTTCCTTGCCGCGAGGCAGAGCGCATAAAGAAAAAAGACAGTTGGCAGCAGCCAGAGAATAGAGAGTGTAAAAGCAGTTTCTGTAAGCGAGAAGAATGCAGGGACTGCTTTTTGTGCGTGCAGGGAAAACAGAGGATACAGTAGGCGGCAGAAAAGTGCGCCGCAGAGCGCGTGCAGCAGCTTCCCCTTGATATAGTCCCCCTTGCGGATGGGCACGGCGGACAGCACGCCGAGGGTCTGTCCCAGAATGGACAGCCCGCCGAAGCAGACCAAAAAGGCGATCAGGCTCAGCCGCAGCGGCAGATCGTCCGCGGCGATGCTCAGCAGATATGCGCCGTTGGTCATCTCCAGAAGACCGCTGAAAATGCCCTGAATGCCCTCCGCGGAAAGCGGCAGGAAAAAGAGCAGGCGCGAGAGCAGCTCGAAGCAGCCGACCTGCCGCATCCCCTCCGAAAATGCCCCGAACAGGATGAGATAGCCGCCGATTTGCAGGATCGTCCCCAGAGCATCGCTGACGGCGGCAGAAAGCGCGTCCGAGGGGGAGGATGCAGCGGCGGAAGGGTAGTCTGCGGCGGGAGCAGGGCGGTTTTTCGCGCGCAGATGCCATAAAATGCCCGCTGTGATCGCGCCCAAAACCGAGGAGAGCAGCAGCAGATAGCCAAAGGCGGGAATGCCGAAAAAGCCCGTGCCGATCGTGCCGATGAGGAACAAAGGCCCGGCGTTGTTGGAAAAAACAAGGATGTGCCGGGCTTCTTCCGTGGAGATCAGCCCCTTTTCGTAGAGCATGGCGGTGATCTTTGCCCCGGCGGGATAGCCCGAGAGCAGCCCCAGCGCGAAGGGGAAGGCGGCGATCCCGCTCAAGCCGAACAGCGGCTTCATGATGGGGCGGCACAGAACGCCCATCCGCTCCGCCGCGCCGATGCGCAGCAAAAGCCCACATGCCGCCAAAAAGGGGAAGAGCGAGGGGAAAACCTTCGTCAGCCAAAGCTGAATGCTCTGCGCAGATGCCGCCAGCATGGCGGCGGGATAGCGCAGCAGCGCGTAAATGAAAAAACAGACACAGAAGCAGAGCAGCAAAGTCGTTTTTTTCATGGGATACCTCACGAAACGTGCTATGCTCTTATTCTATGCCTGTTTTGGGCTTTCATGCCACGGGGGAAACGCTATAGCATGCTACCCGCTTCGGGATACCGGTCGCTGCACCGCATCCTTTTGCCTGCCCCCCCAAAAAAAATTCCGCTTTGCCGCGTCCTTGCCTGCGGCGCATTGCTTTGTCAGCATCGTTTGATTTCCAAGCAATAGAAGGATGGTCTGCCCGGGTACATTCGATCGGGCGTATTCCAGACTTCCGCCGCATCTATTTCCTGAATGTGCTGTGCGCTGAGTTCATCGACGCAGATGGTTTGCCGATGGATGATCGGGCTATCCTCATATTCGCAATAACAGCCTGTCAGCCACACATGCCAAAGCTCTACGGATGTAGTATTCCGCAGGGCATTTTTGATATATTCCACGATCTGTTTCGCGCGACCCTCTGCATAAAGCCATTCCAGATAGACACCGTATTTCTTGTCGGTATAATCCTGAACATCTGCAAAGGAATACAGAAAATAATTATCGTCTGTGCCGCCATCGTATATTGTGCCGTCATCGATATTGATTTCAAGCGGATACTCCCGAAGCGGAGCGACCTCCATCAAAGGCTGATCCGAGGCAATAAAGGTGCATATACTCAATGATATCCCTCCATCATATTTTAATTTGCAGTGCCCTTTTCTCCCGCAAGCTCAAATAATCACCAGCGGATTGGTAAAATCCTGATTCGGGGCGCGATAAGCCGCATTCGGATAGGCAAGCGTATGCAGGTCTGTGGCGGTTTTTTCCAGCGCGAGCAGCGCCAGCCCATCCTCGCTCAAAATTTCCGGAGCTTTTTTCAGATTCGTCAGCACGGGGCATTTTGCCGCGTCCGTCAGATCGGCGAGAATATCGGATTTTTCCTTCTGGAAGCCCAGCACGCGGATATAGGGCAGATGCAGCTGGTTCAGATAATAGCTGACCTCCTGCTCACGCAGATCCAGCAGCAGATGCAGCAGGATGCGCTGGATTTTCGTGCGGGTATAGCGTTTTGTTTTGATGAAATCGACGATTTCCTCGAAGCTGTAGCAGGTATCGATGGAGCGCAGAATGCGGTTTTCCAGCCCCTCCGTTACCTCGAAAATGCTGCGGACATCCTCTGCGGACTGCACCCGCAGCTTATAATTGAGTGCGGCGGTCAGCCCATCCCAGGAGATGGGGGCAGTGCCCAAGGAGAGGGCTTTTTTGTAGAGCTCCTGCGTATTTTCCGGCAGTTGGGCGAAGGCTTCCTCCGTGCGCCCCTCCGCGATCGCCCTGCGGATGGCGGCGGCAGAGGCAAAGCCCTGCTCCTGCGCAAGCTCCGGGCTGTGATAATCGCCCTTGCGGGGGATGGCCATAGGCTCAAGGGTGCAGCTATAGCGTTCCAGTGCCTTGAGATATTCCAGCGCGAGGATATGATTGGGCGCGGAGAGGATTTCGCTGTTGATCTTGGAGACAGTCTCCAATGCCTTTGCCCGCGCGGCGGGATAGGACAGCCCCTCATCCAGATGCGCCTTCAAAAGCCGCTGAAATTCCTCCGTTTCATTGAGCATCAGCCGCGCCGCCTCCTGCAATGCGGGCAGCTCGGCATTTTCCGAGCCGAAGCAGAGAATATCCACGATGCCGCTCTCCTGCAGGCTGCGCACAGCCCCTGCGGCGAAGGTCTCCGCATTTGCGGCGGCGAAGGGGAAGGGCAGCTCCAGAACGAGGTCTGCGCCATTTTGCAGGGCGGCTTGGGTGCGCGTCCATTTATCGAACATGGCTGGCTCGCCCCGCTGGACGAAGCTGCCGCTCATCACGACAATGACGCGCTCTGCGCCCGATTTTTTCTTTGCTTCTTCGATCATGTATGCGTGACCCTTGTGGAAGGGGTTATATTCCGCGATGATACCCAGTGTTTTCATCTCATCCGTCCTTTCTTTTTGCAATTCGTATTTTGATGATCGGGGTTGTCCCCGGACAAAGTATGCTCTGCAGAAATTATACCATATTTTTTCTGATTTTTTTAGTAAAATCATCTGGAAAAATTTCTATTTTCGGGATATACTTGTAATACGATATTTGGATAAGAGGATGATAAGGTGGAGAGGTTTGCAAAAAATCCGGATTTCCTGCAGGAGCTTTTTCTGGAGGAGACCTGGAAGAACATAGATAAGTTGGATGAATTTATTGAATCCAAGGCGAAATTGGAGAAGATTGAGATCACGCAGGAGGAGGTAGACCGGCTTTTTCGCACCCTGCATGGGATCAAGGGCTCTGCGTCCATGATGGGCTATCCTGCCATCTCGGAGACGGCGCACAGCGCGGAGGATTTGTTTTCCTATCTGCGGGAGGAGTCCGCGCCGGCGGAGAAGGACTTGGAGACCATCCTACAGCTTTTGCGCATGGTTTCGGGCTATCTGAAGCGGGAGCTGCGCCGCATGGAGACGGAGGATGAGGTGACGGATTTCGGCTGGGCTGTGGTGCGCCGCATCAAGAATTTTCTGGCGCATGTGGACAGCGAAAACGAACCGGAGGGTCCCAGCTATCAGATTGCGTATACCAGAAAAGGCAAGCAGCGCATCCCTTACACGGATTTCAGCGCGCTGATCCCGCAGATGGAGCGTCTGGCGACCGTGATGGGGCGGGAGCTGAAAAAGGAATTTATGGTGAAGGTCTCCGGTGCGGGGACGGAGGTGCCGCGGGATATTTATGACAAGATATCCATGGCGGTGCTGCAGATGATGAAAAACAGCATGGATCATGGTCTGGAAACGGTCGCGGATCGGGAGATGATGGGGAAAACGCCGGTCGGACTGATTTCCGTGGAGATTCAGAAGGCGGGACAGCGCGTTTTCGTCACCTTCCGCGATGACGGGCGCGGACTGAATCGGCATCAAATCATAGAAAAAGCAAAGGAAAAGGGGCTTCTGACCAAACCGGAGGAGGAATACGAGGACAGCGAGATATTCAGCTTTCTGCTGCGCCCCGGCTTTACGACAAAAAGCAGCGCGACGCTTTTTTCCGGGCGCGGGGTCGGGCTGGACGTGGTGCACGCGGCGGTGGCGTCGCTGGGCGGCAGCATCCGCATCGAGAGCCGGGAATATATGGGAACGACGTTTTTTATGGAATTTCCCGTGCTGGATGAGGCATCGTAAGCGGGGAGCGTGATTTATCGCGAAGCAGGAGGGCGTCGGCAGGATCGGACTTGCTTTTGCAAAAAAATGCTATTTTTTTCCCCGATACCCTTGTACCGGGGCTGCGTTTTGATTATAATAGATGGTGGTTTGCTTGTCCGCCCTTTGCGGGCGAGCGCGTATCGAAGGTAATGACACTTCATTATAAAGAAACAGGAGGTTTTTCCAATGGATTTTTTAAGCACAATGAAGGCAAAGGCAAAGGCAGATAAGAAGATCATCGTTCTGCCGGAATCCTATGAGAAAAGAAATCTGGAGGCTGCGGCTGAATGCCTCAGAGATGAGCTGGCGGATATCGTGCTGATCGGCAACAAGGAAAAGATCATGGAGGCAGCGGGCTCTTTTGATGTTTCCAAGGCGATCTTCGTCGATCCCGAAAAGTATGAGAGAATGGACGAGATGGTTGCGGCTCTGGCAGAGGCAAGAAAGAGCAAGGGCATGACGCTGGAGGAAGCAAGAAAGCTGCTTCTGGATGACGCGCTGTTTATGGGCGTTATGCTGGTAAAGGCTGGCGTTGCGGACGGCATGGTCTCCGGTGCGATCCACTCCACAGCAGATACCCTGCGTCCCGCATTGCAGATCCTCAAGACTGCACCCGGCACAGAGCTGGTATCTTCCTTCTTCATCATGGTAACAAAAACGCCCGAATACGGCGATGACGGCATCCTGCTGTTTGCAGACTGCGCACTGAATCAGAATCCCAACCCCGCAGAGCTGGCTTGCATCGCGGGAGACTCCGCAAAGTCCTACGAAGCATTCGTGGGCAAGGAAGCAAGAGTTGCAATGCTGAGCCATTCTACAATGGGCTCCGCAAAGCATGCCGACGTAACAAAGGTCGTAGATGCGGTGAAGATCGCGAAGGAGAAATATCCCAATCTGAAGCTGGATGGCGAAATTCAGCTGGATGCGGCTATCGTAAAAGAGGTTGGCGAGCTGAAAGCACCCAATTCCACAGTAGCCGGCAAGGCAAACGTACTGATATTCCCTGATATCGACGCAGGCAACATCGGCTATAAGCTGGTACAGCGTTTCGGCCATGCCGAGGCATTCGGTCCTGTATTGCAGGGTATCGCAAAGCCCGTGAACGACCTGTCCAGAGGCTGCTCCGCAAATGATATCGTTGCGGTCGTTGCGCTGACGAGCGTACAGGCACAGGTAATGGGGAAATAAAAGATCTTGGGGGTGCTGCCCCCAAACCCCTGCTAGGGGGAATGAAGACCTTGGGGGCGCTGCCCCCAAACCCCTGCTAGGGGAATGATTCCCCTAGAACCCCCATTTGCAGGGGCGTTTCACGCCCCTGCGGGGGTAATAATTGGGTTGAGTCTATTATAAAGGCATGAAAAACCTTGGGGTGTATCGATTTCCTGCCCCCGCCACCGCAGCAAAATGCAATTTTGCTGCAAAAAAAGGGTCAAGGGCAGAATGCCCTTGTGGGGGAGTTGGGGGCAAAGCCCCCAAGGTCTGCTACAAAGGCATAAACCCTTTGGGGGCAAAGCCCCCAAGGTCTTCATGACATTCCCCAAGGTCTTTGAAACATATTTTGTATACAACGAAAAGGAGAGAAAAAAATGAAAGTTCTTGTACTCAATTGCGGCAGCTCTTCCCTGAAGTATCAGCTGATCGACATGGACACAGAAACCGTACTGGCAAAGGGCCTGTGCGAAAGAATCGGTATCGAAGGCTCCAGACTGAAACATCAGCCCGCCGGCAAGGATGCCGTTATTTTCGACGATTATCAGGAGGATCACAGCATATCCGTAAAAATGGTTCTCGATGCATTGACAAACCCCGAATACGGCGTTGTAAAATCCATGAACGAGATCAATGCAGTTGGTCATCGCGTGGTGCATGGCGGCGAATATTTCGCAAATTCCGTAGTAATCACGCCCGAGGTTATCGAGGCAATCGAAAAATGCTGCGACCTTGCGCCCCTGCATAACCCCGCAAACCTGATCGGTATCCATGCTTGCGAAAAGATCATGCCCGGCGTACCTCAGGTAGCGGTATTCGATACGGCGTTTCATCAGACCATGCCCGAGAGAGCTTATATGTATGCTCTGCCCTACGAGTATTATGAAAAGTACAAAGTAAGAAGATACGGCTTCCACGGCACATCCCACAGATTTGTTTCCGAGGAAGTTTGCAAGATGATGGACAGACCTTACGACCAGACAAAGACCATCTCCTGCCATCTGGGCAACGGCGGCTCTGTCTGCGCGGTAAGATACGGCAAATCCATCGATACGACCATGGGCTTCACGCCTTTGGAGGGTCTGGTAATGGGTACAAGAGCGGGCGACGTTGACGTTGCGGCTGTTACCTACATCATGAAGAAGGAAAACCTGACGGTTGACCAGATGGACGAAATCCTGAACAAGAAATCCGGCGTGCTGGGTCTGTCCGGCGTATCCTCCGACTTCCGCGATATCGAGGAAGCTGCAGAGCACGGCAATGACAGAGCGGGCACAGCTCTGGATGTATTTGCATACAAGGTAGCAAAGAGAGTCGGCGCATACGCAGCTGCAATGAATGGCGTGGATGCGATCGTATTTACGGCAGGTCTGGGCGAAAACTCCGGTACGACCAGACGCGCAATCTGCGACTATCTGGGCTTCTTGGGCGTACACATCGACTCCTACAACAACTCCCTGAGAGGCAAGGCGATGGAAATTTCCGCACCCGACTCCAGAGTCAGAGTATTTGTAATCCCCACAAACGAAGAACTGGTAATTGCAAGAGATACGAAGGAACTTCTTGACAAATAAGAATTGCTTCTGTATACTGTCTTAGTACGACTGTTTAAGGCAATCTATGAATTGCTATGGGGGTGTTTTCTATGGTGCTGGAAGTTGGGGGCTTGTTTCATCGGGACGGGGTGACCCTGCCTGTTGATCTGACCGAACAGATGACGGCATCTGCGGATATTCCCGACGTTGTGGAATTTGTAGAGCCTGTAAGGATTGAGGGAACTCTTAAGAACGAAGATGGCGTTTTCATATTGGATGCAGAGGGAAGAACGGCGCTTTTGCTCAGCTGCGCCCGTTGCCTTGCGCCCGTCAGAAAAGAGATTTGCTTCGACATTAAGGAACGTTTTGCTCATACAGGCAGAGAAATCGAAGAGACAGAAACTTTTACGGGAGATCAGATCGATCTTGCGGATTTTGTGAAAAGAGGTATCGTTGGAGCGCTTCCTATGAAGGTGCTTTGTAGGGAGGACTGCAAGGGTCTCTGTCCTGTCTGCGGCAGGGATCTGAATCAGGGCGATTGCGGCTGCGATATGACTGAGAGAGATCCCAGGTTCGAAAGTTTGAGGGCTCTTTTCAATGACGAGGAGGTGTAGAAATGGCTGTACCCAAAGGTAGAGTGTCTAAGTCCAAAAGAGACAAGAGAAAAGCACAGAGCTGGAAGATCGCAACACCCAGCTTGGTAAAATGCAGCAAATGCGGCGAGCTGATGGTTCCTCATCAGGTTTGCAAGGCTTGCGGTGCTTACAACAAGAAGACGATCATCAAGGTTGACTAATCCTTGATGCAAAGCAGCCCCTAGAGATGCTATGATTTCTAGGGGCTTTTGTTGTGCCTTGGCGAAAAATGTCCGATGGGGGAGAGATACGCCGGGGATCGCTAGCTTTTGTGGTATACAATATATAAAATCAAAGAAAATATGGACGATTCCGGCAGAAATTGCATGGGGCAGCAGCGGGGAAGCGCAGACCCATCTTGCAAGATGCGCGACTATCCCGTATAATGGTTCTTTAGGACAGAAAGAATAACGGGAGGAAGTGCCTCATGGAACAGAATAAAACCAGATTTTACCTCATCCGCCACGGGGAGACGGATTGGAACAAGCAGGGACGCTATCAGGGCTGCACGAACATTCAGCTGAACGAGAGCGGCCAGGAGCAGGCCTATCTTTTGGGCGAACGCTTCAAATATCTGCCGCTGGATGCGGTTTATGTATCCCCGCTGGATCGGGCGGTGGCGACGGCGGAGCCGGTCGCGCGTTCGCACGGCTTGGAGCTGATGCGGGATGCGCATTTTCAGGAGATCAATTTCGGGGAATGGGAAGGACATACTATCGCGGAGCTGTCGGAAAAATTCGGCAGGGCGTACACGGATTTTTTTGCGAATCCCTTTGCGCACCCCGTCCCCGGCGAAGGCTCCTTCCAGAACGCCATGAAGCGCGCGCTGGAGGGCTTTGATATACTGGAAAAAAGGCATCGCGGGCAGAATGTTGCCATCATTTCCCATGGCGGTCTGCTGCGGGTGATGCTGGTCGGTCTGCTCGGCATGGGCGATGATTTTTATCGCCAGACATGGATGACAAACACCTCGATCACCATGCTGGATGTGATGGAGGATGGGCGCAGGCTTTTGATGACGCTTAACGACAAGGCGCATCTGGAGATGGCGGAGCTTTTCAAGAGGAATGAATGATATGAAAAAGAAGGTAATCGTAGTCGGCGCGGGCGCGGCAGGGCTGATGGCGGCGGGGCGTGCGGCGGAAAAGGGGCATGAGGTCCATTTATATGAGAAAAATAACCGCATCGGCAAAAAGCTGCTGATCACGGGCAAAGGTCGCTGCAATGTGACGAACGACAGCGACGTGGAGGGGCTGCTGGATAATATCCCCGGCAACCCGTATTTTCTCTACAGCGCGTTCTATCAGCTGGACAGCGCCGCCCTGCAGGAATTTTTCCGCGGCTTGGAGCTGGAGCTGAAGGTGGAGCGCGGCAGGCGCGTGTTCCCCGTTTCGGATCGCTCGCTGGACGTGGTGCTGGCGCTGGAAAAATATGTGAAGCAGAATCATGTGCGGCTGCATCTGGAAAGCCCTGTGGAGCAAATTCTGATAGAAAACGGCTGTGCGGCGGGTATTCGCCTGAAAAACGGCAGGGAGGAACGCGCGGATGGCGTGATCATCTGCACGGGCGGGCTATCCTACCCCGCGACAGGCTCTACCGGCGATGGATACCGCTTCGCCAAGGCGGCGGGGCATCATGTAACGAAGCTATATCCCTCGCTCGTGCCGCTGAAAACGGCGGAGGAATGGAGCCATGCCCTGATGGGGCTGAGCCTGCGCAATATCGAAATCACCATCAGGGACGGCAAGGGGAAGAAGGTCTATCGCGACTTCGGGGAGATGCTGTTCACGCATTTTGGCGTGTCCGGTCCGGTCATCCTCAGCGCGAGCAGGCATATCCTGCTGACGATTGAGCAGGGCTATCGGCTGTATATCGACCTGAAGCCCGCGATGGATGAAAAGAAGCTGGATGCGCGGCTGCTGCGCGATTTTGCGAAATATGCCAATCGGAATTTTGCAAATGCGCTGGATGATCTGCTGCCGCAGAAGCTGATCCCGGTTCTTGTGGAATTGAGTGGGATTGACCCGACAAAAAAGGTCAACGGCATCACAAAAGAGGAGCGCAAGCGTCTGGCTTCACTGCTGAAAGCTCTACCGCTGACGATCACGGGCACAACGGGCTATAACGAGGCGGTCGTGACCTGCGGCGGCGTGGAGGTGGACGAGATCGACCCCTCAACGATGGAGAGCCGACTGGTGAAGGGGTTGCATTTCGCGGGAGAGGTGCTGGATGTGGACGCCTACACGGGCGGCTTCAATCTGCAAATTGCCTTTTCTACAGGCTATACCGCGGGGGAATTTGTTTGTCAGAATCAGGAGGATGCGAAATGAAAAGATTTTCGATTGCGATAGACGGGCCTGCGGGTTCGGGCAAGAGCACGGCGGCGAAGCTGGTCGCAGCAAGGCTGGGGATTGTCTATGTGGATACCGGGGCGATGTACCGCGCGGTCGCGCTGCATTGCGCGCAGGAGCGGATTGATCTGGAGGATGAGAGGGCTGTGGTCGCCGGGCTGGATGGGCTGCATATGCGCATCGTCCCGGAGGAGGGCGGTCAGCGCATCTTCCTGAATGAAGTGGATGTAACGAAACAGATCCGCACGCCGGAGATCGGCAGGGGCGCGTCCATCGTGGGGGCATATCGGCAGGTCAGAGAGCGGATGGTTGCCCTGCAGCAAGCGATGGCGCAGGAGCAGTCGGTCATTATGGACGGTCGGGATATCGGGACGGTCGTTCTGCCGCAGGCGGAGGTCAAAATTTATCTGGACGCCAGCGCGGAGGAACGCGCTAAACGCCGCATGGGAGAGCTGCAGGAGAAGGGCGAGAAAGCGGATTTCGAAGAGATCAAGGAAATGATCCTCCGGCGGGATTACAACGATATGCATCGGGAGCACAGCCCGTTGAGAAAGGCGGAGGACGCTGTGGTTCTGGATACAACGGGCATGGATATCGAGGCGGTCGTGCGGGCGATTTTGGATATTGTTGCGGAGAGGGTGAAGTGATATGGAAAAGAAGGAATCTTGGTTTTATTACCTTGCGATTTTTCTGCTGAAAATCTGGTATGCGATCATGTTCCGCGTGGAGATCATCGGCAAGGAGAATATCCCTAAGGAGGGCTGCGCCATTCTGTGCTGCAATCATTACAGCAATTATGACCCGCTTTCCGCGGCGATTTATCTGGACAGGCTGCCGCGCTATATCGGCAAAAAGGAGCTTTTCCGCAATAAAATATTGGCTTGGGCGCTGCGGCAGGTGCGGGTGTTCCCGGTGGACAGGCAGGCGGCGATGGATATGAAGGCAGTCCGCACGGCTCTGAATGTATTGAAGGATGGCGAAATTCTCGGCATTTTTGCGGAGGGCAGGCGCGTCAAGGAGGGCGAGGAGGTTACGGCAAAAGCCGGCGTGGCACTCTTTGCGATGAAGGGCAATGCGCCCGTCATTCCCTGCGCCATCAGCGGGAAGTATCGCTTCCGCGGCAAGATCACGATACACTACGGCGAGCCCATGACGCTGGATGAATTCCGCGACCAAAGGCTGACAACGGAATTGATGGGCGAAATTACGCATACGATTATGAGTAAAATTGAGGAAATGAAGGTGAAGGAATGAGCGAGGTCAGGCTGGCGAAATCGGCGGGCTTTTGCTTCGGCGTGGAGCGCGCCATTGAGATGGCGTATGCAGAAATCGAGAAAAATCAGGGCGGGGCGTTGTATTCCTACGGTCCGCTGATTCATAATAAAGAGGTAACGAAGGACTTGGAGGCGAAGGGGCTGCGCGTGATTGACAGCTTGGAGGGCATCGACGGCGGGACGGTGCTGATTCGTTCGCACGGGGTCGGCAAGGAATTGTATGACAAGCTGGAGGAAAAGGGGCTGACAGCCGTAGACGGCACTTGCCCCTTTGTGAAAAAAATACATAATATCGTGCGGGATGCATGGGAGGACGGAAAATCCGTCATCATCGCGGGGGACGGCACGCACCCGGAGGTCATCGGCATCAACGGCTGGTGCGGCAATTCCGCCCTGATCCTGAACAGCCCGCAGGAGGCGCAGGAGGCGGCGCTGGATCCCGAAAAAGACTATGCCTTGGTGGTGCAGACGACCTTCCGCCAGAGCAAATTTGACGATATCGTGCGGATTTTGCAGGATAGGGGCGCAACGCTGAGCATCTCCCCGACCATCTGCTCCGCGACCGAAACAAGGCAGAAGGAAGCCGAAAAGCTCTCCAAAAGCGTGGACAAAATGATCGTCATTGGCGACAAAAAAAGCTCAAATACACAAAAATTGGTGGAAATTTGTAAAAAAAATTGTGAAAATACCATCCATATTGAAACAATTTGCGATTTAGTGTTGAAAAATTTTTCGAGGGATGATAAAATAGGCGTGACTGCGGGTGCGTCTACACCGCCCGCAATAATTAAGGAGGTAGTTGTTACTATGAGCGAAATTGAAAATGTAAACGTTGATGAAGTGAGCTTTGAGCAGATGTTGGAGGATTCCCTCGTGACCCTGCATACCGGAGATGTTGTCAAAGGCACAGTCATTCAGGTAGTGGGCGAAGAGGTTTCCGTAAATCTCGGCTTCAAATCTGACGGTGTGATCCCCAGAGGCGAATTCAGCAGAGATACAACAGTTGTGCCCAGCAAGGTTGTTCAGCCCGGCGATGAGATCGAGGTATTCGTTGTGCGCGTCAATGACGGTGACGGCAATGTGCTGCTGTCCAGAAAGCGCATTGAGGAACAGAAGGGCATGGAGGACATTGAAGCGGCATTTAACGATAAAACAGTTGTGACAGGCACAGTTACGGATGTTGTTAAGGGCGGTCTGATCGCGATTGTAAACGGCGTAAGAGTATTCATCCCCTCCTCTCAGGTTTCCAATAGATTTATCGAGGATCTGAGCGTATTCAAGGGTCAGGAGCTGGAATTCAACATCATCGAGATGGATCGCGTAAAGCGTCGCATCATCGGCGGCAGAAAGGCTCTGGTAGAGCAGGAGATCGCTGCAAAGAGAGCGGCTCTGTTCGAAACCATCGCACCCGGCACACAGATCCACGGCACAGTATCCAGACTGACAGACTTCGGCGCATTTGTTGATCTGGGCGGCGTTGACGGTCTGATCCATATCTCCGAGATGAGCTGGGGCAGAATCTCCAACCCTAGAGAGGTTCTCAAGGAAGGTCAGGAAGTGGACGTATTCGTTCTGGATGTGGATAAGGAAAAGGGCAAGATCAGCCTGTCTCTGAAGGATGCAAGCAGAAATCCTTGGAAGCTGGCTGTTGATAAATATCCCGTTGGCTCTATCGTAGAGGGCAAGGTTGTTCGCATGGTGCCCTTCGGCGCATTTGTTGAGCTGGAGCCCGGCGTAGATGGTCTGGTTCATATCTCTCAGATCGCAAACAAGCATGTTGTAAAGCCCGAGGATGAGCTGAAGGTTGGCGAGATCATCAAGGTGAAGGTTCTGGAGGTAAATCCGGAGCAGAAGAAGATCAGCCTTTCCAAGAGACAGGCAGATGCTCCTGCGGAGGAAGCACCTGCAGCAGAGGAAGCACCTGCGGCTGAATAATTCCGTATGCGGAAGCTCCCATTGTGGCATGATCGCGATGGGGGCTTTTCTTGTTTGCTTGAATTTTTATGAGATTTTCACAAATTTTTTCTGCCTGCATAGACGAAGCAAAAAATAGCGCGATGCAGTGAATTTTTGGTGACGGATCGTTGCGGATGAGACGAAAAATACGCGGCTGAGCGGGATGGTAAATTTTTCTTTCTATTTTACAAAAAAGATCGGAAAGGCTATAGTTATGTCGTTTTTGGGCATTTTGTTTCGTTTTGAGAAAATTTTGCGTGTCGCCTTTTAGCAGAGATATACAGAATTTCTATAGAAAAAATCTATATTTTTTGGCATGCAATGTGCCGGTATCATTCAAAAAATTTATGAAAATGCCTGATCTATAGAAAAAACATTTGTAATTCATAAAAAATGCAGCATTGTCATGCGGACATTTTTATGGTATACTTTTATAGGTTTGGTGAAAGAAGGGGGCAGAGTGCATGGATAAGCAAAGGATCCTTGCTGCGATCGACCACACGCTTTTGAAGCCGGAGGCGCAGTGGAGTCAGATTCGCGATTTATGTACAGAAGGCATAGAAAACGGAACGGCTTCGGTCTGCATCCCGCCCTGCTTCGTCAAAGAAGCGGCTGCGTTTGCGGCGGGGCGCATTCCCATCTGTACCGTGATTGGCTTTCCGAACGGCTATCAGAATACGGCGGTGAAGGTCTTTGAGGCGGCGCAGGCGGTCGAGGACGGCGCGTCGGAGTTGGATATGGTCATCCATATCGGCTGGGCGAAGGAAGGTCGCTACGACGATATCCTGCGGGAGATCGATGCGGTATCTGAGGTCTGCGGCGGCAGGATACTCAAGGTGATCGTGGAGACCTGTCTGCTGACGGAGGAGGAAAAAATTGCTCTTTGCGATGTTGTCAGCCGTTCGTGCGCGGATTTTATCAAAACCAGTACAGGCTTCTCCAGGGGCGGGGCAACGCTCGCGGATATTTGCCTGTTCAAAAAGCATATAACGGGAAATACTAAGATCAAGGCGGCAGGCGGCATCCAAAGCCCTGCCGATGCACAGGCTTTTCTGGAAGCCGGAGCGGATCGACTGGGCAGTAGCTCTCTTGTGGCGATGCTCCGGGAGGATCGTACAGAGGCAGCCCATCAATAATAGGCGAAAATTTGCCGATATTTTCATAGATTCATGAAGCGTGGGAGTACAAAAAAGGAGGAAAAGGAAAATGAGTTTATTCAAGAAATTTGCAGCAATGACACTGGCAACGGCAATGGTCTTCAGCCTTGCGGCTTGCGGCAGCAATGATGCGCCCGCAGATGCGGCTGACGGTGCGGATGCAGAGGGCAAGACCTATATCATCGCAACGGATACAACCTTTGCACCCTTCGAATTCCAGGATGCATCCGGCAACTATGTTGGTATCGACATTGAGCTGCTGGCAGCCATTGCGGAAGATCAGAATTTCAAGTATGACCTGCAGCCTCTGGGCTTTGATGCGGCAGTGCAGGCGCTGGAAGCAAAGCAGGCTGACGGCGTAATCGCAGGTATGTCCATCACGGAGGAAAGAGCAGAAAAATTTGATTTCTCCGAGCCTTATTTTGAATCCGGCGTGGTAATGGGCGTTGCGGCAACAAATGACACACTGACCGGCTATGACGGTCTGGCAGGTCAGAAGGTTGCGGTTAAGAGAGGCACGGAAGGCATGACCTTCGCAGAATCCATCAAGGATCAGTATGGCTTCGAAACCGTTGTATTCGATGATTCCAGCGCAATGTGCATGGACGTTGTTGTAGGCAACTCCGTAGCTTGCTTCGAGGATTACCCCGTTATGGGCTATGGCATCTCTCAGGGCAACGGTTTGAAGATGGTTACAGAGAAGGAAAAAGGCAGCTCCTACGGTTTTGCGGTTAGCAAGGGTCAGAACGCAGAACTGCTGGAAATGTTCAACACAGGTCTTGCTAACCTGAAAGAAAATGGCAAATATCAGGAAATTCTGGACAAATACATCCAGGAATAATTCCTTAAGGAGCAGTGCCTTATGAGTAGTTTTTTTGAGTATGTGGGACAGTGTATGCCTCAGTTGATGATGGGCCTGAGTCTGACACTGCAAATGACGATTTTTTCTCTGATTTTGGCAATGATCGTTGGTATGATCTCCTGCCTGTTCAGCATTTCCGCCATTAAGCCTTTGAACTGGATTTCGGGCATCTATCTGAGCATTATCCGCGGCACACCGCTGATGGTGCAGGCGATGTTTCTGTATTTCGGCGTGGCGATGGCATTCGGGATTCGGATTTCGCCCTTCCGTGCGGCGATTCTGATCCTCTGTCTGAATGCCGGCGCGTACCTTTCCGAGATTTTCAGAAGCGGTATTGCTGCGGTCAATAAGGGACAGATGGAGGCGGCGCGCAGCTTGGGTCTGCCTTACAGCGTAGCGATGCGAAAGATCATCCTGCCGCAGGCGATTCGGATCGTGATCCCCTCTGTGCTGAATCAGTTCATCATCACGCTGAAGGATACCTCTATCCTCTCTGCGATCGGCTGTATGGAGCTGATGCGTCAGGGGCAGCTGATTGTGGCGAGAAATTATGAGAGCTTTAAGACGTATGCCATCGTTGCGGTGATGTATTACGTTGTTGTGGTTGTGCTGACGAAAATTTTCCGGATCGTCGAAGGGAGGTTGTCAAATAAATGATCAAGGTAAAAGTAGAGCAGTTAAAGAAAAGTTTTGGCAGCCTGGAGGTCCTCAAGGGGATCGATCTGGAGGTCAAAGAAGGAGAGGTTGTTTGCCTGATTGGTCCTTCCGGTTCCGGCAAGTCGACGTTTTTGCGCTGTCTGAACCGTCTGGAAGAAACGACTGCGGGTACTGTTATTGTTGATGATAATGATTTGACAGATTCAAAATGCAATATCAATAAGGTGAGAGAGAACATCGGTATGGTGTTCCAGCAGTTTAACCTATTCCCCCATCTGAATGTTATGGAAAATATCATGCTGGCACCCGTGGATCGGAAGAAGATGTCCAAGGAGGAGGCGCAGCGGACGGCGAAAACTCTGCTTGCGGCAGTTGGCTTGGAGGAGAAGGCGGCGGAATTTCCCGCGAATCTTTCCGGCGGGCAGCAGCAGCGCGTGGCGATTGCGCGAGCATTGGCTATGCAGCCTGATATTATGCTTTTTGACGAGCCAACCTCCGCGCTCGACCCTGAGATGGTCGGCGAGGTGCTGGAGGTTATGAAAAAGCTGGCGGCGGATGGCATGACGATGATTGTCGTGACCCATGAGATGGGCTTTGCGCGAGAGGTTGCAAACCGCGTGATCTTCATGGATGGCGGCTACATCGTGGAGCAGGGGACACCGGAAGAGGTGTTCGGCAATCCGCAGAATAAGAGAACACAGGATTTCCTGAACAAGGTTCTCTGATCGGCTTTCAGAAATGAATCAGGATGATTGAAGCGGGCAGGACTTCGTATGCCGAGGGCTTGCCCGTTTTGATTTTTTTGAGGATGATTTGTGATCGCAGGGCAGGACGCCGGGACTGCAATAGATATTTTTTCGAAAAATTTTGAAGATTGTCAAGCCTAAATGAACAAAAACACAAAAAAATTATGAACATAATAAAAGTTGCTGTTCATATAATTCAAGGGGAGTGGCATAACCCAAAATTTTACGGGGTAAAGTATTTATCCATTCAGCAACACCATCACAGAGTCTGTGAAAGTTTTTCTGTAAATAGGATTTTGAGGTCTTCTATGATGAAAT